>VGFC01000234.1 GCA_016869045.1 Armatimonadota bacterium
GTTGACATCATCAACGGCACCAAAGGCGCTCATTTAGGATGTAGTGGGTGGTTTGGGGCAGCGGAGGCTGTTCCTCTGTCACATTCCCACCCATCGTAACGAGCGTTACGCATGCTGGCAATCAACAGGAATGCCTGTCCTCCTACTTCCCCAGTTGAGCGATGATCCCGCCGCCGAGCATGATCTCCCCATCATAGAAGACCGCGGCCTGGCCGGGCGCGGGAGCGCGCTGCGGCTCCAGAAGGTGCACGCGCGCCGAGCCGTCGGCGGATACGGTCACCCGACCCGGCGACTCGGGGCCGCGATAGCGCGTCATCACGGTTGCCTCGAACGGGCTGGGGGGACACGAGGCGCCTAGTCGCACGTCCCGGACGAAGACCTCGGAGACGTACACGTCCTCGTGCGTCCCTACGATGACGGCGTTGCGGGCGGGGTCGAGCGCGACGACGAACCACGGGCCGCCCGCGAGTCCGAGGCCCTTGCGCTGGCCGACCGTGTAGCCGGCGAGGCCGTGGTGCTCCCCGAGCTGCCTGCCCGACAGGTCGAGAATCGGCCCAGGCCGCAAGGCCTCGGGCGCGCGCTCGCGGATGAGCCGACGGTAGTCATCGTCCACGACGAAGCAGACTTCCTGACTCTCCTCACGCTCGGCGATGGGGAGGCTGGCCTCGGCGGCGAGGGCCCGCGTCTCGGCCTTGGTGAGCGCGCCCAGCGGGAGGCGCGTGTGGGCGAGCTGGTCTGCGGTGAGCATGTAGAGCGCGTACGACTGGTCCTTCGAGCGATCGACGCCGCGTGCGAGCACCGGGCCGTTCGGCCCATCGAGGATGCGCGCGTAGTGGCCGGTCGCGAGGGCGTTCGCGCCAAGGGCCTCGGCCCACCGGAGCAACGCCCCCCACTTGATCGCCCGGTTGCAGTCGAGGCAGGGGTTGGGCGTGCGGCCCGAGGCGTAGGCGGCGACGAACGGCGCGATCACCTGCGCCTCGAAGACCTGGCGGAAGTTGATGACATAATGCTCGATCCCGAGCCGGGCACACACGTCGGCGGCGTCCTGCGCGGACTCGACACCGCAGCAGCCCTGGGGCCGGATGCCGCCCGACTCGCCCGTCGGGCACCAGATGTCCATCGTCACGCCGGAGACCTTGCGGCCCTCGCGCACCAGCAGCAAGGCGGCGACGGAGCTGTCCACTCCGCCGGACATCGCGACAACCACGTGATCGGTGGACATGGGGAGAGGTGAAAAAGAGGGACACCTTACTACTCAGCCTTGCGGAAACACGGAAACAGTGGGGCGGGCATTCCTGCCCGCCAGCGGGGCGTGGCGGGCAGGAATGCCCGCCCCACTGTTTCCGTACCTACCAAAGGCTCAGTAATCCCAGACGTCATGAATTGGTAAGGTGTCCCTCTTTTTCAGTGCCTTTCCGCTTTGGGCGGCGGGCCTGCTTCCTCGGCGCGCTCGTGGACGCTGCGCTCGTGATGCTCGGCGGCGGTCTTGCGGATGTCCGCCAGTACGCCGAACAGCAGCGGCGTGGCGACCAAGACATTCCACACCACGAACCGTGCATGCCAGCCCCAGAGCAGGCTGAACAGCACCGCGAGCGCGAGGCCGCCATAGAGCGCCTCAATCGCGACGGCGGCCAGGCCGCCGGACCAGTCGCGACCGTGCCACTGCCGGCTGACCTGATCACCGATGGCCTGATAGTACCAGGCCAGGATCGCGTAGACCACGCCGATCAGTACGCAACTCTCGACCCACAGACCGAGCAGCGACCAGATCAGCTTGCCGACGCCCGCGCCCGTCGCCGCGAGGGCCGCCTCGCGGGCGCCCGGTGAGAAGAGGAGGCCAATGTCGAGCAGCAGGGCCAGCGCCAGGGTGATCCACATCGCCCACGGCTGCAGATACACCGGGGGCGCCACCCGCGGCATCTTGTCCAGGCGCTCCTTCAGCTCATCCTCGGCGGCGTGAACGCGGCGGCGGATGTCGGCCAGCCTCGCGCGATGGGCCGCGGCGCGGTCGGCCGCGGGCGGATCGAAGGGGGCGTTCTTCTCGTCGAGCCAGACCTGGAACTCGTCATGCGCCGTCTGATACGACCGCCAGAGCACGGGCAGCGCCAGGCCCGTCAGTGCGTGGAGCGCGATGAACACCGTCGCCGCGGGAAGCGAAGCCTCGCGGAAGACGAACTTCGCGAAGAGCGTGCACACGATCAGCACGAGCGCTACGAGGGGCACGATGCTCAGCCGGCCCGCACGCGAGGGGCGGGTGAGGATGGAGAGGTCGTCGGCGACGAGCCGAGCCTCCTCGGCGGTCAGGCCGATCTGCGCGGCGCGACTGGCGGCTACAGCCTCCGCAATCAGCGAGATCGCCAGACCGACCCCGAGCCCGATCACCGGAATCACCAACGCATCCAGGCGGTCGAGCCCGCGCTCTCCGCCGCTCAGCGGCACGCGTCCCCTCAGCAGACACACGATATCAAACCCCGCCAGCAACACGAAGAAGATGCGCCAACCCCAGGGCACCAGAATCGGCGGAGGCCGGTCGGGGACCGGCTCGTCCAACAGGGCATCGAGTTCGGGATCGTGAGCAGTCATGGTGCTGAGAGGCTATTCGGCGGAAGGCGGATTGTCAAGACCTGGACGGCAGGAGAACAGGAGAACAGGAGAGCAGGAGAACGGCAACGGCTACGGACGGTCCACGACGGGGGCGGTGGCGACGCGGGGGCGGATGGGCAGCAGGTCGATGCCGGGGAAGTCGGGGTCGCCCTGGGCGCGGAGTTCCTCCTCGCCCATGAAGGGGCCGCAGGCATCGACCCAGGCGATCAGGCGCTGGAGGCTCAGCGGATCGACGCGGACGTCGTAGTGCTCCCCGCTCATGGCGAGGTCGATGAGCTTGCTGGTGTAGGAGAGTGACTGCATGGGCGAAAGCACGCCATAGGCCCGCGGGTCGTTCAGCGTCGGGTCCATGCTCTCCACCGGCAGGACGCCTGCGATCCCGTAGCCCGGCCGGTCAGCGGCGACCGGGTTCCCCCAGCCTGCGGAGCCGATGAGCGTGAGGTAGGGCTCCTTGAACACGTCCACTCCCGGCCTCAGGGTCAGGTCCAAGGTCTTGCGCCCCTCGCCATCCCCCTCGTGGCACTGGCCGCAGTAACGGTCTAGCACGGGCTGGGCGAACCGCTCGTAGCTGATGCTCTCGGCGCCCCAGGGGGGAGGGCTGGGCGGCGTGGGTGCACGATGGAGGGCGGCCGGGAAAAGAGGGACACCATACCAATTCCGCGAGACGTCTGCGGAATTGGTATGGTGTCCCTCTTTTCCCGGAGGGGTCTTGCTGTGCAGCTCGTGGCAGCCCTGGCAGCCACGCTTCTCGCCGGGCATGAGACCCGTGAAGCTGCGCATGGTCTGCAGGCAGCGGTAGTCCTGGTCGAGCAGCTGGAAGTACAGGGACTTGCCCGCCGGCGCCGTGAAACAGACCGAACCGTCCTCCTCGACCGGCACGACGGAGACGATCCGCTTGACCGCCTCCTCCTGCACGATCGAGACCGCCGGGCCGGAGTGCCTGTATGTCTTGCGCCAGGTCGAGTAGGTCTTGTGGTCCTGCTGCCAGACGCGCAGGTACTTCGCCATGCCGCGAGGGATTTCGGGCACGCCATCGTAGACGTCCGCGCTGAAGAAGACGCCCGGCTGGACCGGCTTCGGACCCGGTCCGGGGGGCGGCCAGATGACGGTGCTCGGGATCGCCGGGGGCACGGGGCGCGGGCGGATGGGAAGGGCGTGGAGGATGTTGTGGGCGCCCTCGTAGATCAGCTCGCGGTTGCCGTGGACATCCACCAGGTACAGGCGGAACTTGCCGTCCAGCCCTCTGGCAGAGACGAGGAAGTCCTCGTCGGAGAGCGGGTACGCGGTCTTGTAGCCCGTGAAGGGCCCCGAGCTGTGGTAGTCGGCGGCCTCGATAGGGTCCACGGGCGGGGCGCTGCACTCCGGCCAGGGCCGGTCGGCGGTGACCTTCGTCAGGCCGTCGGGGAAGTTCGTGCCCCGGTCCGGATCGACGATCCCGATGGAGCCTGACCACCAGTCGTGGTGCCCAACGCCGGAGAACATCACGCGCCGGCTGCCGGGGATCTGCCGGGGCTCGGAGAGGTGATCCGGCCAGACGCTGCGATTCCCGTAGAAGGCCTGCGTGTTCGTGCCGTCGGGGTTGGTGGTCCAGAGGCTCTGCAGACGCCACAGGGGGCGGTCGGTGTACTCCCAGCGCGAGTAGATGATCCGCCCGTCCGGCATCAGCGAGGGCACGAAGTCCGGCTCGCCGTTCTGGCTGACGAGGTAGACGTTGCTCCCATCCGCGTCGCAGCGCGCGAGGGTGTACGAGTAGATGAAGGGCCCGCAGCGGACATACGAGTTGCCGCGAGTGGTCGTGAAGAGGATGTGCCCGTCGGGCAGATAGAGCGGGTCAACGTCATCGTAGTCGCCCTCGGTGAGCCGCCGCAGCCCCGTGCCATCCAGGTTCATCGCGTACAGGTGGAAGCTCTTCTCGTCCCACGCCTTGTAGCAGAACAGCAGGCGCTTCGCATCGAAGGAGAGGTCGGGGCTCCAGAAGCTCCCGGGCTTCTCGGGTGCGAGCTGCCGCACCTCGCCGCCGGGATGGAGGCCCTTCAGCACCAGCAACCTCCCGCCGGGTGTGGCGGTGATTCCCATCCGGTGGATCGCCTCGTGCTCGGGGTTCACCGGCCCGGCGGGTGTCGGCTGGTCGATGAAGAGGACCTGATCGAAGTCGAGGACCGGGTTGCTGAACATGAGGTCGCGCTTCAGGCGGCGGACCGCGAAGTAGAGGTCGCGAGCCTCGGTTTCGTCGAGAGGGTCCTTGGAGCGGGTTTGGAGGCGGAGGGAGAGGTCTCTGATCCTACCCCCCTGCCCCCCTTCCTTCAGAAGGGGGGAACGACGGCTCAGAGGCGCCCAAACCCCTTCACCCAGAAGGGGGGTGAGGCGGTTGGCGAGGGCGAGGGTCCAGGCGAGCTCCTCCTGGGCGCGGTCGGCGAGGGGTTTGCCTTCGGCCTGGAAGAGCCAGTCGCGCTCCAGGACGGCCTCGGCTTCGTCGGGTGAGAGAGTGCGCGTCTCGGGGGTCGTCGGGTTGTCGTAGACGAAGGGCAGGTAGATGCCCGGCGGGGCGGCGGCCTCGAGCCGGGCCCGCGCGAGCTGCTTCTCGAGGTCCGGAGGGCGGTTCCGGTAGGAGGGCCACTCGGCGAAGGGCACGCCCTGCGCGGCCTGGAGAACGGCCAGGGAGTTCCAGGTGGCGGACCAACCGGTCACGGGCCGCGTCAGCCCGGCCAACGTCACGGCGCGACCGGTCGGCGGGTCGATGACCAGCAGCCCGCCGAGGTCCGAGTCGAGGAGGCTGAGGTCGTTCTCGTGGTCATGCGCCGCCTCGAGGTTGGCGTAGGCGGAGAAGCGTAGGTCTTCCAGCCGCTCGTTCGAGAGGTTCGTGAGCAGGTACTCGACCGCGATGCAGCTCCCCTCGCCGACCATCGCGCGCACGCGGAGGCGGAGCTTGCCGTCGGCGGTGCCCGCGAGGCCCCAGGCCTCAGTGGCGGTCGCGGTGCGCATGGGCTGGATGACCTGCAGGTTGTCGGGCGTCTCGTCGTCGTGGTACGGATTGCCCGCGCGATGCTCGCCGCCGCTGTCGCGCCAGTGGACGTAGTAGCTGTACTGGCTGAGCTGCCCGCCGCGATCGCAGCGCAGGGCCTGCTGCACGCTGCGCCAGCTGAAGTAGCCGGTGCGCTCGAGGGCGAAGTCGGTCGCCTCGTTCGCGATCCAGGCCTTCTCGGCGGCAGGCGAGCTGAGGTCGAGGGGCGAGGGCTCGGGTGGATTGGCGAAGCGGCCTCGCGCGTTGTCGAGGCGCGTGACCAGCGCATCGGGCGAGTCGTCGAAGGCGAACAGGAGTACGTGACGCGCGGACGCGCCCGGGTCCAGGTTGCCCAGGCTCCAGGTCAGCACGCCATCCACGTTGCCGGCGGAGTACACGCCCGGCGGAGGTGCGCCGACGGGGGCAAGCAGGGGCAGGATCAAGGCGCCGGCAAGCACGTTCGCGAGCTCCTCTCAACCGCCGCCGACTTTGAGGCCGACCTCCAGCAGCGAGAGCCAGTTGCGCTGGGAGAGGGCGGACATGTCCGGCCAACCGAACGGCGTGGCGGTTGGGCACAGGATGAAGCGCCCGCCTTCCTTGCCGACGCGCACGGTCTCGGCCACCAGCGCGCGGAACTGGGAGGCGGGCATCGTCAGGATGTCGTGGTGCTGCACGTTGCCGACGATACATAGGTCGCGGCCGATGCGCTGCTTGGCCTCGGCGAGGGTCACGTCGCCCATCGGGGGCGGCTCGATGGGGTGCAGCGCGTCGGCGTGCATCCGCACGAAGCCCTCCAGCACGGGGCCCATGCGGCCGTGGCAGTGCACCAGCACGAGGCCGCCGGCGGCGCGGATGAGGTCGTGGATCTCGCGGTTTGGGCCTACGACCCATTCCTCGAAGTCGCGCGGCGACTGCAAAGGCGGAATGCACAGCTCGGGGCCGACGTACCCGAACAGCGGCCCGACGCCCTGGGCGATCAGCCACTCCACCCACTCGATGGTGCGGCGCAGGAACTCGGCGATGAGTTCGCCGATCAGGCTGCGCTTCTCGATGGACCAGATGGCAAACGTCTCAGAGCCCAGGAGGTGGTTCAGCCGGTACATCGGGTCGGAGCCGACGCTGGCAATCAGCAGTCCGCGGTCGCCCAGCTCCGCGTCGAGCGCATGGAACTGCGCGCAGTCGGGCTGCACGGGGACGTAGGGCACGGAGAGGAGCGCCTCCACGTCCGCCTCGCTGCCGATCAGGTGCTTCTTGCAGTAGCCGGGCCGGCCCTGGGTGCTGGCGTAGTGGACTTCCGTCAGTTCCCCGCGCGGGGTCGAGTAGATGACGACATGCTCCCGGTAGCCGGGCAGCTGCGAATCGCGATCCTCGGTGCGGACCGTCACCTGATCGGAGGCGGTGAGGAAGTGGCCGGCGTGCGGCCCCCACCAGTGAAGGATGTCCGAGCGTTCGAGGTAGGCATCGACGACGGGCCGGATGGTCGGGTGGACCGGCCCGAGCCACGGGTGCACACCCCAGGCCCAGATCGGCACGCGGTCGGTCGGCTCCCCGCGCAACGCGGCGAGGAGGCGCTCGCGGCTGGTCATTGCTACACCCTCGGTCAGGGGATGTCGCGGGCCGATTCGCTGGGACAAGGGAGGAGACCTTCGGCTCATGCAGGGGAAGGCCGGGCGGAGAGCCAATCTGTCAGGAGGCAGGTGCATGGAGGAGGCAGCGTCCGAACGCGGAGGGCGGGTTCGGGCACACCTGTCATGAGCCCGGGGCTCGCCCGAGACGACGAAGATGGTGGGTCGCGGAGAGCCAGCGGCAACAGGGGACAGTCCATGCGTCTCGATCCCGAGCGGGATCGAGACCTGGACAGTCCCTGCTTCGCGCCCCTGCCCGCCGGAGGTGACCTGATGCGAGGCATCGTGAGTTGTGTGTGCGGCCTGCTGCTGGTCAGCGTGTGCATCGGGCAAGAGGCGCCGGCGGTTGATCTGAAGGACCCGACCGCTGTGGCGTTGGCCTATGCGAAGGCGTGCCGCGACGCGGACCTGAAGACGGTGCTGGAGCTGCTGGCGCCGGATGACCCCAGCCGTGCCCGCCTGCAGGAGATGCAGGGACAGGCCGACGTCACTGACGCGCGAGCGGGCGTGGCCGCGATGCTCCGGGAGTACCTGTTCCTGCCGCTGGGAGTTCAGGCGGAGCAGAAGGCGGCGGGCGCGACTGAGGAGGGCGACCGGGCTGAGGTGAAGCTGACAGCCACCTCGGAGATTCAGCAGACGTTCGTGCTGGCGGGTGCAGCCGGACGGGATCCTCGTGACGCTGAACGCGAACGGCGATGGCGTGATGCTACCGCCCGGGGTGACCCTCGACGACCTCATCGCCGCCGATAGTGAGCGCCAGACCTGCGTGCAGAACCTGATGAAACTCACAGAGGCCGCGCGGAAGTATGCGCGGGACAATGGCGGCACGCTGCCGGCCGCGAACTCCTGGCACGAGGACCTGGCCCTGTACCTCATCGATGCGGCCGACCCCAACGCCCTGTTCGCCTGCCCGGCAGCGCCCGACCTGGAGTACGGGTACGCGATCAACGAGGAGGTGGCGGGCCACAACCTCGCCGAGTTCCGCGGCCGCGGCAACGTCGTGCTGTTCTCCGAATCAGACCTCAACCAGCCGAACGCCGCGGGGCCACCGAGGCTCGACGGGCCCGGCCCTCGGCGCCACACGGACTACTGGAACGCCGCCGAGGGGCGCTTCGACACTGTGGCGTACGTGAACAGCGATGTGGGCCAAGGGCCCTATCAACCCCCGGCAGCAGGGGGCGAAGGGGACGAGTCCGTGCTGGCGCGGGTCCTCACCTGCCCGGCGGCGCCGGACTTCAAGCGTGCGTACGCGATCAACGCGCAGGTTGCCGGCAAGAACGCCACCGAGCTGACGGACCACGGCCGGATCGTGCTGTTTTTCGAGTCCGACCTGAACGTCCCGAATGCGGCGGGCGATCCGGCGAGGGACGGAGTCGCCGGCGGTCGCCATCAGGGTTGGCGGAACGACCCGAACCGGTACAACTACGTGGTCTACCTCAACGGCAGCACGAGCCAGACGCAGGTGACGCGGATCGACGGACCGCTGATGCGAGGGCCGGAGTAGGACGGCGGGCCGGATGCGAGCTTCCGCCGAAGGGGTGGGCCGGATGCGAGCTTCCGCCCAAGGCGCGGAACCTCGCATGCGGCCCCTCCCTACGGCTTGTCGATGAGGGTGATGGCCTCGCGCTCCTGCCCATCGAGTTGATCGAAGAGCCGCCCGTCGCGGAGGTCGAAGGAACGGCGGGGCCGGCCGTCGTCCGCCGAGCGGCTCGACCCGTTGTGCAGGCACCAGCCGGCCGCACCACCCGCAAGTGCGCCCCGGTAATCGGTCAGGAAGTCCTGGGCCGTAGGGTGCCAGGCGCCATAGTCGCGCCGGAAGGGCTCCTGGTAGTGGACCGGCACGACGCGTCCCAAGGCCGCCATCCGCGAGAGGTACTCGCGCGTCTTCGCCTCGGTCTGGGATGGAGACTCAGAGTCGCGGGGCCGATGGGGCGTGATGAAGTCCACGCCCACCTCCTGCACGTACCGGCGAAGCTCCTCGGCGTCGATGTCGCCGCCCTGGGAGGCTGTCACGAGGCGGTCGGGGTCAAGGCCACGGACCCGTTCCCGCAGGTCGCGCAGCTCCTCGAAGCTGGTGTAGCGCGGGTCGCGAATGTTGCGCTCGTTGGAGAGGTCCACGTACCAGTTGCGCAGCGGCTTCAGCTCGGTGACGATCGTCTCGACCGCACGCGCGTGAGCCTCGTGGGTGCCCAGTCGCGGCGGGCCTGCAGCCCCGTCCCCACGCGAGAGGGTCACGTCCACCACCATCCCGCGCGCGTTGCAGTCTGCGACCAACGCCTTCAGCCGCGCGAGGAACTCGGGGCGCGCGTTGCCGTCGGCATCGACGGCGGAGACATCGTTGTCGAAGGCGCTCCACGTCGCCCACACGCGAACCCAGTTGAGGCCGTGGCGCTGCATGTCGTCGAGGTCGGCGCGGATCGTCTCATCCGAGGCGCCCAGCGCGCCGTAGTAACTGATCCCGTATAGGAACGTGGGCTCAACGTTGAGTGTGAAGCGCGTCTGATCGACGGCCAGCACGGTCTCAGCCATGCCGACGCCTCCGAACAACGGGGTTCCGTCTTCACCCTCCAAGCGCACATAGAACCCCCATCCGCCTCCGCCGTTCGAGACCTCGACGAGAAGCTGGTTGTCGCCCGCCTTCAGCGTGATCGGCGTCGAGTCCTGGTCGGGGCCGGCCGGGCGGAGGACGAGCTTCTCGACGACGAGGCGGCCATTCAACCAGACACGCAGGGCGTCATCGCTGCCGGTGTAGAGCGTCGCCTTGCGCTCGCCGTCGCAGCGAAGGGTGCAGAGGGCGTAGGTGGCGCGGTTGTCCGTGCCGCCGGGGTAGCGCGGAATCAGGTCGATGAAGGCGCCGGGGGAAGTGTCGGGTTCGCGGGCGGAGAGCTGGTTCGTCAGCTCCGCAATACGTTCGGGCGAGACCTCGACGAAGCGGTCCTTCGAAGGCCAGTCAACCGCCTCCGCCGCGAAGCGCCACGCGCGGACGAACTGCTGGGGGTCAGTGAGTTGCTCGGCGCCGATGTGGGTCTCGTTACCTTCGGCGTCGATCACGACCAGCGAGACGCCCTTGCCGCCGCCGCGTCGGCTGAGGTCGGCGATCCGATACCCCAGTCGCTTCGGCGGATCGTCCTTGAACACATCGTCCTCCCGTGAGACGTCGCCTCCGTTGATCCCCACAACGCGCATTCCGTGCTGCGAGGTGAGCACGATGGTGCCTGCCGCGAAGTCGGTCTGCACCTCCGCGGCGGGAGCGTCCTGGTACTCGCGGCGGTCAAGCTGGAACCACCGGTTGTACGCCAGCCGAGCGGCCACGCTGAAGTGCGCGATCTCCTTGTCGGGGAAGGCGTAAGCCTCGGCGCGATGCGCGTGAGGCGGCTCGACGAGGGTGAACATGCGGTTGAGGTGGTCAAACCCGCGCGACATGATGCAGAAGGGGTCGGGGCTGTGCGGCAGGCTGAAGCAGTGGCCGGTCTCGTGCAACGTCGCGCCAAGCTGCGTCGCGACCTGGCTCCAGTACGCGCTGCGACCGGCGCTATCGTCAAAGGAGCGGGTGGGATCGACGCGGCGTTCATCAGTAAAGGCCGCCTGCACCTGCTCGATGAGGCTCGGCCATGTGAAGAGGTCGGGCGTTCCGAAGAGGGCCATGTCGCCCCCGCCCAACGCGGCGTGGGCGAGGCCCCTCTTCTGCTCAGGGTCCCAGCGCGTGAAGGCCATGAGGACGACGTTCTTGGCGAAGGGATCGGGCATGGTGCGGTTCAGGTGTTCATGGATCTCGGGGTAGAGCGCGTCCGCGCCCGTTGCCCGGTAGTGCTCGACCGGGTGCTCGCCACGCACCACGTGCATCTTCACGCGTTGCTGCTCATCCAGCTCGAGGCTGAACGTCTTGCGCCCGTAGCCCTGATCGTTCAGGGTCTCGGCGGTGAAGGTCTGCATGAGCTTGGCCGCCGTGTCGAGCTTCGCCGCGTAGTCTTGCGGATCGCCCTCGATCTCGGTCTGGTAGTCCGTGTTGCGCGACTCATCCGTGTAGTAGATGAGGCGCACGTAGTAGGGGTTCGTCTGCGGCTCGTAGCGAAGGTCAAGCTCCGTGCTCTGGCCGGCGGCTGAGAGCGTGAGGTGGTTCGCCCCCGGGACCAGCTCCACGAGCGCCTTGAACCGTTTGCCGAGGACTTGGGTCGTGAGGTTGCGCGGCTCGTGACCGTCGGCCCGGCGGACCACTGTCAGCGGCTCGCCGTCGGTCGCATCGGCCTCGCCGATGAGCAGGGCGAGGGGATAGCGGAGGGTGTCGCCGGATCGGAGGTTGCGGACGCGGGGACCGGCCTGGGCGAGGGCGGCCCCGACCCACAGGCAGCAGGCTGCAGATAGCGCGACTGAGATGAGCAAGAGGCGTCTGGTCACGGTCATGGGTCCCCCGAGTCTGTGGTGCAGATTGCCTGCCCTATATGGGAATCCGCGATATCGATTCTTGGGCGCCATGAATGGCGCCCCTACATGGGTGGGCGCGATGAAGATTGCGTTGAAAAAGTCGGTTCGCCCTCTCCTCAAGCGAGCGGCAGTGTGCTATAACTTCGGTGTTGGCACACCCGCGAGGAGGCGAGGGATGATCGGCAAACGCCCCCCACGACAGCGCGAGCT
>VGFC01000235.1 GCA_016869045.1 Armatimonadota bacterium
TCTGTGTTGTTGGCTACGGAGGCTTGCCCTTCACACGAGTACCTCCGGCGGGACTCTAACCCGCTGGATGAATGCGCCGCGAGGCGCACGAGCGCCGGCACCCTTGCCGGCTGCTGTGGCAAGTGGACGTTGCCTTCGCCGTGTCGTGGTGCTACTCGACCGTGACGACCCGCCACCTCTGCCGGCAGGGGTGCCGGCGCTCCCAGCAGCGACCACGACTCACCACCTGACCACAGCAAAGGGCGAGGCTGCCGCCTTGGCCGGATGCGCGCTCGTCCGCACTGCCGGTCCCACATCCCATACGCGCGCGCGGAGTGCGACTGCACCGATCCGCCCTATGGGTGGGGGTTCATGGGCCCACATCCCATACGCGCGCGCGGAGTGCGACGAAGCTGCAACCTCAGGAGGGAGGACTCCGATGACCCCACATCCCATACGCGCGCGCGGAGTGCGACGC
The DNA here is from genome assembly GCA_016869045.1 of Armatimonadota bacterium. Lineage (GTDB taxonomy): Bacteria > Armatimonadota > Zipacnadia > Zipacnadales > VGFC01 > VGFC01. The sequence continues at coordinate 458 of VGFC01000235.1, forward strand.
GGGCGAGGCGGTCGTGGCGCGAAACAGGGGTTCCCACATCCCATACGCGCGCGCGGAGTGCGACCGTGCGCACCGTCAGCGCCGGAATGCGGGTCTATCCGAGCGCGCTTCCGCGAACCTCACTCCGTATGGGTTGGGAACGTACTACAGGCAGCTCGATGCTCCTGGTTCCGCCCCCCATGGGCCGTGTGGTCGGCCCTGCCGGAAGAACCGCAGTTCAACCGGGGGTATGCGCACATCATACCTCATCGTCGCGCCGCGTCAACCCCAACTGGCGGGGCCTGCGCGATGTTGTTGGCGGCATTGAGGTCGGCACACCGTGGCGGCCTCTCCGGGTCGTCGCACTCGCAGCGGAAGTACTTGCGGTCCCGCTTCCCCATCTTCCCGCACCGAGAGCAGGTCTGAGAGGTGTACGCGGGATCGACCTCCCAAACGACGAACCCCTCGGCCTCGGCGACTTGCCGCAACCGCTCCTGGAACCTCTGGTAAGGGAACCGCTTCAGCATCCTGGCCGTGGCGAAGCCCACGTCTTTCCCGGAGACCCCCTCCGTTAGGCCCCCGAGCTGCTCAACCTTGATGGCGGCGATCTCGGCGAACTGCTTGAGCTTCTCGACGATCGCCCGCACCTCCGTCTTGATCACCGTATCGACGAACCGCGCCTCCTTATCTTGGAGCGCTGCAGCCCCCTTGCGCCCGTAGGCCGCCTGCCGCCGCCGGCGCTTCTCGTCGTAGGCCCGTTGCCGCTCGCGCAGGTCGTGGCGCGAGAAGTACCAGCACTTACGAAGGGCCGGCACCGAGACCACTGCGAGGTGGTTCACGCCCAAGTCGATCCCCGCGGCCACCGGGCCCTGTCTCGATGGGAGGGACGGCAGTTCAACCACGAACTCGAAGCGCCAACGCCGACGTCTGTTCCGCGCGCGAGGTTGGTTGACGAGCCGGGGTTGCCCGAATCGGTAGCCCGGCACATTGCGCTTGGTGCCCTCCACGACCTGCCGGAGGAGGTCCGCATCCCGGGGGCCCATCGGGTGGATTTCATACGGCTTCCCGTTCAGTTCGGCAAGCGCTCGCTTGCCCCCGCCTCCGTCCTTCGTACGCCAGAGATTGAACGAGACGAACCACTTGCCGTCGCGCTCCTCAAGCTTCCAGTGGTCGCCGTGCAAGTGGAGCGCGCTCGCCCTAACCACATACGGGATCGATGCGGCACGCTTGGCCTTGTACCGGTCGTCCTTGTACCGCTTGAACTCGGCGCCGACCTGCACGCGCGCCAGTTGGTTGATGATCTGCGTCTGCAGCTCCGGCACTTCCCGAGTGGCCTTCTGGTAGGGATAGGAGTCCTCCAAGGGTGCCTTGAGCTGTTTCGCCAGGAGGAAGTCCATCATGATGTTGTGCGCCTTGCCGGCCAGCGCGAAGGCGAGCGTGCAGTCCCGCCTCATCTCGGCGTGGTCCGCGAACCCAAAGACGGCCGTATAGGTGCGCTTTCGCGTCTCATCGGCATCCTGGGGCTTCCTGCGCGGCATGGCGACCTCGCCCCCTTCATGTGCACTTGGGGTTCGCGCAACGCTGAGCCAGCCAACACAAGTTTCGCCACGGTCACGCCTCGTTCCTTCCGCAGAAGGGCGACGGTGCGGGTCTCGCGGCCCGCGCCACGGAGCGCCGCCCTCCTCCCCGGAGGCTCCCGCCACGAAGACCGCGATGGAATCGCCTCTCGAAGTCATATACCCTAATGGGGGGCGCTCCTTCCGCTCCTCCCTCGCCGCAGATTCTTGGGACAGAACCGGCCCCCGAAGTAACAAGTACACGTGGGGGGCAACGATTCCCGACATTGCGTCCCTCCTCCCTCGCGCGCGTAACACAGGGGGACACGATCCCATCGTGTCCCCGGTGCTCTCGGCCAACAAGGAGGCAGACAACGTCCTACTCATACACGAGCAGCTCCTCGTACAGCTCCGCGAACGCCTCGGCGATGCCCGGCGCGGGGTTGCCGCCGCCGCGGTAGATCATCATGCCGGGGAAGTCCTGGTGGAGCGCGCGGAGCTTCTCGAACTCCCGGCGGAGGTCATCAGGCGTGCCGAAGTCGATGGTGCGGTTGTCGGTCTTGATGAGGAAGAGCTTGTCGCGGCCCGCGCGCGGGAGGAAGTCGGCCGGGTCCATCGAGCTGCTCTCGACATAGAGCCCGTCCATCCCAAGCGCCAGGAAGTCGTCGAGGGCCTCCGCGTAGTTGCCGTCGCCCACGTAGAGCGCCTTGCGGCCCGCGGCGTGGACTGCGCTCAGGAGGCGCTCATACCAGGGGAAGACGTATCGCCGCAGGCAGGCGGGGCTCAGCAACAAGCCCCGGGTGCCGGCGATGTCATCATGCACGAAGATCAGCTCGACGCCTTCTGTCTGTACCCAGCCCTGCACGACGGCGAGCGAGGCCTCGCCGAAGCGATCCAGGAGGCGCGCGAAGCGGTCGGGCTCCAGCGCAAGCGCCGTCAGGAAGTGCTCCCAGCCGAACTCGATGGTGGCGCGGGTCACGAGCGTGCCGTAGTGCATGGGGATCGGGAACGCGTGCTGTGCGGCGGCCGCGCGAAGTTCCGCCATGCGCCCGAGCATCTGTGGCCCGACGGTCTCGACCTCGAACTGCTCCGGGTCCACCCTCAGCACGTCCTCGGGTGAACGGTACTTCTCTCTCGCATCGGTCGCCCACACGCCGCCATCAAGCGTGGTCCGGCGCTTGCCGTCGCGGGTCGTGCCCACCTCGCCCGCGGCGGGCAGCGGTTCGTCATCGCCGAGGTGGTAGACATCGGGGCGGTACTCGATCGTCGCCCAGTCGCCCATCGGCATGCGGTCCGGGCGCTCCAGGCGCAGGACCTTCTGCATTCGGGCGACGCGTTCGTCGCGGAAAGCGTTCATTGGCTTACTGAGTCTCGGATAGACACGGGAACAGTGGGGCGGGCATTCTTGCCCGCCAGAGGCTGTGGCGGGCAAGAATGCCCGCCCCACTGTTCCCGTGTTTCTGCGAAGCGCAGTAGTTCCAGTAGCATGACCTGCACGGGGCGTCCTTCCCGCATCCCGGAGGGGACTCCTCGCCGAGGCGTAGGATACCGGCGGCAAGCCCGTTGACTCCCCTTGGCGGACGGAGTAGAATGCGGCGCGTTGGCGCCACGCGGCGGGTCTCCTGCGGGGTGGCGCCGAGTTGCAGTTGGGTCGTCGTCACGGCACGGAGTGCGGCATGGGGCTCCGGCCAGACAGTCTCACAGGGCAATGGAAGCTAACCCAGACAATAGTACGAGCGACCTACCTCACTGTCGGGCGGCTGAGCCGTTGCGTCTGAGGTGGCGTCTGCCGGAGGCGATGGCCGTGGCATCCGCCTAGTGGCGGTGCAACGCGCGCCCCTGAGGCCCACCTCGGCAGTCAGTCCGTGGTGGGCCTTTTCGTTGCGTCCTCCGGGCTTGCGGGGGACGGGAAAGGGGCGCACGCAATGGTCTTCTTTGCCGAAGCCTACTTCGCCGGCCTCGTGCGCGAGACGGTCTTCGATCCCTCCGGGAGTCGCCTGGGGCCCATCTGCGACATCTACGTCAAGCCCAATCCCCGCTCGATGTTCCCGGTCATCTCTAAGGTGGCCGTCCAGCTGGCCGACCGCCGCGTCGCGTTGATCCCCTGGCACTGCGTGCGCTCCGCCTCCTACGAGGGCTTCCGCCTGGCCATGGACCTGGACCGTGCCGCCCGCGAGACCCCCGATGAGGAAGACGTGTCGGTGCGCCAGCGGCTGCTCGACCGGCAGATCATCGACGTGTCGGGCAAGCGCGTGGTGCGCGTGCATGACCTGAAGTTCGGCGGCGTGGGCCACGAGGTGCTGCTCACGCACGTGGACATCGGCTGGCGCGGGATTCTGCGGCGGCTGAACTTCGAGCACTTCACGCTGGGCGTCTGCCGGCTGATCGGCACGCGCTTCCCCGAGCGGCTGATCGCCTGGGAGCACGTGCAGATGCCCTCCGAGGGCGACGAGATTCACGTCGATGCGAGCCGCGACGCGCTGCGCAAGATGCCGCCGGAAGACCTCGCGGACATCGCGGAGAAGCTCAGCGTACCCGAGCGGGCCTCTTTCCTGGGCGCGATGGATGAGGAGGTTGCGGCGGATGCCCTGCAGGAGATGGAGCCCGAGGCCCAGGTGTCCGTGGTGCAGGAGCTGAGCAACGAGCAGGCCTCCGACATCATCGAGGAGATGGACCCTGATGCCGGTGCCGACCTGCTGGCGGACCTGCCCGAGAGCCGCGCCGACGCCATCCTGAACCTCATGGAGCCGGAGGAGGCCGCCGATCTCCGCGAACTCATGCGCCATTCGGAGGACTCCGCCGGCGGTCTGATGACGGTGGAGTACGTGGCGGTGCCGCAGGGGATCACGGCGGGTGAGGCGCTCGAGCGACTGAGGGTCGAGGCGGCCGAAGTCGCCACCATCTACTACGTCTACGTCATCGACGCCGAAGAGCGCCTGATGGGCGTGTTCTCCCTGCGGGAACTGGTTGTGGCGGCCCGCGACACTCTGGTCGATCAACTCATGGAGACCGAGGTGCACCGGGTGGGACTGGACACGCCCCAGGATGACATTGCGCATATCGTGGCACACTACGACCTGCTGTCCGTGCCGGTGGTTGATGAGGAGAACCGCCTGCGCGGCATTGTGACGATGGACGACGCCATCGACCAGGCCATCCCCACCTCCTGGAAGAAGCGCATCCCCAAGGTCTTCGGACGCTGACGGAGAGCAGCGATGCGTTGGCTCAGACAGCGGCTGCAATCCCGGTGGGCGCCGCTGCTGGCGATCCTGGCGATCGTCGGTCCGGGGATCATCACGGCCAACGTGGACAACGATGCGGGCGGAATCGCCACCTACTCGTTGGCTGGCGGCAACTTCGGGTACCGGTTCGTCTGGTCGCTGCTGCCGGTCGGCGTGCTGCTGTTCGTGATCCAGGAGATGTCGTCCCGGCTGGGGGCCGTCACGCGCAAGGGCCTGGCCGACCTCATCCGCGAGCGGTTCGGTCTGCGGATTGCGTTCTGGCTGCTGGTCGCCCTGCTGTTCACCAACCTCGCGAACACGATGGGTGAGTTCGCGGGCGTCGCGTCGGCCGGCGAGATCTTCGGCGTGTCGCGCTACATCGCGGTGCCGGTCGCCGCGGCCCTCGTCTGGTTGATGGTCGTCCGCGGGTCGTACCGGTCGGTGGAGAAGGTCTTCCTGGTCGCCTGCCTCTTCTACGTCGCCTACCCCGTCTCCGGTTTCCTCGCCAAGCCGGACTGGCCGCAGGTCTGGCAGGAGACCGTCCGTCCGCATGTCACACTCTCCCCGGCCTACGTCATGATGCTCGTCGGCATCGTCGGCACCACCATCGCGCCCTGGATGCAGTTCTACCAGCAGGCGGCCGTCGTGGATAAGGGCCTGACCTCCAAGGACCTGCGCTTCGGCCGCATCGACGTGCTCGTCGGCTGCATCGGGGCGCTCGTCGTCGTCTTCTTCATCGTCGTAACCTGCGCCGCGACGATCCACGCGCACGGCCAGCGCGTGGAGACGGTGAGGGACGCGGCGGAGGCGCTGCGGCCGCTCGCCGGCCCGTACTGCGCAGGCCTGTTCGCCTTCGGGTTGCTGAACGCGTCGCTGTTCGCCGCGTCAATCCTGCCCCTCGCGACGGCCTACCAGCTCGCCGAGGGCATCGGCTGGGAGCGCGGCCTGGACCGCAGCTTCCGCGAGGCTCCCGAGTTCTACACGGTGTACACCGCGCTGATCGTGCTGGGCGGCGGGCTGGTGTTGCTGCCCAATGCGCCGCTGCTGAAGATCATGTACCTGTCGCAGGTGCTGAACGGCATTCTGCTGCCGGTGGTGCTGGTCTTCATGCTGCTGCTCATCAACGACAAGCAACTCCTCGGCGAACACACGAACTCGCGCCTGTACAACGTCCTCACCTGGGCCACCGTGATCCTCGTATCCTCGCTGGCGGTGTACCTCGGCGTCGCTACCTTGCTGCCTGGAGGCTGATGGCCATGCTAGCAGCCACGCTGCTGTTTGCCTGCGTGACCTCCACCGGATGGACGGGCGGGGTCTACCACGTTGCCCAGAAGCACCCCGCTGCGTCGGATGGGAACCCCGGCACTGCCGAGGCTCCCTGGAAGACGGTCAGCAAGGCTGCCCAGACCCTTGAGGCGGGCGATCGCCTGATCGTGCATGAGGGCGTCTACCGCGAGTGGGCGGAGCCCAGGAACTCCGGCCGGCCCGGCGCGCCGGTTGTCTACGAGGGCGCCGAGGGCGAGAACGTGGTCATGACCGGCGCCGACGTGCTGACCGGCTGGCAGCGCACGCCCGGCGACCGGCCGATCTACGAGATCCCCTGGACCGCGAAGTTCATCATCAACACGGTGAACGGCAAGCCCATCTACCACCACCCGGGCGACGAGGAGCACGTGCGCAGCGGGCGGGCGGAGCAGCTCATCGTCGATGGCGAGGTGTGGGACTACCCGCAGATCGTGCTTTCCCTGACTGACATGCAGGCCGGCACGTTCTTCCCGGATGTCGAGAACAACCGGCTGTACCTCTGGCTGAAGGACGGGTCTGATCCGAACACCCACGCGATCGAGGGCTGCACGCGCGGCATGATCTTCGGGACGAACCCGTGGAAGCGCCCGGAGGGCTTCGACCACGTCTGCGTGCGCGGGATGACCTTCCGCTACTGCTCGACCTTCGCGCAACGCCCCGCCGTCTGGCTGCTGGGCAAGCACAACGTCGTGGAGGACTGCACGATCGAGTGGATGTGCGGCGGCGGCGTGGGCGTCGGCCCCGAGGGCGGTGTGCTGCGACGCTGCGTCATCCGCAACTGCGGACACGTCGGGGGCTGTGCGCGCGGGACGAACTTCATCAACGAGGACTGCCTCTGGGCGAACAACTCGCGTAAGCCCATCTCCCGCGGGTGGGACGCAGGGGGCGTGAAGATCGCGCGCTCCCACCACGGCATGTTCCAGCGCTGCACCTTTCGCAACAATGGCGGGCCGGGTCTGTGGTTCGACATCGACGACGCCGACGTCATCGTACGCAACTGCCTGTTCGAGGACAACGAGTGTCAGGGCGTGTTCATCGAGATCAGTCGCGACATCTACGTGATGAACAACCGCTTCTTCCGCAACGGCCTGCGCCTGACCGGCCCGTCGTGGAGCGTCGCAGGGCTGACCCTCGCCGAGAGTCGCGGTTGCGTCGTCACGCACAACCTCTTCGTTGGCAACAAGGACGGGATCACCCTCCGCGAGCAGGGCCCGCGTCCGCTCGACACGCCCGACCTCGGCGAGGTCCCCTACCAGAACGTGGGGCACGTGATCTGCGACAACGTCTCCGCGCTGAACCAGGGCTACCAGCTCGGCCTGTGGTATGACACCGCCTTCTTCGGCATGCACCCCGGCGAGCGCGAGCAGTACAAGAGCGAAGAGGAGTTCGCCGAGGCCGTGAAGCGCGACAACCCCGAGCGCTGGTTCGATCCCCTCCAGCAGGGCCTCGTCATCGACCGCAACCTCTACTGGCCCGCCGAGGGGCAGAAGCTCGTCCTCTACGGCTGCCCCTGGCGCGTGCGGTACCAGGAGTTCGGAGACCTCCCCGCCTTCGCCCAGGCCACGGGCTTCGAGGGAGCCGGCCGCGTCGCCGACCCGGGCCTGCGGCAGGCGGATGACGGCGGATGGGTGTTGCCCGTCGAGAGTGAGTGGTTCAAGCAGGGCTTCGGGCCGAGGTACGTCACGCCGGGCGGCTGAGTGCCCGTGGACCGGCGCCAGGTTGACGACCGCAAGCAAGGGGTGTAGAATAGGCGCATACGCGTTGTATAGCGTGTACTGACGACGCGGAGCGTGTACCATGCCGGAGATACTAACCACCGAGCAGGCGGCGATCTACCTGCAGTTGAGCCCCGACGCGGTGAAGCGGCTCGCGCGCCTGGGGAGGCTGCCCGGCGCGAAGGTGGGCCGGGGCTGGCGCTTCCGCAAGGTAGACCTGGACGGCATGTTTGTCGAGGCGGCGGTGGATCGCGTGCTTGCCGAGGAGGCCGAGCGCCGGGCGGCCGAGGCCACGGAGGAGGACTTCGTCTCTTGGGAAGAGGTCAAGGCGAAGTCTGAGGCCCTCCCGTGAGCTACTGCCTCCGCTTCCTGCGCAGGGCGGAGAAGGAGTTCCTCGAACTCCCCAAGGATGTCCGCGCCGTAGTTCAGCGCCGTCTCGACGACTTGGCCGCTGACCCAGGGTCTGTCGGCGGACGCAGGCTGACCAGTACCCTCAAGGGGCTCTCCAAGCTCCGCATTGGGAAGTACCGGGTTTCGTACCAGGTGGACCACGAGGCCCAGTCGATCACCGTATGGCAGGTAGGGCACCGCAGCAAGTTCTACGAGCAGGCGAGGCGGCGCTGGCGATAGGGCGGACGCCGGGTCGGGGAGACAGCCGCCGTGGCGGCAACTGCTCCCGGGCCGAGCATAGGGAGAGCGAGACATGGCGACCTTCGACGAAGTATGGGAACGCATCGCTGCTTGCGCAGGGGAGACGTTCCACCAGATCAGGGGCGGTGAGTTCACCTACGAGGTGGTCGGGAACCACGTAGTCCCGGACCGCACCAATCATCGGATCCCGAGGTCGCACTTCCGGGAAGCCCTGGACCTGGTCCCGCTGGGCAGTACTGTGCCCGTCCAGCACCTGCGTGGCCTGTCCTACATCTTCGCGATCCTGATGGACCTCCGCATTCGGCAAGGTGCTTGGTGAACGGGCACACACAGGTGGGGCCCCCCACCCTCCGAGAGACGACCCTTGCGGTGCGCCCCGGCGGGGCAGAGGTCGTCTCCAGCCGTCGGAGCCTGAAGGGAGAGAGCGTGATGGGTGGTACAGTGATCTGGCGAGTCATTGCGGACGCCGCGCTGGCCCTACTGTACTTGGTCGTTGCCCTCGGGGTGTCCTACGGAGTGGCCAAGCCACGTGCCTTGGTGGAGCGGCTATCTCACCTGAGCCCGTGGTGGGTGCGGTGGTTCTGTGCCATGCTCGCCATCGCGGCCCTCTGGATGGCAATCGCGAACGGAGCCGACGCCGGACTGCGGCTGATGGTTGACCGCCTGCATGAGCTGATGGGTTCGTAGGCCACTGCGAACCACTGCCGGCTGCCCTGAACCCGGAACGCTGAACCCGAAACCCGGAACCTGCCTCCATGACCCACCGAGAGCGCGTCCTCTCGACCTTCCGCTTCGAGCCGACGGACCGGCCGGCCTACGATCTGATGGAGCAGCAGATCTGGCTGGAGCTACTGGCGTTCTTCCAGCGCGAGCATGGGCTGAAGGACGGGTGGGAGGTGCTGGAGTTCCTCGATACGGACTTCCGCTGGGGGTGGCTGCAGTACTCCGGGCCGGCGCAGGCGCCGCCGGCCGAGGGGCTGCCCGACGGCTGGGGCGGGACCTATGCGGACACGCTCTACGAGCGGCGGCTGGCGCGGGCGGGGACGGTGGCCGACGTGGAGGCCCATCCGTGGCCCGATCCTGCGTGGTGGTCGCCGCCGGATCTGGGGGCATTCCGCGAGCAGTGGCCCGACCATGCTCTGGCCATCGCGCCCGGGTGGATGCCGCTGTTCTGCTCGGCGTGCGATGCGTTCGGGATGGAGAACACGCTGGTGAAGATGGCCCTGCAGCCCGAGGTCATCGAGGCCTTCGTCCGCCGCCAGCATGCGTTCTACATGGACATCCTCACGCGCACGGTGCAAGCGGCGCAGGGGCACTGCGACATCTGCTGGCTGGGGGACGACTACGCGAGCCAGGACGCGCTCATCATGGGGCCCGAGCGCTGGCGGCGGTTCATCAAGCCCTATCTGGCCGAGCAAGTGCAGGTCGTCCGCGACCACGGGCTGCTCGTGCTGCTGCACTCCTGCGGGGCGATCCGCGCCATCATCCCCGACCTCATCGAGATCGGCGTGAACGGGCTGCTCGTCTTCCAGACCTCGGCAGCCGACATGGACCCCGAGTCCATTGCGCGCGAGTTCGGCGGGCGGATCGTCTTCTACGGGGGCATCGACTGTCAACAGCTCCTGACCTTCGGCTCAGTCGCCGACGTGCAGAACGAAGTCCGCCGCAATCTCTCGGCCTTCCGAGACTGCGGCGGTTACATCGTCGCGAACTCCCACCACGGAATCGCGAACATCAGGGGCGAGAACATCCTCGCGATGTGCGAGGCGGCCCGCACGGCCTGAGCGGCTGGTTGTGGGAGATGAGCCTTCCGGTGGAGTCCTCACCCCCTGCCCCCTCTCCTGAAGGGAGAGGGGGACGTCAACTTGGGGGCTGTGGCCGGAACCCCCTCTCCCTTCAGGAGAGGGGGCAGGGGGTGAGGCCTGACCGCCTCACAGCCCCACCTTCGCCAGAGCCTCAACCAGCTGCGCCTTCTCGTGGTAGCCCGTCAGGTCGGCCCGGACGACACCGTCTGCGTCGATGAGCAGCAGGCGCGGGATCGCGCTGACCCCATATGCCTCGCTGATCTTCTGGACCTCGGCGCCCGATGGGTCGGCCCAGAGCACCGGGAAGGTCAGCTTGTCCTCCTCCACCGCCTTCTTGGCCTCCTCCACGGTCGCGTCCACGCTGACGGCGAGGATCTGCAAGCCCTTGTCGGCGTACTCCGTGTGCAACTCCTGCACGTGGGGCAGCTCCATGCGGCAGGGGCCGCACCAACTCGCCCAGAAGTCGAGCAGCACCGGCTTCCCGCGCAGCTTCGAGAGCGTCACCGGCGTGCCGGCGAGGTCGTTGAGCGTAAAGTCGGGGGCTTCCTTGCCGGTGAGATCGACCGCCGGCGGTTCCTCGACCTCCGGCATCTCCGCCGGCTCCTCCTCCGGGAAGGGCACCTCATCCAGCTTCGCCACTCGCCGCTCCCACGGCCGCAGGTGGAAGCGGAAGAGGCCGTCCGGGACGTCCGAGTTGATGCTCACCTCCGTGAAGCGCTCGGTGACGGACATCTCCATCTTGGAGAAGCTCTCCAGCATCTGCTGCAGCATGGCCTGCATGAAGTCCTCGGGGGGTTGCGCCTGGCCGCCCTCGGCTGGCGTCTCGCCGCCCTCCTTCGCCTCCCCCGGCTGCCCGGCTTCGCCCTCGGGTTGCTGCTCCTGCGCCTGCTTCAGCGACTCCTCCATGTTCTTCTTCATCTCCGCGATGAACTCGTCCATGTTCATCCGGAAGGTCAGGCGCCGGATCAGGAAGTCATCCCGCCCGACCCACAGCGTCTCCCTGTGCCCGCCCTTGATCGCCAGGGCCAGGATGTAGACGGGCGTCCCGAAGTACGTCCCGGTTCGCTCGAGCGTCACCTCGGTGACCCGCTCCTTCAGATCGACTCCGTCCAGGAGCGCGGCGACGTCAACGATCGCCTTGTAGCCCTCCGGCGTGTCTTCGTCCCCCTCGAG
>VGFC01000236.1 GCA_016869045.1 Armatimonadota bacterium
ACTGCTGCGCGGCGCTGCGTCGGGGCGCACGAAGCTCTACATCTCCCCTCTGGTCATCGACGAGATGTGGTGGGCGCTGACTCGCATACTGTACGAGGATGCCCATGGCAAGGGTGCGTTTGCGCGGTTGACCGACAAGGCCAGCAAGACGGCCGTCTTCGCCACCTGCGCCGCCGATCTGGCTGACAGCACCAGCCTACTCACCCAGCAGTCCCTCATTAGCATCGTCGAGGTGACGCCTGCCGACATTCCCGTAGCCCTCGGGCACCTGACGCAGGCCTCGGACAACCTCCGGCCCCGAGATGCCTTCCAGCGCGCCATCATCAATCGCCTCGGCATTGCTGGCATCGTCTCCAGCGACCGTGACTTCGTCCCCCACGGCATCGCCTGCATCGATCACCGGAAGTAGGCAGTCGCCCTCCGGGGCCCCTCCGGTCCACAGCCGGCATCCATGGCCGGTCCCCGCCACCGTTCCCCCCAAAGTGTGCGCTTGGTCACAGTGGCAGAACCCTGTGAGCGCAGGTACGTTTACTCCAGTGCAGCTCGATCAGGCTGAAGCCTCAGCTCGCCCTTTGGTGGTTTTCCCAACCGGGACAACCGAGGGAGGAGCGCCCGCCGCCGGAGTAAGCGCCCAGGGAACAGCGCTTTCCCCGGCGGCGTGGTGGTTCTAGGGGTCCTCAGAACTCCAGTTCGTAGATTCCCACGCCGAATGGTTCGAGCTCCACGGATAGCACGTCGTCGTGCCCTGCCCTGTCGGCTTGCTCGCCGCGCAGATGCACGCGCTTCGGCGTGCGGCCGAGGTTGAACGTGGTCGAATGCGCCCGGCCCTCGTCATTCACGACGATGAGGTAGACCGTCTTCCCGAGCTTCCTTGTAGTCCAGTGGAGCCAGGGGCGCTCGCGCGCCTCGAAGGTGGGCGCGGGCTCAATGGACAGAAGGACCGGCGTGAGTTCCTTCACCTCGGCGGCGACCTGCTTCACCCAGATCCACTGCCGCTCGAAGGGCACGTCCTTGTCGCGTTTGATGTCGAACCAGGAGTAGTAGATCAGCCCCTGCGCGCCCTCGGCGATACACTGCCAGGTCATGCTCCGCATCTCGGGAAGGGTCGGTGGGCGCAGGCCCTGCTTCTCCTCGTCGGTCTTCCGGTAGCAGGCCCAGTTGAAGACCTGTGGCACCATCCACACGGGGCGCGTCCCGCGCACGGCACTGACGGTCGTCCGCGCCCATGTTCCCGCGCGGCGGGCCCGGTCACCGGGGATCGGGTACGGGTCGGTGCCGATGACATCGAAGCTGCGGACGTAGTCCTGGACCTCGTTCACTTGCCAGAGCACGACCCACGTCGGGTGGCCGGGGTCGAGTTCCTGCATCCACTGCTGGTGGGCTTCCAGGCGGGGCATGTACTCCTGCGGCAGCTCGTCGTTGAGGTACCAGGCGAGCAGCGCGGGGTGATCGCGGAAGGTCTTGGTCTTCGCCTCGATGTAGGGGCGCTCATCCTCACCGACTTCACCTCGGCGGGGCAGTAGGCCGAACCGAAGTAGACGTCCTTGACCGAGTAGATCACCTTCAGCCCGTAGCGCTGGGCGAGGTCCATCTGCGCCTGATCGGGCGCGCCGTAGGGCATGAGGCAGTTGAAGGGGCTGTCGGCGTAGAGCTTGAGGTCCTCCTCGGTGATTCCGCCCCAGTACATCCCGAGCGGGAAGAACCGCTCGCCGTCGATGAGCAGTCTGTTGTGCCCGTCGATGAAGCTCTTGCGGCCGGCGAGCGTCGCCGGGTCGGGCACGCTCACGGGCCACGATTCGGACTCCAGCTCCAGGCCATCCCGCTTGCGCTCCGCGCTGATGCGGAGGTCGTACCGGCCCGGCGCGAGGCCCTTCGTCGGCAGCTTGAGCGTGGTCTCTTCGCCCGGCGGGGTACGGACGACGGAGCGGACCACTTCCCCCGTATCGCGGCGGTGGAGTTCGGTGCGAAGCGCAACCTGCCGCAGGCCGAGGTCCCAGTCCTGTAGATCGAGGCGCGCGAAGACCTCGAGCTGCTTCGTCTCAGGCAGGATCTCCCCGCGGTAGGCGGGCCTGGTCAGCAGCGTGTCCAGCGGCGGCCGGCGCCACTGCCGAACCTCGACGTCGTCCCACCACGCCTTGCCGGTGATGCCCTCACGCAGGTAGCAGAGCACCGAGCAGTTCACGGCGCCCTTGGCCACGCGCCCACTCACGCCCGTGAGGCGCTGCCAGTCGTTCGTGCCCTTGAAGCCCGCCGGATAGTAGCCGCCGAGATACTTGCCATCGGCGCCGTACCACTCCAGGCACAGCGTCGCGCCGCTCTCGTCCCCCGCGATGCCCTCGGTCTTGACCCAGACGCTCACCTCGTACGCCTTCCCCGGCGTCAGCGCGATCTTCTGGCTGCACAGCACATAGCGCTTCGGGTCCGCGTTCTCGTAGAACAGGGACCGCTGCCCGGCGTGCGCGACATCGGCGACCGTGACGTAGTTGCCCCAGCCGACGGGCTTGCCGTCAGCCGCCGCCTCCTCGAAGCCGGGGTTCTGCACGAGGTTCGGGGGCTGCCAGTCGTCGGCAGAGATGGCGCGCGGGACCAGACACGAGAGGGCTGCAACGAAAGCCAGCGTGTACCGCATGGATGCCTCCAGGACCGGATCACCGGATTGCTGCATTGTTGGGCGCGCGGGCCGCGAGGTCCTCGTTTGCCGGGCTTGACGCCTACGTATAGAATGTATAGAATAATGAAACCATACATATCACCAGAGGGAGTCTGACATGACACACGTAGGGGTGACCAAACTCCGCTCCGACGCGGCCGAGATCATCAGTCGCGTCCAGTACAAGGGCGAGCGGATCATCCTCGAGCGCCACGGCAAACCTGCCGCCGCCCTGATCTCGATTAAGGAGTTGGAGTTCTTCGAGCGGCTCGAGGACCGCCTCGATGACCTGGCCGCGGACGAGGCCATGCGCGAGTCCGAGGGCAAGCCGCTCATCTCCTGGGAGCAACTGAAGGCTGACCTCGGCCTATGACCTACGGGATCACGTTCCTACCCCAGGCAGACAGGCAGTTCCGCGCACTGTCGCGCGCCACACAGGCGCGGATCAAGCCTCGCATCGACTCCCTCGCCAACAATCCTCGCCCCCGGCAAGCCAAGCCCCTCCACGGGAGTCTCAAGGGGCGTTGGCGACTGCGGGTCGGCGACTACCGCGTCATCTACGAAATCCGCGACGATGTGCTTGTCGTCCTCGTCATCTCCGTCGGGGCACGTAGGGGCGTGTACGGAGAGACGCGCCGACGAGGGTGAGATGCCGCGCGACGGGCTGCCCGTCAGAACCTCGCCACCTCCGCGACCCTCAGGTCGTGTGAGCCGTCCTCGCGGGCGAACTCGTAGTAGAAGAGGAAGCGCGGGCCGTCCTGCAGGACGTCGATGTAGCGCACGGAGCCAGAGCCGCCGCCCGAGGTGGTCCACGGGCCGTCGGGCGTGAGGCTGGTGAAGGTGCGGAGGTCCATGCTCACCGCGAGGCCGGCCTTCTCCTCGTAGTTCTCCTCAACCGACGCGCTGCCGTCGTAGAAGCCGAACCAGACCGGCGGGACGTACAACAGGCTCCCCAGGCGCGCGCAGTAGCGGTCCCAGCCCATGCCGGGCCGCATGATGTTACCCCGCCAGGTGAAACAGACGCCATCGAGGCTGGTGGCCAGACCGGTCTCGGAGGTCGTCACGCCTGTGTTGTAGACATCGCCGGTCGCGTGCATCGCCTCGCGCTCCTCGGCGGAGGCGGCCTGCGGGATGGGTGCGTAGCTCAGCAGCATGTGGTAGACGCCGCCCACCACCATCACCCACGGGTCCTTGACACCCTCCGCGCCGATCTCGTCAGCGGTCAGGACCTTCGTGCGGGAGCGCGGATCGAGTTCTTCCGGCCGGTCAGCCTCGAGCACATCCACCCGCCACTTCCCGGTCTCGCCATCGACGTAGCTCGCATAGAGCCGGAAGCGCCCGTCGAGCCCCCTAAAGACGCTGCACTTCTCGATCGAGGGGCTGTCGAAGTCGGCGCTCTTGGCGCTCCAGATATCGGTGAAGTCGCGCCCGTCGTGGCTCGCGGCAATCCGGCACTCGCCGCCCCGAATCGGCCGGGGCTGTCGGAGCCGGTAGAAGAGCAGGAAGCGCCGGTCGCGTGGATCGCACTGCACCGTGGGCGCGCCCGCCCAGTAGCCCTCAGCGGGGCTTAGCGGCTCGCGGATCACGGTGCCGGCCTGCGGCTCGAACAGCGGCGGCATCCCGAAGCACTTGTGGTTCGGCGAGAGCCAGTTGGGCCACATACGGAGGTTCCGGGTTTCGGGTTTTGGGGTTTCGAGTTCACGGCCACGGCTCCCGGTCCCGGCCTGCCGCTGGCAACCCGAAACTCGCAACCCGAAACCAGTCGTTACCACTCCCGCTCATCCACCATCCGGCAGATGGCGTGGAGGATGGCGGCGTGGGCGATCTGGATGTGCGGCGTGAGTTCGGCAGGGACGGCGATGACGATGTCGGCCTTGCGGGTCAGCTTGCTGCCGGGCGGGCCGCAGAGCGCCACCGTCTTCGCGCCGATGCTGTGAGCCGTCTCGACGGCCCGCAGGATGTTCGGCGATTCGCCGCTGGTGCTGATCGCGATGAAGACGTCCTCCGGCGCGGCGAGCGCCTCCAACTGCCGGGCGAACACGACCTCCACGGAGGCATCGTTGCTGATGCTGGTCAGTACCGAGGTGTCCGTGGTAAGCGCGACCGCCGGCAGCGGGCCGCGGGACTTGTCCAGGAACCAGCCAAGCATCTCACCCACGAAGTGCTGGGCATCGGCGGCGCTTCCGCCATTCCCGGCGATGAGCACCATCCCCCCCTCTTCATAGCAGTGGATGATCGCCTCGGCGGCCTCGACGACGGCGGGCAGGCAGCGGTCCAGGGCGGCCTCGATGGCGGCGATGGACTCCCGAAGATCGGCGGCGATGCGGTCTTGCATGGATGGTGACCCCGGAAGCGCGTGATGGCGAACGGCAACGAGCGGACGGACGGGTCTGTTCCCGCAACGGGTGCACACGTCCTGCTTGCACGCCATTCGGGTGGTGGATGTGGGAGCCAATCTCGCGGCACCACCAGGGGCGGCCAATGGGCCTGCACGTGCCGTGTCCGGGTGGGGCGCCAGAAAAGTATGTGAACCGGCCGGGCAGCTGTGGGATAACGCATCGTTACAGGATGGAGACCTTCTTGCAACGGTCCCGTTCACCGGAGGCGGGACAACGCAGCGTGAGTGGCGTATGCACTCCCTGCAAGCACCTCACTACATCCGGAGGAGGATGGAAGACATGAGAAAGGCCCTGATGGTGCTGGGATTGCTCGCGGTGACAATTCCCGCGGCAATGGCAGCCAACACAGCCAACCAGACGGTGACGTTCCAGGTCTCGGCGATCAACGAAATCTCCGTTTCCGGCAACCCCGGCGCGCTGACGGTCAGCACGGCGACCGCCGGAGCGGAGCCCGACCAGGTGACGGACGCCACGACGACCTACAACCTAACCACGAACGGCAATAACAAGAAGATCACGGGAGCCCTCGACACCGCGATGCCCTCCGACGTGACGCTGAAGGTCAACCTCGCGGCCCCCACCGGCGGCACCAGCGCGGGCGACGTCACACTGTCGGCGACCGCCCAGAACCTGGTCACCGGAGTCTCGAAGAAGGCCGAAGGGACCAAGGGCATCACCTATAAGCTGAGCGCGACAGTCGCCGCCGGCGTTGTCAGCCAGGCGACGCGGACAGTGACTCTGACCGTGACGGACGGATAGCGATGCGCGGCAACACGCTGATTCAAGAGCGGTGGGGGTAGGCGCCGATGGGCGAGGCCTGCCCCCATCGCGACCGAGACGGACGAGCTGCGAGGGGGGCGATCAGGGTGAGACCCCACTACTCACCAAACATCACGTTTGGCGTCGCTCTCATCTGGTGCGCCGTCTGGTCGGGTAGTGCGCGGGCCGCGGGGATCACGGCTGTCGGCGGCTGGTCTCGGCCGATCACCGCCGATGATCTCCTGGCTGGCGCGGGAAGCGACCTGGTTACCCTCTACGAGAGCGTCTCGAACGCGACCCTCCTCAGCCTCGACGAGCCCTTCTTCACACGCTGGCGGGTGAGCGTCCGCAAGGCAGACACCACCTGGGACCCAACCCTCGCGCTCTACGTCCGCCGGACAGGGAACGGCACGGGCTTCTGGCCGGTGTCGGGCGGGACGAGCTACCAGCTTGTCACCGATACCGACACGGTCCTGTTCAGCGGCATAGGAGACCGGAACTCGGTTCCTGTCCAGTACAAACTCAGCGGCGTCTCTGTACAGCTCACGCCGAGGACCTACTCGGCAACCGTCACATTCACCGTCGCCACCTACTGACCGCGAGGTCTACCATGCGAAGCACGCTCCTCACCTCCATCCTGACCATCCTCCCGCTCGGCGCGAACGCGGCGACAGGCGTCAGCGTATTGGGTGAGCTCACCCGCGAGGCGACGCTCGACCCGGGAGCCCAGCACGAGAGCCGCATCTCCCTGTCGAATGGCTCAGATCGCGCCCAGGAAGTGCGAGTCTACCAGACCGACTACCTCTTCTATGCCGACGGCCGCAACGTATACGGCGATCCGGGAAGCGCACCGCGCTCCAACGCCAAGTGGATCACCTTCTCCCCACGGCAGTTAGTGGTCGCGCCGGGCGAGACCGCGGCGGTCTACTACAGGGTCACGGTCCCTCGCGACGACGCCTTGGTCGGGACCTACTGGAGCATGTTGATGATCGAGCCGCTGCGCCCGAGTGACCTTGGGCCCGTGAAGGCCGAGCCGGGCAAGGCCACGGTAGGGCTCCGCACGGTGATGCGCTACGGCATCCAGATCACCACCCATGTGGGGGACGCCGGCACGCGTGACCTGCGATTCAGCAACCTGAGGCTCGTGACCGACGAAGCCAAGCACACGCTTCAGGTCGATGTCGAAGGCGTGGGCCAGCAGTGGCTCAACCCCGTCTTCTGGGTTGAGGTGCACGATCAGAAGGGCGGCCTGGTGGGCCGCTTCGAGGGCGCCAAGACACGCCTCTATCCGAACTGCTCGGCCTGTTGCCAAGTTGAGCTGGGCCATCTGACGCCCGGGAACTACAACGCACTCGTCGTGGCAGACAACGAAGATGACAACGTATTCGGGGCGCGATGCACACTCGACATTCCATGAGTGCCTGGTGGGTCTGCCGCTACTGCTCTGCCTGGCCCTCGCGGGGGCCCGGGGGTGGGCTGCGGGCAAGGGCCATGGCGTGGAGGCACTGCTCGTCTCGGGCGAACTCGTCCAGGCCCGGCCCGGCGAGGTCGTGACCCTTAGTCTCCGCATCACGAACACCTCCCAGACAGGCGAAGAGTTCATTGAGAGCCTCGCCCTGCCGACGGGCTGGCAGGCGATCACCCCGCTGGGCGTCGTCACTCTGGGTCCCAACGAGAGCCAGATCCGCCTGTTCGGAGTCCCGGTGCCACGAAGTGCCCCCGCCGGTCGCTACTCGGTCGTCTACTCCGTCCAGAGCCAGCGCGACTACGGCCTGCGGGACGAGAGTGCAGTGACGATCGACGTTCCGGCCCTCGGCCAACTGAGACTGCTGATTGACGAGAAGCCGGAGTTCGTGATCGCCGGAGACGAGTATCAGGTCCGGATGCGGGTCGTGAACCGCGGGAACTCAGAGGCGAAGGCGAAGCTCCTGGTCCGTAGCGACGAGGGATGCCCGGCGACGATCGATCCGGCAGAGGTGTCTCTGGCGCCCGCCGCGAGCCAGACCGCGACCATCACGCTGCAGACGAGCAAGCAGGAGAGGCAGCCGCGGCAGAATGCGCTGCAGATTCAGGCGATCTCAGAGGACTCGCTCGCCTCGACCGGGCTGACGGTCTGCGTGGACATCATCCCGCGGGTCACGGCTCCGACGGACCTGAAGCGGCGCCTTCCGGTCAGTCTGACGCTGCGCACGGTGGGCGATGCCGGTCGCGTGGGGGCCCAGGTCGAGGTGTGTGGCGGCGGCCCACTGGACGACGCGCGGACACGGCAGATCAGCTTCCTCTTCCGGGGACCCGACACGCAACCCGACAGCATCTTCGGGCTGCACGACGAGTATTGGATCGACTACACCAGCCCCCGACTCGATGTCATGCTTGGGGACGAGGCCTACGGACTCTCCGCATTGACCGATCTCGCAAGCTACGGACGCGGCGTCTCGGTTGACCTCCGCCCCGCCAACGGCCGCCGGGCACCGGAGATCGGCGCGTACTACGTTCGCAGTCGGTGGGAGCAGCCGGCTCGGGATGAGGTCGGTGCCCATTTCACGTATGAGCCCAACCCACGCATGGCCGTGACCGTGAATCTCCTCAGCGGAGATCGTGAGGCGCTTGGCGACGAGGGACTGAGGTCACGGCGCGTATGGAGCGTGGAGGCGGAGAGCCAACCCCTGCGCGGCGCCAACCTGACCCTGGAGTACGCCGCCAGCGAGACCGGTGGTCGCAAGGACCTGCAGGGCAGCGCCTACCGCATTGCCGCGGATACACGGCTGGGGGGCGGCGGTCATCTGTCCTTCACCAGGACCCATGCCGACCCGGAGTTCGCCGGGTACTACTCCGACTGCGACTACGACCACGCCGCCCTGTCCGTGCCCTTGGGCAGGCAACTGACGGCTCGCGCATTCGCCGGCCGGTGGTCGCAGAACCTCGAACAGCGCCCCGAACTGGCGGCGGCGCCCCGGGAGTCACTGTATGAGGCCGGTCTCGACTACGCCTGGCCTTCCGGGTGGCGTCTCGGCCTGGGATACAGCCGTTTCGCGCACCGCGACCTACTCGCCGTGCCTCGCACGGACTACACAGAGCAGTCGCTGGCATTGTCGGCCGGGTACTCATCCCAGCGAACGAGCTGGAACTGCGAACTGCGTGGAGGGCAGCAGTCGGCCGGCCCGACCGGATCGGACTCCTTCGGGGTGCGTTGCAGCCTACAGGGAACGTACCGGCCCTCCGACGCGCTCGCGGTCTCGCTCTCCGGCAGCCTCGGCAACGGACAGAACGCAGCGTACAGCCGCCTGCTGGACAGCACGAACAGCGTCGGCGTCTCGGCCTACTGGAAACCGTCACGCAGCACGGCCCTGCAGGCCTCCTACCTCCGCAACGATGCCCCGGCTCCCTGGCGGGGCAGCGACCAGATCGACCTGCGAGCGGTCCGAAGCCTCGGCGACGGGCGCCGGTGCGAACTCCGGGTCCTCCGCGCATCGCCGCGGCTCGGCAACGACAGCGGAATCGGCTACCTGCTAAGCTACACGGTACCCCTTGGCGTGCCGATCGGGAAGCGGACAGACATCGGCCGAGTGCGCGGGCGGGTCTGCGACGCGCAGAACCCTGATCGGCCGGGAATCCCGGCCGTCATCGTCAGGAGCGGCCGGGCCGTTGCCGTCACCGATGCCACCGGGCGCTTCACCTTCCCTGCGCTCACGCCGGGCCGGCATCATATCACCGTAGACCGCAAATCCATCGGCCTCACCCGGGTGACCCAGGAGAGGCTGCCGCTGCTGGTCGAAGTTGAGGGTGGGGAAGCGCAGGACGTACAGATCGGGGTCCTGCCCGCGGCGACGGTCTCCGGAACGGTCGTGCAGGCGCCCGCGCCGGAGAACGGCACAGTCTCAAGCGCCACCGAGAGCAAGCCCGGACGGACACTGCGTGACGCAACCGGCACCTACGTCGTCGGCGGGCCAGGGCAGCCCGATCCCTCGCCGGAGTCTCTGGGCCTCGCCAACGTGCTTGTTGAGCTGACCGACGGCACCGAGGTGCGACGGGCAACCACCGACAGCCATGGCGCGTTCGTGTTCGACGGTCTGCGGCCGGGCGAATGGCACCTGAAGGTGTGTGACGACAATCTGCCGGACTACCACTACCTGGATCGGGCCGAGGTGGACGTAGACCTCGCGTGCGGCCAGCAGGTCGAGGTAGGTGTCAAGGCCCTCCCCAGGCTCCGACGCATCCGCATGGTCGACCTCAACGCAACGGCCTCGCTCCCTGACGGCGAGCTGACGGCCCCTCAGCCGTAAGGCGCCCCCTTCGGAGGCTGGACAACGCCCGCGCGGTGTGGTACTGTCTCGGCGAGCGTCTGGCGGCGTGGATCAGCGGCAACCGACGAGGATGCGAACACAGCACCTGACTGCAGCACGACGAGCCCGGCGAGTCGCGCGGACTCGTCAACCGAGAGCACCGGCGCAGCTAACACTCATCGAACTGGACGCGATCCGCATGGACGACGACACCCTCTGCCATCACCTCGAGCAGTTGGCCGTTCACCTGCAGGTCACCATCCGCTACGAACCCTCCGCCGGCAAGGCCGGCTACTGCCTCCTCAACGGCGAGCCGACCATCTTCATCGATCAGCGCATGACCCTCAAGCAGCGCGCGGCGGCGCTCGCGCGAATGCTCTGCCGCTTCGACTGCGAGGGCGTCTTCCTGCCGCCGGTCGTGCGTTCGCTGATCGACGAGGGCCGGGAACTCGAGGGCCTGCCTCACGGCGGGAACGGGAACGGCCGGCCGCCCCCCTGATCTTACACCACGACGGCAGCGGAAGGGCCTTCAGCCCCGAGGCCCCAGGGCTTCCTGCTCACCCCTTCAGACGGTCCAGAGCCTTCTGCGCCTCGCGGGCCTCGTCCGACTCCGGCGCCAGTTCGACGACCTTCCGGAACTCGGCCTCCGCCCCGGTCGTGTCCTTCAGGTCCAACAGCACCCACGCCAGAGCGTAGTGCGCCTTCACGTGCTTGGGATCGGCAGCGACCGCTGCTCGCAGCTCCTCGGCGGCCTCCTGTAGCTGTCCCGCACGCTTGAGCGCCAACCCGCGCTCGTAGTGCCCCTGCGCCTCTCCGCCGCCCGCCGGTAGCGGAGGCACGACGGGGACGGGCGGCGTGGGCGCCAGGTCGGCCGCCGCGCGCCGTAGTGCATCCACCGCCAGCACCTCCTCCGCCTTTGCGCGCTCGACCAGTTGGGCCACGTTCCCACGCACGTCCGGGCGCTCGAAGTTGCGCTTCATGGCATCCATCCGCTCGGTCCACACGGCCTCGGGCGACAGCTCCGAGAGTACGTCCATGATCGGCTGCATAATGGCGGCTTCCGCCTCGTAGTGGCTTGCCGCGTCCGCAAGGCCCTCGTGCAGCGCGGCGTTCTCCCGCAGGATCACCGCCGCGGACATACGCGCGTCGGCCAGTATGCGGGCCGCCTGTTGTACGACTCCAGCGTCCGTCGCTGCGCCGCTGTTGTCCAGCCCCTGGCGCAGGGTCTGCGCCCAGGCATCGTAGGCAGCCAGCCCGCACACGAACGCGCCGTGGAGCTTATGGTCCTTAGGCCAGTCGGCATAGCGGACGGCTCGCTCGAGAACCACCGGCCAGTCGAGGCCCGGCGCGCCCCCCGGAGGTGGATCGTACCAGAGGAAGACGAACTCCGCCGGCCGGTTCCAGGGCCATGGCAGCGGCCCGGCGTCCAGCGGCACGACCTGGTACGCCGGGGAAGGGGCATCGTAGCGCTGCACGTGTACCTGGTTCGCCCCCGGGCCGTACCCACAGACCACTTGGACGAAACCGGGCGCGTGGAGTTCGATGACCGGGCGCCCCTCGTCCACGCTCCGACAGACCTCGGGCCAGGCCTCCTCCGGCGAGGTGAAGGGTAAGCGCTCCACGACAGCCCCGGCGGCCTCGGCGCCTATCTCCAGAGGCTCCTCCGGTGAGACCATGTATGGCCCCCAGTACTGGTAACGCCCCGGCATCCACACGATCCGGAACGCATCGCCCGACGCGACGACCAGCTCCTC
>VGFC01000237.1 GCA_016869045.1 Armatimonadota bacterium
CGTGCTGCAAGGCCCCGATCTCCCCGGCCCTAACAGTGACGCACCCGCTTTGTGATGTAAAACGACCCGACCCAACCCCCATTCCTGGGGCTCCATCCGCCCAAACTCTCAAAGTTCCGCTAGCGCCAGGATATGCCGTCCGCGCCACCTCATGAGCGCGGCGGCCCTCGTCGGTCATGACCCAGATGGCGTTGGCACGCCCAAAGGCAATGTGCTTGCCATCCGGGCTCCAGGCCAAGTACCCCACATCGCCAAAGTGGGTCAGCTGAACCTGCTCCGACCCATCCTCGCGCATCGTCCAGACGTCCCCGTCGCGCAAGAAGGCGATGACCGCATCAGCGCTCGCCGGGCGTTCGGCCGCCCGACCGGCGCCTGAGACGCCGACCAGCACCAACGCGATGCCGGCGAGGGCTGCCAGGCCCGTCGGCCGCACCGACCGGTCCCGCCCGCGAGTCTGCACCATCGTGCCCTCTCCCGCTGCGACCTCCGCGGCCGCTCAGAAGCGCCGACACCCGTGCGCTAAGGCCTCCAGCGCCTCATCGGCGCTGTGATACCGACCGATGGTCAGCCGTCGCGACAGCAGCTCGTACCTGTCCCCTCGGTAGCCGTAGGCGGACAGTTGGAAGTGCT
The DNA here is from genome assembly GCA_016869045.1 of Armatimonadota bacterium. Classification (GTDB taxonomy): domain Bacteria; phylum Armatimonadota; class Zipacnadia; order Zipacnadales; family VGFC01; genus VGFC01. The sequence goes on from VGFC01000237.1 coordinate 631, forward strand.
GGGGCCTGTTGTGCAGATGGTAGGGGTCCTCCGGAGCGTGGGCGACCACCAACTCCCGCCCCTCGCACGCGCGGGCGATCTCGCAGTGCGCGATGCGAGCCCAGCGCCAGCTCTCCCCCTCGATCCGCCAGATCTCCCGGAAGGCTCCGTCGCGGTAGGCGTAGACGTAGGCGTCGCCTTCGCCGGTGTTCCCCATCAGAGGCTGGTAGGCGCCTACGAGCAGTTCGGGCCGGCTGTCCTCCACCAGGGCCAGAGCGGCGAGCTTGTCAAACACGGCCGCCGCCTCTCCGACCCCGCCCGATCGGGGAAGCTCGGTCCACGGCGCGGCCCCCGAGTCGTTGGGCCTCAGCAGGACAACGCGAGCCGGCAGGGCGCGGCCGGCTTCGCTCCGAGCCAGGAACCCCACCTCATCGCTGAGCATTGTCGCGTCGGCGAGACTCGTCGCCACCTCCAGCGTTCCGTCGCCATCGAAGTCACCCTCGGCGGTCGCGACGACCGTGTAGCCCTGCGCCTCCAATGCCCCAACGGCGCCCTGCACGTTACCCGACAGGCGCTGGGCAGGTCCCGAAACCTGCTCCGCCCGGGCGGCGGCCGTTCCTGCCGCCGACCAATCCCGCGTGCCCGCGCCGATAAGAGCCAGACCTGCGAGAACCCAAACGGGTCCGGGCGGTATGCGGCCCCTCATGTCCTCGCCTCCGTCACGGCCTGGCGGGGGTCGATCACTGGTCCCCGTGCCACTCATAGACACGCGTGATGCACCACTTCCCGTCCCGCTGCTCGATGCTCAGTTCGCACCCGAACCCTCCCCCAAAGCCGGCGTCCCAGCCCCGGTCTCCCGGTCTCGAGGACTTGTCGAAATACTCGGGGCTGTCCAGCATGCTGGTTCGGAACTCGCCGAACAGGAACCTGACCGCTTCGGGGAAGGGAAGACGACCCCGGGACTGGCGCCGATCTGTCCTCGATTCGGATAGCGACACCTGCTCCGACGAGACCTGCTCGAAGACCACGTCCGGCGCCGAGAACCGGCCGAGCAGTTGGGGGCTTCTGTGGAGGATGGCCCGGCGAACTTCGTTCCGCACATGAGCCACCTCGCGCGGCCACTGAGGGTCGGTGAGTGGCTCTGACAGCTGCACGTGGACGTTCTGCGACTGGCCTTGCGCCGCCACAATGCGCTGGTTGGCGCCCTGCAGATTGTCCTTCACGACTGCGATCCTGTGGCGTTCCGCCATCTCGCCCGCTGAGAGGATGCGCGCTTGTAGAGGCGTGCGCCCCTTGTAGTACTCGTCGATGAAGACGTCAGCCTCCGATGGCTCGGAGGTTACGTTGACGACGGCGGGAGCCGGTGACTCCGAGGGAGGGAGCCAGGCCTCCACCGGCACCGCGGTCCACGCCGTGTGCACCGATCTCCCCTCGCCCTCGGCCACCGGCACGGCGCGGCGCGTCAGAAGCTGTGGCTGGGTGTCGGGACCGAGTGGTACTTCCCATACCTTCCCCTCAGGCGAGCCGCAGACTACGCTGTCCTGCGACGCCGTCCAGAACAGCGGCCAGACGGCGCCGACTCTCCCCCCTGTCAGGTCGCGGGTGTGCCCGTTCGTTTCGCGCACGAGGACTTCCCCCCGCCAGTGGTACGCCACGCGCAGCCCATCCGGGGATCTCACAGGGCGCATCGCCAACAAGGTCTCCGCCTCGGCATCGGACAGGCCCAGTTGCGTGGCCCGCGCCGTCTCGACGTCTACTGCAGCCCGGTAGCCGCCGTACCGCTCGACCAGCAGCCTGCCGTCGAGGTCGAAGCCTAGCCGCGTGACGTAGTTCTCGCCTGTGTGGAGCATCCGCAAGAAGGTCCCGTCCGCATTGGTCGCGTACACGGAAGTGGAGGAGGAGACGAATGCAAGTCCTCTTCCATCGAGGGTCCACATCAGGGGACCACTATCGATGCACGGCTCGTCGCTCCCGGCGGACCAGGGCACCTCCAGGCGACGCAGCCGCTGGCCTGGCTCAAGGACGAAGAGGCTTCTTGGGTTCTCCTGCACGAGGGCGACACGGCGCCCGTCGGGGCACGCGGCCATCCCCGAGAAGCTGCCTCCGAAGTACAGGCGGGGCTGCAACCGCACAACGCGCTGCCCGCCGTCCGGGCTCATGGCCTCAATCCGAACGTGTCCCGTGCTATGCTCATGCACAATGCTGACGATGCTGCCCTCATCGGCGAGAGCGTAAGTGGCTGCAAGGCCAACCAGGGGAACGAGGCCCCTCCATCGTCGCATCCTCGGTCACCTCCGCCCGTCGGCTGGGAGTCCACGATCAGAGGTTTCGACGCTCTCAAACAGTGGCCCCACAATGCCCGCGGCCCTTCTGCGGAGCGCCACAAGTGACCACATGGCGACCTCGCGCCCCTCAGTGTCCGGATGGGTGGCGCTCATCTCCTGCAGGAGCGAGATGGCCTCGACCACCCCGAGTTCGCGCAGGCAGTGGGCCGCGGCGACTGCCCTCGCAGGCGCCAAGCGATCAGTCGACGCGCGGCGGCAGCACTCGGACCGTGTAACTGCCCTCAAAACGCCTACCCAGGACCTGCCCGGCAAGCGTCAGCTCAACACTGCCCGGAGCCAGAAGCGCCTCGACATCTCGCCGGTCGAACGTCACGGCCAGATGCGGCGTGCCGTCTGCATCGTAGTCTGCGACTACGGCATCGACGGGTCTAGCGGCGAGCCCCGGTCGGCCCTTGGCTTGCAGGAGGACTGTCGCGTGATCGACGTCCTCCAGCGGCTGCCCGGCCGACAACTGCACGTAAACAACGACCCGTCTGCCCGCGGCGCCCAGTCTCAGGCGGTCGGGGTCGATGGTAACTACAGCCGGAATGGGCGGCTCAGCTACGGCGATAAAGGCGAAGTCCATGTACCCCGGCGGATCGTTACTGCCGTACCAGCCATCGGCCTCGATGATAACCTCCTGCTCGGCGGCGAAAACGCCTGGCTGGCAGGCATGCTCGAGACGGTACTCCGGCGCAGACCCGTCGTCATCACGGCTCGCCCGTATGGCGAAGCGATCCCCGTGTCGCTCGACGCGGATGGACCAAGTCTCGGGGGGCAAGGGGCCTTGGGTGTTGGCGAAGGGGAGGCTTAGGCTCGCGCCTGCAATGCCCAAGCTGAGGGAGTTCGAACCGGGGTTGCCACCGAACTCGCCTACACTGCGAGAGATCGTGACCCGCTCGCGACGGCCCGGGACCCGCGTCTGGATGATGAGGTTCATGTTGCGGTTGTTCGTGGGCTCGCCCGGTCGCGGACCGTAAGTGAGGCGTGTGGTCAGGACCCAGTCTTGCCCTGCGAAGGGGCGAACGAGGTGGAGCGCCTTCCGATACGGTTCGTCCTGGGTCGCGGCAGGCCCACCGTCGAAGGACGTGTGCTGCGCGTCCACTACGTAGCGCAGATGGCCCGGGTTGGCTGTCAGCGAGTACGAACCCGCATCCGCTGGGTCGCGCACTTCCCAGCCGGGCGGCAGCTCGGAGCCGCCGAACTGATCGTCGAAGACCACCCTTCCCCCGACTGCCGTCGGGCCCGTCGCAGCCACTGCAAGGGGACTCTCGTCGCCGGCGGGCAGGAGTTGGCGGACAGCGGCCAGTTCATCCGCCGGGTAAGCCATGCCGCACGCGAGTACCGTCAGCCCGGGCAGCACTGCGACCCATCGGTGTTGCTTGCTCATCGCTCTGCACCTCTGCTGCGCCAGTCTCCGCGCTCTAGCCTCGCTACTGCGAGGCCAGCCGTCTCCCGAGTCGCCACGTCTGGGTCAGCAGCCGCCACCCGACGCAGGTGAGGCAAGGCAGCTCTACTCCCGAGGTTCCCCAAAGCCCAGGCGGCCGCATGCCGCGGGCCGGGCTGGGGGTCCCCGAGGAGGGCCAGCAGCCGGTGTACGGGAACGCCAGACCGAAGGCGTCCCAGCGCTTCCGCACACGCCGCGCGCACCCGGTCGTCTGAGTGGCTCAGTCCGGCGGATAGCAGCGGGGAGGCGCCCGACTCGCCCACCTTCTCATAGCGCCTCAGAGCCCGGTGCCACCGGAACACCTCCCAGTGCGCGGCGTGCCGGTCCCATTCACCAGCCGGGTCGTGAGGACGTTCGGGGTCCCGCTCTAACTCACTCCCGCTCAGGACCTCAACGATGCCATCCGCATCGAGGTCGGCCATGAGCTGCGGCGCCTTGTAGCCGTCGAAGCGGCTCAACAGCGCCAGGCCGCTGCCTCGCCACCCATACACCGCCAGCATCGGGAACCGTCCGTCTGCACCGGTCAGGATCACCTCGGCGAGCTCGTCCCGATCGATGTCCCGAACCTCGAGCGACGAAGCGCGAGACACGACGCACTCCTCGCTGCTCGCGCACTGGTAGCTGCCGTCGATCCACTTCAGCGCCGCGATGCGGGTGATGGTCGTCTCGGTCGCCTCAGGCTCCCCCTCCCGATACGTCACCACCAACTCGGCCTCGGGGTCGCCGTCCAGCCGACCGGCGGCGGTATGGACCAACGACCATGGCCCGCCGGGCCCCAGAAGCTCCACCAGGGGCCGCTGGCCCGGCTGGGCGAACCACGGCTGATCGGCTCTCGCCCCCTGGCGACGCAGGGCAACCACCGACCACGCCGCGACGTCGCGCGCCTTGGGTTCGGGGTGCGAAGCGGCAACTTCCAGGAGTGCCGGAATCGCCTCAGTTGCTCCCAGCTCGCGTAGGCAGTGGGCGGCCGCAACAGCAACAGAGATGGAGGGCCCTTCCGTGATGGAATGATGCGGTGGGATGTCGCCTTCGGCCACTTCCGTCAGCCGTGAGACCAGGATCGACACGGCCGCCCTGCCCAACCGCCGGGCAACCTGGGTGAACCACCCTTCAGTCAGCACCTCGCCCTCGCTGCCCGGCTCCCCCTGCTCGTAGTCGCCCCAGTAGTTCCAGTAGCAGCCGTTGGGGAGTTCCTCGTGCAGCGCCCGGGCCAGTTCTGCCTCCACTTCGGCGCCGGACAGACTTGCCAACCCAACCGTCGCCCGGTGGTCTCCCTGGCGAGACAAGCTGAGTAACGCGGGCAGCGTCTCCGAACGAACGCCGCGCTTCTCGCCCGCCTCGGCGAACTCGGGCCGATGGCCTACAGTGGCATCGGGTTCCACCGACCGGGGTCCCGCAGCACGGAGGGCCGCCAGTGCCGCCCCGGCCGCGCCGGCCACGTTGTGGCGCTGGTCGGCGGCAGCCTGCCTGAGCCCTACCTCAGCCTCCGGTCCTCCGATGCGCACCAGAGCCTCCACGGCTCGGATCGCGACCTCCTCTTCCCGGTCAGCGACAAGAGCCAGTAGCCGAGGAACCGTCTCGGCGGCCCGCAGGATGCCCGCGGCTTCCGCCGCCGCGGCGCGAGCGCCCGGGTAGCCGCTCACCAGGCCTGCTCGGAGTCCCTGCGCGACAGCCGACGGAGGGGGGAAGGAGACGTGGGGCTTCCCGTTCACCAGGCGATAGATGCGGACGTCCCGGTCTTGGGGAAGCTCCTCGTGCGTCGGAGGATGGATGCGAACGCCGGGGAGCAGTGCTGCGCGATAGCCGGGCGCCTGACCGCTGACGATCGCCTCAAGCCGACGATCGCCATCCAGGTCCACGAAGCCGCAGGTGCCATCCCCGGCCCAACACGTGAGATGCAGCCCCGGGGCAGTGCGGAACTGCCCGTCGCGGAAGTCCACAACGTCGAACCATGAGGCATCCTCGCCCCCCTCCCAGATCACCAACTCCAGCGCGCCGTCCGCATCCAGGTCGCGCAGTTCGACGCGCCCCGGATCGCAACCATCGGAGCTCCACACCCGCTCTGCACGCCATCCCGAGCCGGTCAGGCGATGGATGACGACGCAGCCCCAGGGAGCAGCCACCGTCTCCGCGACGACATACTGGATGAGGCGTTCGTTCCCCGGGGCGCCATCGAGATTCGCCTCGCTCTGCCACAGCACCCGGGACGGGGCAGGCACGACCGTCTCATCGGCCGACGGGCCGTTGCCGGACCGCACCAGCGTCCAGACCAGGCACACAGGGACGAGGATCACTCCCCGCCAGGGGCCAACTGCGCCCACGGAGACCACCTCCCCCTTGCCACACGGCCATCGCACCCCTCGCAGTGGGACGGCCCTCTGCCAGCGGGTCGCTCAGGCCCAAACGGAGCGCCACACACCAAGCACTATCAGCGTACGCACCAGTAGCGATAGGATTCGCTCGCGAGGCCATGGACTCCTGCATCCCCGCTGCGGCGGGGAATGCCGCACACCGGCTGCGTTGGCACTGTGTCAGAGGCCGGGCAGGCTCCTGATCCTGCACTTGCTCTTCCTCCCCCGCTCGATGACCTGGGTACAAGCACAGTAGACGTACGGCTGGCCGTTGGGGCTCTTCTTCCGTGCCAGGTATGGCGCCATGGTGGAGCTGCAGTCCCCGCACTTGAGGATGCCCTTGAGCAGGTGGACGTGGTCGTCTTTGGGCGTGCGGCCAACCATCTTCCGCCGGGGCTTGCAGCGGCCCAGGGCGGCGTTGGCCTCGGCCCACACCTTCTCGGTGGTGAGCGGCTCGTGCACGCCCGGGGTAGAGCTGGTCGCGGTGCCTCACCAGGCCCTTGTAGACGGGGTTCTCCACCACGCTCTTGATGGCGTCGTAGCTGAACCTGTTGCCTCCGACCTGCCTCTGCTGGCCGTCGGGGCCGCCGATGGTGCGGACCTTGGTGCGGTAGCCGAGGGCGGCGAGTTCCCTGCGGACCTTGCTCAGGCTGCGGTGGGCGATGACCAGGGCGAAGACCGCTTCGACGACCTTCTGCTCCTCGGCGTTGGGGACGGGAAGCTGGTCGCCGCGCACGCAATCGTACCTGAGGGGGACCCGGCCGCCGTTCCACTTGCCCTTCTGTGCGCGGGCCTTCGTCTTGGTAGTCTTGCGCTCCATGGTCAGCTCCCGCTCGTACTGCGCGAAGCTGAGGCAGATGACGGGCTGGCTGCCATCGGGTGCTCGCTCGATGATCGGGTCGAGTTTCGGTTTGAGTTGCGCCCAAGGATGCTTGCCCGGCGGGAGGACCTCCCAGTTGAGCCGACGGACCTAGTTACTGAGTTTCGGGTAGATACGGGAACAGTGGGGCGGGCATTCTTGCCCGCCAGAGGCTGTGGCGGGCAAGAATGCCCGCCCCACTGTTCCCGTGTTTCTGCGAAGCGCAGTAGGCGTTGGAGAGCCCGACCTCGGGGGTGCGTCTGCGAACCCGACGAGTGACTCATTGGCAGGATGGCGAGACGGTCCTCCGATGGGCGGCCGCCGCCCTCCTGGAGACCGAGAGGAGCTTCCGCAAGATCATGGGCTACAAGGACCTGTGGAGGCTCAAAGCCGTGCTCGACGAGGAGACGATCACCCCTCAGCAGGTGAGGGTCGCGTAGCCGGCCAACCCAAGGAGAACCGCCGCAACCTTCCACTGCGGCTGGGACATACTCTGACGGCGCGGCGTGCGGGCCGTGGGACCCGAGACCTGAGACCTGAGACAACTACAACACGACCTCCTGGAACGTCCTCGTGGCCGCGCTCTCGCGGGCTTTGAGGCAGGTGAGAGCGCTGATGATGCCGGCCTCGATGGGGCTGCGGGAGTGACCCGTGCGCTGGACGATCCGCAGGAAGTCGTGGCACAGCTCCGTGTCGCCGCCGAAGTGTGAGCCGCCGCCCTCGAAGCGGATGGTGTCCACGCGCGGGCTGTGGTGCTCCATCACGCGGATCTCCCCCGTGTACCAGTCGAACTCGATGGTGCCGCGATAGCCGAACAGCCGGGCGCCGCGCGCGCCGGCCTTGTTGCGGGCGAAGAAGTTCTGCGAGTAGCTCGCCTGCACCCCGCTCTCGAACTCCACGATCGCGTTGCCGCTGTCCTCGTTGCGGATGCTCTCCGCGAACATGCACTGCAGGCCGCTGGGCTGGAGCTTCGGGGTCTGCCCGCGGCGGTAGAAGAGGTTGAAGGGGCTCTCGATGCACGTCTCCTGCTCCGCGCAGTCGTCGCAGCGCAGGTCCTCCGGCTTGTCGCCGCCGTAGACGCGCCGGGAGTTCATCGCGCACACCCACTTGGGCTGCGAGCCGAGCAGGAACGAGAGGTAGTCGAAGTCATGGGTGGCCTTCTGCAGGAAGAGGCCGCCCGTCTCGTTGTAGTCGCGATACCAGGAGCCGTAGTAGCACCAGCCATACGGCACGTTGTTCCACGCCTGCACGTGCTCGATGGTCCCGAGGCGCCCCGAGTCGATGATCTCCTTGGTCGTCAGCGCGAGAGAGGTCAGGCGCAGCGGGAACGACACCACGACCTCGGGCTGGTAGTCGGTGAAGGCCTCCTTGAGCGCGCGCACCTGCTGGAGGCTCGTGGCCACGGGCTTCTCCAGGAAGAGCGGCAGCTGCCGCGCTGCGACCTTCACCGCCATCGGCGTGTGCAGCGAGCAGCGCGTGCCCACGAGTGCGCCGTCGAGGGTCTCGCTGTCCAGCATCGCGTCCGCGTCTTCGTAGACCGCAGTGTCCTTCAGCTCCTCGAGGTCCTGCTTGAGCTGAGGGCCGCGCGGATCGGCGATCGCGGCGATGGTGAAGTCTACCCCGAAAGCGCGGAGGCCGCTGATGATCCCCCGGATGCGACCGCCGTAACCGATGACGCCGAGACGAAGCATGATGGATGGCTCCGGGTGTTTGGGTTGGGTACGGCAATGGCATGCCGGCAAGGGTGCCGGCGCTCCCAGCAATGGCGCGACAACGGCGCGGGGTTCGCCGAGGAGGGGCGAGCCACCTACGTGCAAGGAGACGGAGTGGCGACGAGGAAGTTCCCGGGCAACATGGTCGGCCCCGGCGGGTGAACGCAATGCTTGCGCAGACCGGATTGGTGACTGCGATGGTTATCTCGCTGAACGGGCAGTGGCTACTCGGGACGGACCCCGGCAACGTCGGACGCGATGAGCAATGGTGGAAGGCGCCGACGCCCGAGGCGAAGCCGACGAAGGTGCCGTGGATCATCCAGGACGCGTTCCCCGGCTACCACGGGGTTGCATGGTACTGGCGCGACTTCGAGGCGCCGGCGAACCCGCACCCGAAGGGCCGCACGCTACTGCGCTTCTGGGCGGTGGACTACAAGGCGGACGTCTGGCTCAACGATCAGCCCGTCGGCGGGCACGAGGGCGGCGAGACACCCTTCGTACTGGATGTCACCGATGCCGTGCATGTGGGCACGAACCGGCTCGCCGTGCGGGTGCTGAACCCGACGCATGAGCCCATCGACGGAATCGTCCTGAACGAGACGCCTCACCGCAACAAGGCGCTGCCCTACGGCGCGGGCTCCGCGTGGGATCAGGGCGGGATCATCGATGATGTCGAGCTGATCCTGGCGCCGCAGGTGCGACTGAGTGGCCTGTACGCGAAGCCCGACACGGCAACCGGAGTCATCCACATCGAGGCCACGGTCACCAACGCCAGCGCGGCGTCCGTGGCGGCGACGCTTGCATGCAGCGTCGCGCCGGCGGCGTCGGGCGAGGCCCTCGACACGACGACGGTGCACGGCACGCTCCCGCCGGGGGAGTCAACCGTCAAGGCGAGCGTGCGGGTGGGTGAGCCGCACTTGTGGGACCTCAATGACCCGTTCCTGTACCGCGTGACGGCGAGGATTGAGGGCAGAGGAGTGAGGAGTGAGAACGGCGACGGCGCTACGTCGGCGGACGAGATGAGCGTGCGGTGCGGGTTCAGGGACTTCCGCTTCGAGGACGGCTTCTTCCGGCTGAACGGCAGGCGCATCTACCTGCGCTGCTCACACACGGGGAACTGCTGCCCCGTGGGGCTGGAGATGCCCGTCGATCCGGACTGGCTGCGGCGCGATCTGCTGAACGTGAAGGTCATGGGCTTCAACGCGATCCGGTGGATTGCGGGAATCCCGAAGCGCTACCAGCTCGACCTGTGCGACGAGATCGGCCTGATGGTCTATGAGGAGAACTACGCGTCCTGGTGCATGGGTGACTCGCCCAAGATGGCCGAGCGGTTCGACCGGTCGTTCCGCGAGATGATCCTGCGCGATCGCAACCACCCCAGCGTCGTGATCTGGGGGATGCTGAACGAGACGCCCGACGGCCCTGTTTTCCGCCACGCGGCGGCGGCGCTTGCGCTCGTGCGCTCCCTCGACGATACGCGGATGGCGCTGCTGAACAGCGGGCGGTGGGACAGCCACGGCGGAGGGCTGGGCGGGCTGGAGGTCTGGCGCAACACCGACCGCGAGGACCCGTGTGTCACGCACAACCCGACGGACCGGCACCTGGTCGGGCTGGGCATCGATTGGGCGCCCGGCAACCTGGCGTTCCATCCGGGGCGCAACGGCGAGTACGCGGTGGTCCGCTTCACGGCGCCGGCCGCGGGCGAGTACGCCATCGACGTGCGCTTCCGGACCATCGCGCAGCACGCCACGACGGACGTGCACGTGATCGCCGCCGGGAAGCCGCTCTTCGACGGCCTCATCAACGTCGGCGACGGCGGGCCGGAGTGCACCCATGCGGGCCGCGTGAACCTGAAGAAGGGCGAGACCATCGACTTCGCCTGTGGGTATGGCAACGGGAACTACGGCGCGGACACGACCGCTCTGACGCCGGTGATCACGTCTGCCTCAGGTGAGAAGTGGGACGCCGCCGAGCAGTTCTCCATCGCCTCGAATCCGAACGGCGTGTGGTCCTACGGCGTGCTGCCGCCGGGCGAGAAGCCCGACGTCTCGGCGTTCCAGCTCTTCCCGAGCGGGGAGTGCGTGGGGTCCTTCGGGGCCTTGAGCAACCCGGGCTCGGACGAGTGGGAGGACGTGCTCAGCGATCAGCACATCTACCCGCGCGTCCCGCACACGGCTGATATCATCCAGCAACTGCGCACCACGAGCGGCGGCGAGAATCCCGTCTTCATCTCCGAGTACGGGATCGGCAGCGCGGTCGATCTGGTGCGCGTGACCCGGCACTATGAGTGGCTCGGGGCCGAGCACGCGGAGGATGCGCGCTACTACCGCTCGTGTCTCGACCGCTTCATGGCGGACTGGGAAGCCTGGAAACTGGAGGACACGTTCGACAGCCCGGAGGCGTACTTCGCGGCGTGTCTCGCGAAGATGGCGGATCAGCGGGCCTTGGGCTTCAACGCGATCCGCTCCAACCCGAACGTCGTCGCCCATAGCCTCACCGGAACCGTCGATCAGGGCATGACGGGCG
>VGFC01000238.1 GCA_016869045.1 Armatimonadota bacterium
CCCCCCGCGCCGATGGTCGTCAGGCTGTAGTCGCTCTTCGCGTACTTGGCGACTTCCGTCTCATGCCCGCAGGACGGGCACTTCAGCTTGTGGTACTCCACCGGCTGGTTGCACCTCGTGCACGTCCTGGCCAGCCTGAACTTGCAGCCCGTGCAGATCAGCGTCTCCCGCGTGCTCTTCATCCCGCAGTTCGGGCAGCGCACGACCCCCGTCGGGTCTCCCGTCGCCGCCGCAGCCTCGGCGGCCGAGGTCACAGGCTTCGGCTCCGGCGTGGGTGCGGGCTTCGGCGGTGCGATCTCCTTGCTGCACTTCGGGCAGGTCGTCGCGGATCTCGGCACCAGCTCCGAGCAGTGCGGGCACTTCCGCATCACGAAGCTCGCCTTGATCCTGCCCGTCCCCGTGGTTACCATCCGGAGAATCGGCCGCCGCATGAGGAACAGCACGACCAACACCACCACCCCCGCCAGGATCATCCAGTGCCCGGCGACCCAGCCGCTAACGCCCGACACCACCCCCGGCCCCGGCGGCGCCGGCAGCTTCGCCGCCAGCTCCGGGTTTCCCGCGCGTAGCTTCGCAATCTCGGCCAGCATCTCCGACGGCACTTGCTTGCGGGTCGCCTTGCTCTCACACGCTGTGTAGACGACCTTGAAGTCCTTGACAGCCGCCTCGGTGTAGAACTTCTCGCGCTTCGCCAGCTCCAGATTGCAGAGCCCGCGCCCGAAGAACCAGCCCGCCGCAGCCCCCGGGATGCACTGCACGTTGTAGCCGCCGAAGGCCCGGTCGCCCTGGAAGGCCGCCGTTTTCTCGCTGGTCAGCCGGGACGGCCCCGTGTCGTCCACATAGCTTCTGACCAGCAGCAAGTGCGCTTGAGTCCAGTCCGGGCGGTCCCCCGCGAGCAGGACCCGGCACAGGATCTGGCGGGCGTTGAAGTAGTCCCCGTTCGTTATCGCCCGCTCGGCCTGGGTGCAGTTCTCCTTTGCCGTGACATCCGGCAGAGGCGCCGCGAAGCCGTTCGCTACCGCGACAAGCGCCAGAAGGATCGCGAGAAGCCAGAGGCACAGGACCGGCCGCACCAAATCCCGGAATGGCCGGGCGCCACGTGGGCCGTGTGTCATGGTGACCGCCCCTCCAATCGTGTTGTGGCCTGCGCCTCCTGGGTCTCCGGTACTTGCGGGGGCAGTGGGGCGGGCATTCTTGCCCGCCAAGGCCCCTTGGCGGGCAAGAATGCCCGCCCCACTACTCCCGCGTTTCTGCGAAGCCCAGTAAGCGCATACTGCCTGCAGGGGCGAGGGGCCCGGCAGGCCGGCCCCTCGCCCCCGTTTTGCTGCGACCCGGTCGTCGCCGACCGAGCTGGTGCGCTTACCCTCGACCCGGGATCGTGGCGAACATCACGCGTCGGTTCTTCGCCTTGCCCTCCGCGGTGCTGTTGGAGGCCACCGGCTTCTTCTCGCCCAGCCCGACCGTGACGATCTGGTTCGGATCCTCGGTGTACGTCTTCAGGTAGTCGCCTACGGCCTGCGCCCGCTTCTTCGACAGGTCCAGGTTGTAGGCGTCGTCGCCGTCGCTGTCCGTGTGTCCCTCGACGCGCACATAGTAGTCCGGCGTGTGCGCGATGAAGCGCCCCACCTCATCCAGATCCTCCCGGACCTCCTTGCTGAACTCGATCTCCGCGCTTCCGGGCTTGAACTGGATGTGCTTCGTGATGTTCGCCATCTTCGCCGGAGCGGTCTTCACCTTCTCCGGCGCCGGGGCCAGCGGCTCCGGAGGCGCCGGCTCCGCAGGACCTGCGGCCGTGGACGCGCTCACGAACTGCGCCGTGAAGGAGTCCGCGCCGCCGGCCACATCGGTCAGCAGCCCCTCTTCCTTCCACGTGCTGCTCGCGTCGTCGAACAACACCGCGAACGGACAGGGCGCGTCCGGCTTCGGCGGGCTGAAGAACTTCTCATTCATGGCCTTGGTCTGGTACTTCAGGCCCGAGATCATGCCCTCCACGTCCGCCGCCGGGATCGACAGCTCCTTGGCGATGATGTCGTAGCTCTCCTTGGGGTTCTCCTCCATGTACTTCAGCCCCGCGAAGTGCGCATCGATGACCGCCTGGACGTCCGCCGTCCGGCTGTTGATCGTGTCCTCACCGCAGACGAGCACGTCCACGATGTAGCCCTGGGCGTCCTTGGAGGTCAGCAGGACGCTCCCGTGGCCGTCCGGAGGGGTCGTGGACATGGTCACGAAGGGCTCCCACGTCACCGCCGCATCCACCTTGCGTGCGCGGAACGCCTGACCCGCCGGGTCGGCCTCCATGTTCGAGCCCTTGATGTCCTTGGAGGTCATGCCGTGCAGGTGCAGGAGCTTCAGCAGCAGGAAGTGCCCCGGGAGGCCCTCCGGGTACGCGATCGTCTTGCCCTTGAGGTCGGCGATCGTGTTGATCCCCTCGGTCACGATCAGCCCATCGCCACCCATCGACTCATCACACGTGTACACCGCCTTGGCGCCCATCTGGTAGCCGGGCTTCCCGCTCGCGAAGGAGTCCACCGTCTCCGCGATCATCTGGTACTCGCCCGACTTGAACGCCGCCCGCCGGGCCGCCGTGTCGTCGATGATCTTCCACTCGACGTTCGCCATGCCCGGCACCAGGTTCTTCGCCTTCGCCACGAACAACGGCCCATATCCCGGCCACGTCACGATCGCGATCTTGAACGGCCCGCCCGCGGCCGGGGGCGGCGTCGGACCGGGTGTCTCCCCTGTCTTCGGCGCTTCGGGCTTCTTCGGACACCCGCTCCCCACGACCAGGACAAACGTCATCAGCAGCAACAAGCTGACTGCTACCAGCAAACGCGCGGACTTCATGCGATCTCCCCCTTAGTCTTGATCCGTCTCGTCTTCGCGGCCTCGGCCGGCCTCTTGAACGCGTTGGGCCCCGGGGCCGACGGGTCGCGACTTGCTTCCGATCAGCGCTACTGTGGGAACCACCCCTTTCTCCCCGCCGGTGCGGGTACTACTGGGCCTTTCGTAGGTACGGAAACAGTGGGGCGGGCATTCTTGCCCGCCACGCCCCGCTGGCGGGCAAGAATGCCCGCCCCACTGTTTCCGTGTTTCTGCAAGGCTCCATAATCCCCTCGTGCTATTCACAACGAAGCGTCACCGCTCTACTCTGATACGTGCCGCCGGGTCGTTGCCTTCGCCCTCAACCTGAGACCTCAGACCCGAGACCTGAGACCTACTTCGCGCAGCGGAACCCGATGTCCTCACGCACGAAGTCGCGGTCGCCCTCCCGCCGGAGTGACGGCAGGCCCATCACTTCGCACGTCATCCGCCACGATCCGCCAGCGATGACGCGCTTCGTCTCGTCCGTCATGCTGGTGGCGGTCCACTCCGCCACGTTCCCCACCATGTCGTACACGCCGTACGGGCTCTTGCCCGCCTCCAGCATCCCGACCTCGGTGGTATGGAATCCCGGCATCGACTCGAAGGTGTTGCACTTGCTCGAGTCGTACAGGTCGCCCCACGGATACAGCCGGCCGTCCTCGCCCCGCGCCGCCTTCTCCCACTCGTCGGCCGTCGGCAGCCGTTTGCCGGCCCACTGCGCGTAGGCCTCCGCATCGTCGCACGACACGCACACCACCGGGTGCCGCGACTTACCTTCCGACAGCGTTCGCCAGGTGATCGGGCGCCCCAGCTTCTCGCCCGTCGTCTGGTAGCCCGTGGCCTCCACGAACCTCGTGAAGTCCTCGTTCGTCACCGGGTACCGGTCGATGTGGAACGCCGGCAGCTCGACCGTTTCGGCCTTGTTCTGCAGCAGAAGGTCTCTGGGCGTGCCGGTGAGATTCAGCCGCCGCGCGATCGCCTCCGCCTGCTCCTCCGTCAGCCCCCGTGTGAACTTCCCCTCCGGAATCGGCACCATCGCCTGGGCCGTGGCCAGGCGTTCCTCGAAGGCCCGGGCCGCCTCCGGCTCATATTCCTTCAGCGCCCTGCAAACTTCCTGCCCTCTCCCCCACTCCTCCCGCTCCATCGCCAGCCGCAGGTCGTCCTTCAGTTGCGCGACGTACAGGGCCTTCGTCGCCGCCACGCGATCCGCCACATCCCGGTAGTGCGGCCGTTCCGCGTTCACCTCCGTGAACAGCCGCATCGCGTCCTGGTAGCGCTTCTCCTCCTGCAGCGTCGCCGCCTGGACGTACTTCTCCTCCAGCGCTTCCTCCCGGGGGTCGATGTCGGCCAGCGTCTCCCCGAACGGCAGGTCGAACAGCATCCCGTTCGTGGACTTCATCACGAGCATCGGCGTCGCCCACTCGATCCGGTTGCCCGACACGAAGATCCTCACGCAAGCCTGCGACATCGCCGCATCCACCGGCTGGTTCCGCGCCAATGCCCGGTAGAAGACCTGCGCGAACACCTCCGCCGCCTCCACCGACACCAGCGCCTTCATCGCCACCGTCGCCGGCACGTGCAGCCGCAAGGCCAGCAGGTGCGCCAGGCTCGCCACCGGGTTGTCCTCCACCATCCGCCCCGTCCGGCACGCGCTCATGACTACCAGCCGCAGGTTCCCGGGCGGCAGCGCCGCCTGCAGCATGTCGTCATCCACCTGCGTCGGCCGCCCCCACCGATCGCACCCCACCAGGAACGGCCGTCCGCGCTCATCCACGTCCCCGTGGCAGATGAAGTGCAGGATCGCCGTCTCCTCGAGCCCCGAGTCCGCGAGCTGCTCCAGCGTCCCCGGGCCCCGAATCACCTTGATCGCCACCACCCCGCGCTTCTCCAGCGGCGCCAGCGCCGTCATGATCGCCTTGAGCTGCCCCTCGATCGCCTCGGCGATCGGCGCCAGGCCCGGGCTCTCGGGCGCCGCCGTCACCAGCGTCATCCGCAGCGGCCCCTCCTGCGACTCCAGCGGCGGGACGCCGACCGTGTTGCCCAGATACCGCGTGATCGACGTGCGCCGGTCTAGCTGCAAGAAGTACTGGTCTGTCGTCCCGCCCTCCGACCCCTCGTACCGCAACGCCTCCCACGGCCAGTTCGCGATCGTCTCGTGCACGTTGAGCTTCAGCCGCAGAATCCGGTTCCGCTGCAGCCTCTGCTGCTGGAGGCTGTTGACATAGCACATGCGGATCGAGCTTTCGGGCGGGAAGATCGTGTTGAACAGCAACCGCCCCGCGTTGCGCAGCAGCGGGTGGCTGGCGGAGGTCCCCCAGGAGGACCGCAACGCCTCCCCCCGCAGCACGCCGCCCTCCAGCGTGTCCGTGATGTTCGACGGATCGTCGTACTTCCCGGTCTCCTTCTCGAGCTGCTCGCGCACCTGGTCCGCCGAGAACATGTGTGCCCGCCCCAGGTCGGGCACCGGCGCGTCCGTCACCACCACGACGTAGTCGGACGAGTGACCCGCGTGCTCGAGCCGGTCGATACGCACGCCCAAGTCCAGGAAGTCCACGGTCTCTCTCATTGCGTCTCCGCCTTCGGGGCCGTTGGAGGGGCCGCATGCGAAGCATCCGGCCCGAAGTCTACGTGCCCTCCGCCTCGCGCGTCAGCAACACGTACAGCTCCTCGGCAGGCAGTTGTCCGGGCGGCAGGCCCGCCAGCGGCAGCGAGGTTGTCGTCTCCCCCTCCGACTTGCTGATCCGCACCCACGCCAGCGCGATCGGCCGCTCCTCGCCCCGCAGGCCCACTTCCGCCCTGTAGCCCCGGCTCAGCCGCTCATCCGTGGTCCGCACCCGCACGTGGAGTTGCTGCCGCTCGTCGATCTCGGCCCCCACCATCACCTGTGCCGTGCCCGGTTCGCCCGGGCCCGGCTCCGCCACCCGCGCCTCTACCAGCGGCATGTCGTCGGCTGCATAGACGGGCACCGGCTGCGGGGATGGGGGAATGATGTGGGACGTAAGCCACTCCTGCAGCCGCTGCATCCCGCTCGGCGAGAGCTGTGCCGGCACCACGCTTCCGCACTTCAGGTAGGCCTCATAGAACTCCATCCCCGGGATCGGGGTGCCCGTGGGCTCAGGCCCCGAAGCCTCCGTCCCGCGCGTCGCGCTCCAAAGCTCCGCCGCGCAGATCTCGCAGCTCAGCAGGTGCGCCCGCACCCGCGCCTGCTCCATCGCCAGCAGCGCCTCGAGCCCGTGCGCGATCCTCTCCCGCGCGTAGCTGCAGCTGATCGTCGTGTGGTCCGCTAGACTCATGGTTGCTCGCCCCGTCCGCCTCTGGCCTCCGGCTTTGCCGCGCCTCTCTACGAACGATTCCTCCGCCTCCAACCTATCATCCGGAGGCTGACGGCGCCGTCTCCAGCACCTTCCGCAGTCGGTTCATGCGCACATACAGCGTGTTCGCGTCGATGCCCAGCTCCCGCCGCAGGTACGCATACAGGTCGTGCCGATCCACCTCGAAGTCCCCCGCCGGGTGCTGCTGCATCTGCTCGTCCACGTACGTTGCGAGCGCCATCAGGGTCGCTCTCAGCGTCGGCTGCTCGTTCAGGTCGTTGGCCATGACGAGGAGGCTGGTCACCAGCGCCTGCGCGCCCAGCGCATCCGTGACCAGCGTCTCGGCGTTGGAGTGCGGATCCGCGATATCGGCGGCCTCCTCGAACAGCTCCTGCACCCGCCCCCGTTCCGCCAGCCTCCTGCGCACCGCGTCGCGGCACCGCCACCGTAGCTTCCCCTCCACATAGGCCGCGAAGGCCGGCTGGCCTCGCCACTGCACTCGCCCGTCGCTCAACTCCCTCTGCGTCTCCTCGATGGTCTCCTGGAGCGCGTCCAGCGCGCAGTCCTCCGCGTCCCCCGCCAACCCCAACAGCTGCCGGCAGAACCCCACCGCCGTCGCGTGCAATGCCCGCCACAGGCCCTCCCAGGCCTGCTGCCGACTCCTGGTATCCCGTGATTGCCACGCCAGGAACAAGCTCTGGTCGATCGCCGATGGTGTCGAACTCCGCATGATCCCCCGGTCGCCCGCGTTTGCTCCGAATGCCGGTCCGCGCCCCCCCAAAGCCCCATTCCCTGGGCAATCCCAGAACCCCTTCTGGTCTCAACCGCCCTTCGCCGTCTGCCCTCCTCGCCGCAGATATCCCACGATGGTCCACAGCACCTTCGGATGCAGGTTCACTTGCCACCCGGGCGGGTTCGGCGCGCTCTCGATCAGGATCCCGGGTGTCGTATTGTTGACGCCATAGTAGGCATGTAGGCACATCCCGGGCTTCGTCCACCGGAAGAAGACCCGCGGCTTGAGCTCCTCCGCCTTCAGCCGCCGCTCGAGGTGCTGCTCCAGCCCCACCGCCTGCCGTCCCATGCGTGTCAGTTCCGTCTGATCGCTGCACGCGACCTCGACCAACGGATCCTGGTACTTGTCTCCCGGAATGAGCTGGTGACAGTCGATGACCAGATCGGGCCCGAAGGCATCGATCGCCCGACCGATGGCCGCCGTCTCCGGCAGCTTCCGCGCCTCCCAGTCTCGGTTCATGTCTCCCTGCCTGGCCGTCTCCCTCGTGCCCCTGGCCCGGCCGTCCGGGTTGGCTAGCGGGAAGACGAGCAGGGCCAGGTTGTTCCGCATCCACGCCTGGGCCTGTTGCTCCTCCCGGCACAAGTCCCACAGGAACTGCAGCACCCCCACCACGGCGGCCGGCTCATTCCCGTGCTGCCCCGCCACGATCACCACTCTCCACGGGCCCCCGCTCGTCTTCCCTGCCGTCGCCTGGCCTTTGCCGTTCCCGTCACCTATCACCTGTGACCTATCACCTGTCGTCCCCGCTCCCGTGCGTACCCCGTACAGGGGCCGTCCCTCCTCGGAGAACCCGGCCAGGAACACGGTGGCGTGGTCCGTCGAGCCCGCCAGTGTCTGCAGGAAGCCCTCCACCGCCTCCGGCCTCCATTCCTGGCCGAACGGCGGCCCGGGATAGGCTGGCTTCGGCGGCGGCGCATCCTTGGCGGGCGCCTGGGGAGGCCTCTCTGCCGTCGTTGGCTCGCTCCACAGCGCCCGAACCTCTGGCAGCCGCAGCGCCAGGAGCACCCATACGCACGCGAGCGTCGCCCACGCCGCCCAGCCTAGCGCTCGGTGCCGCCACGAAGGCATGGGTTTCGTGAGAGAACGTCGCCTCGAGCGGGGCCTCACGCGGCGCAGCGGACGCGTAGGCGTCTGGCGAGCGCCTTGTGGCTTGCCGCTTCGAGCCCAAGTCTTGGTTGGGTGGGGACGACGCCCCCGAGGTCCTACCCGTCTCATCTTGCCCTCATCCGACGTTGAGCGTCCGCGTAGGACAGGCAATCCTGCCTGTCCGATTCTGATGCTACCCACCCAATAACGCGATCGCCGCCGCTCTGACCAGCGGGTGATCCCCCGGCCGCTGTGCAATGATCGGGTTCGACGCCTTCGCCCGTCGGATCAGCTCCTGTTTGTCTCCCTCTGGCAGTGAATCGAAGCGTGCTGCCTGCGTCTCCCATCTCGCGCGCGCCTCTTCTTCGGCTTGCGCTAGCCTTTTCCCCACTCCCGGCTCTGCTGGCGGCGGTTCCTGTCTGCCAATCACGTGAGGAATCAACTCCGGGCCCCTGGCCCCCATGGACGCCGCAATCCGGCACGCGGTGTGTATGACCTCCAGGCTGTATTCGTCCTCCACGTGCAGCCGTTGCAGAATGCGCAGGGTTCTCTCGCTCTTCGCCCGGGACGGCTTCGCATACCCGATGTTCGCGAGAAAGACAGCGGCGAGGTCCGACAGAGAGCCTTGTTCTGTCTCTTGGCGGACTGTCTCTTGTATGTCGGGTGAGTGCACAAGGGCCTGTGCACCTGGCGCACAAGGGCTTGTCTTCTGAGTAGACAAGGCCCCCTTGTCTTCTGAGTGCACAAGGGGGGACCTAGAGGGCCCTCTATCGGACGGTCGTCCCGCCCCATCCTCGGCGAAGTGAAGCTGGTATACCGTCGCCTCGTGCCCGTGGTTCGCACTCGTCCGCCTCACAGTCACCACTACCTGCTTCTCCAGCAACCCCTTGATGGCTTTCACCGCCCCGCTCTTGCTCAAGCCCGTGCCGCGATCGAGCACTCGCCCATCCATCGTCCGCACGCCGCTGACGATCTGCGAGAGCGAGATGGCGTCGCTGTCCTTCTTGAAGCCGAACGTGCGTCGGATGACGTACATCATCACCTTGAACTCGGCGGGCGTTAGAGCACCCATCAGCTCATCGAAGGCCTCGTCGGGCACCTGCGTGTACCGCGGTGACCGGAAGCCGCTGAACCGATAGCCCTTCCCGCCGTCATCCATCGGGGGTGCCAACTCCCTGTCGGTCTGCGGGGAGGAATGGGTCCGGAAACGCAAGCCGATGGGGGCTTGACAGAGAACGCGGCGTACGCTATGCTGGGGCTGCCATCAGGCAAAGAAACACCCCATGCACAACGCCGCGCCCCGTCAAGCGGGACCGGCCTTGTCGGTCTGCTGAAGCCACCGTCTCCTCCCCAGGGTCCGGGTGGCTTCATCGTTTATGGGTCTTGTTGAGTCCGCCTCTTACCGGGTCACCTCCCGCAGCGAACGAAAGGGTCCGTAGGCTACAAGCCTATCCGAGTAATGCGGCGTACACGCGTCTCTGCACATGCTAACGCGGGCAAGCATACACAGGAAATCGGAAAAAAGGGGACGCCATACTCCTTCGCCGACGTCGCGAGTAAAGTACGGCGTCCCCTGTTCTCCGCCCTCTCCTGTCTCCCGTCTCCTGTCTCCTGCCTTCATGTCTTGGTGTCTGAGCTCGTCCTGCCGGCCTCTTCCGCTGACCCAAGGCGAAAGACATAAAGACACAAAGACGCTACGAGTCCGGGTCTCGACCTCCATCCCCCTCCCCCATTTCATCGCGGAACGCGAGATACCAACTGAGAACCTGCTGCGGATCGCTTTTCGCCTGCTCGGCGGCCTCCCGGATGAGGGCTTCGACCATCACCGACTTGTTCGGCCGCGTCACGCCCTGGTCATCCGCCAGCCGGCGCAGCTCCAGCATCATGGCCTCGAGAATCTGGTGCGCCTCAATTGTCAGGTGGAACGTCGTGTGCCGCTTGAGCTTCAGCGGACGCGGTGTCGGCCCCGGTTCCGGCTCCGGTTCCGCCGGGGGCGCCGGCGGCTGGGGTTCCGGGGCGGTCGGAACCCGCTTCGTCTTCTTCTGTTGCAGCTCGAACAGCCGGTCGTAGCCCATGCTGCTCGAATCGTCGCGGTCGCTGCTCATTGCATCACCGTCTCCCGCGCGGCGCGGTCCACGATGTCCGCGTCTATCGTGTCCTTCTGGTTCAGGAAGGCGTGTAGCAGCGCGTTGTCGCAGACCACGCAGATCGTGCGCGGAATCCCCTGGGAAGCGATGAAAACCCGGTCATAGGCCTCCGCCGTGAAGAGGTCGGCCCGCCGCCCGGCGACCATCAGCCGGTAGCGGATCAGGTTCGGGACCTCCTCCGGCGGCAGCGGGTCCAGCGTCGAGGCAATCGCCACCCGGCTCTTCAGCGCCTTGCGGTGCGCGATCTTCGACCGCAGCTCATTCTGCCCCACCAGCACGACCTGCAGGAGCTTCTCGGTGTCGGACTCGAAGTTCAGCACCTGCCGGATCAGCTCCAGCGCCGGTCCCGGCAAGGCCTGCGCCTCGTCGATGATCAGCGCGACCCGCTGGTCGTTCGCGTACGCATCCAGTAGGAACGCCTGCAGCCGGTCGAGCATGTCCAACAGCGACCGCGCCTCAGGGATGCGGAACGACCGACACATCGCCCGCATGAACTGGGTATCCCGCTTGAACAGCACGTTCGGCAGCATCGACACCGTATACCCGTCGTTGCGGAACTGGCCGAACAGCAGCCGCGCCAGCGTGCTCTTCCCGGTGCCCACATCCCCGTAGATGACGCACAGCCCCAGCCCCTCCCCCACCGCGTAGCGCGTCTTGGCGATGGCGGCCTTGTGCTCTTGGGTCAGGTACACGAAGCGGGGGTCCGGGCTGGTAGAGAACGGCCGGTCTTCCAGCCCGAAGAACTCGAGGTACATGCCGCCTTCACGCTCAGGCTGCGCCGACACCGTTCTCACCTACCAGGATGGAGGCGATCTCGTCGAGTCTGAACCGTTGGCTCTGTAGGTCCTGGATGCGTCTCAACCTCGGCAGCGCGCGCTCCGGATCGAACAGCCCGTACCCCCCCGGTGTCTGCGCATCCGCGCCGATAAGGCCTAACCGCATGTAATGGCGAATAGTCGAAGGCAACACGCCGGCCAGTTGCGCGAGGCGTCCGAGCTTCACGAACTTGCGCTCGCGCGGGTCGGCATCAACCACCGGCAGCGCTCTCATGGCCTACCTCAGAATCGTGAAGTCACGCTTTACAATACCACCATCCCGCACACCTGTCAAGCCGAACTTCCGCGAGCCCGCAAGCGGAGCGGATAGACATCTAGACGCTAAGACATCTAGACACTCTAGCGCGAAAATAGATAGACATATAAATAGGACGACATAAGAACAGAATGACGCTAAGGAGCAAAAGCTCAAGGACTTCGGGATCTCCGGGTGCGCTGGCCGGTCCGGGGCCGCAGGGAGCTTGCGCTCCTGCTAGACGTAATGACGCCTAGACATAATAGCTTTATAACGTGATAAGATGATGATGTCTAAACGTCTAGGTGTCAGGATATTCGATCGCTGCGGTACCCAGGCCGCGCCGGCTTCTGTAGGCGCCGCAGTTGCCTCCAAGGGGGGCTCCAGGGAGGGACAGAGGTGCGGGGAGGGAGAATAGGGGAGAGGCGCGGGGTTGCACTTCAAGGAAGGATAGGCCGTGGCGGAGAGCGATCCCTCGAGAATCGGCGTCGCGGTGCTCCTTGTGGACGAGACGGGGCGCGTGCTCGCCCGCGGCCCT
>VGFC01000239.1 GCA_016869045.1 Armatimonadota bacterium
CAACGGTGTGCTCGAAGCCCACGGCGCCCCTGTACTGCTGGAGACGCTGCAGGCGCTCCTGGGGCTGGGTACCGAACTGGCTACGCGCTCCGGCGCCTCGCTGCACCCGTTCATCGGCGAGGGAGTGGACCTGCCCCCCACACCGGGGCACAGGTGGCCGGGCGGCTGGTACTGGTACTCGGAGGGCGTCAACTCCGCGATCCTCAGCCAGGCCGACCTCGAGAACCCGAACCTCGGCCCGCAGGCGCTACTCGTCCGATCGGCGGCGCGCGGCAACGCCGGCCACCTGCGCCAGCTCATCGGCCCGCGCGGGCTTGTGGGGTCCTCTCCCTGGGGCGGGCCGGTGGTCCGGTCGGGTCTGCGGGATGGGCTCACGGCGCAGGAGTACTTCGACTGCGTCCCGCGTACCCGAGCCTCGCTCGGCGCCGCGCATGGAGATGTGATGGCGTGGACCTTCGAGCTGCGCAAGCAGCTCTGGCCGAAGAGCGACACCGTCCTCGCCCGCGCCTTCCGCGCCCGCGACCCGGGCCCCATCTTCGGCCAAGCTGCCCTGAAAGGCGAGACCGATCCGCTCACCGACCCGGGCGTGAGGCTCTGGATGGGGATGCGCCCGTAGTGAGTGCCTCGACGTGAATCGATATGGCCGGGCGGAAGCCCGGCCATGTCGGATGGAACGGTGCCCGGAACAGGCCCGGCTAGCGCTGCAGCGGCACGATGCACCGCGCAGATGCACCGCCAGCCGTTCGCGCCTCGACGATCACGAGGTACCGCCCCGGCGGCGCCGCTGTGCCTGTGCTCGACAGCCCGTTCCACAGCAGCGTGCTGGTCCCCGCCGGCAGATCGCGCGGCGGCAGGGCCGCAACGACGCGGCCGGCGAGGTTGCGGATGGTTGTCTGCACCGAGGCCGCCCGCGAGAGACTCACCGTGATCTGCGAGGCGCCCGACGCCGTCGGTGCCGCTGCAGCGGTGAGCGCCAGTGTCTGCGATCCCGAGGGCCCCGGTCCCGGGAGCGTCCTGAAGTACCAGCGCCATTCGTGCCCGAGCGGATTGCCGTCCTGGTCCAGGGCGTCCTCGCCGATCAGCCCTTGGTAGCCCTTGTCCGGAACCAGGGGGTCGGTCGGTGTGAACGTCAGCCGCGTGCTGTCTGCCGACCAGCGGAAGGTGCCCGCCACCGGGCCGGTTCCGTCGGTCCGACGGACGGACATCTGCTGGCGTGTCTGCCAGCGCGTCATCGCGCGGTCGAAGGTCACAATGACCTTGGCATCCAGCGGGCACCTCCCGCGAGGGCTCCAGTCTACCACCGCAGGCCCATCGCGTGTGGTAAACGCGAACGTCTCCACCCACGTGGTCGTACTGCCGCTACCGTAGTTCACACCCTTCAGAAGCGTGGCAGTGTAAGTCTCCCCGGGCTTGAGGGGCTGAGTGAGCACGAAGCGCGCGAGGGTCTCGCTCGAGTCGGAATCGTAAATGACCGGGACGTTCGCGTGGGTGCTGTCACGCAGGCGGAATCGCTTCTGCACGCTCGTCTCGTCCACCGGTACGCGGAACCACATCCACTGAGGGGACCACCGGTACACATCAGTCGCCCCATGCTCCGGGTGGGTCCGCTTGATCAGGCCCTGCGCCCTGAACTGGAGTTGAGACGCAATCGACATCTGACCGCCGGCCACAGACTTCACCCCGGCAGGCACCGTCACCCGGTAATACGCGCCGATGGTCAAGGGCACCGTGGGCGTGATCACTACCTCGTCCGACTTGGGCCAGGAGGTCGTGAACGGCACCGCCGCCGCTGACGGGGCGTCCGCTGTTCCGGACACCCGCTCGAATTGCAGGTGCATATCGACGTTGCCCCTGCGCATCGCCTCGCTGAAATGGAGTGTTACCGAGCCGGTGGGAATGATGGCCCCATCCTGTTCCGGGTCGGTCTGCGTGACGTAAGGCCCCGGCGGGAAGTTCCTGACTGCGAGTTGATAGTCCCCGGTCGTGGTCCCATGCGTGCTGCAGCATATGATCCAGTACGTCCCTGCACGGAGGTACGGGAAGTACTCCTGCACCTCTCCGGGATCCGGCCGGGACTCGGTGGCGATGTACTTGCCGTTCGGGTCCCAACCCATGACCGTCGGCGCCAGGTTCCCGGACAGAGTGCGCATGGTCATCTGGACGGAGCCCCCCGGCTTGTCCACCTTGTATGGAAAGATGTCCAGGTCCGAAAGGCTGTCGATCCCCTTCGTCAGCGAGTAGGGGTCGATGGGGTCCGGGAGCGGCAGCCACACGCCGTCTGAGTCCCGGCTGTCCTCCGGGTCGTGGAGACGTCCCGGGAACTCCAGGAACGACAGCTGATACGTGCCAGGGTCCAGCCCCGGGAACTCCCCAGTGTAGTCGGCGATCTGAACGCTGTGTCTCCCGATGCCAACGGCCTTGCCGAACCAACTCACGGCGCCGCCGATCCCGGGGACGATCTGGCGCTCGTTGCGGAACGGCCCTCCCGCCGGCCCGAAGAGTTCCCACCCGATGGCGAATTGCTCGCCGCTCTCCCAGCTCGCCCGGATCGCGAAGAACTGGTCGAAGTTCAGGTAGAAACTGTACTCATGTATCTCGCCGGGGTCGAGGGAGCCCTGCACGTTTTCTCCACTGCTCAAGACCTTGATGAACTTCACTGCCGCCCATCCCGGGGAGACAACCACGAGAGGCACCACGAGGACAAGCACAATCATCCACGCAGCACGTGAGACTTGCATAACGCTCGCTCCTTCCGTCTACCCACCCTGGAGTGCACTACCGCCAACAGCACAAGCCGCGCCGTCCAGGCCCAACCGTAGGTTCGTCGTGCACGCCGTGTACTCCTGCTTCCCGGCGCCGCAACTCGGATCGGAAGGGAACAGCCGCCCTGCGCCGAAGACCGCCCGTAGATCGACCGTCATCCCCTGAGTCCCCGGAGGCTCCATGATGCGCCGCGAGTTCCTCCGCTCCACAGGCCTGCTCGGCCTGCTCGCCGCGGGCGGCGTGGTTGGTCGTGCCTCCCCCCGCCCCGCTCGGGGGCCCAACATCCTGCTCATCCTCACTGACGACCAGGGCTGGGGTGACATTCGGTCCCACGGGAACGAGGTCATCGACACGCCGACGCTCGACCGCCTGGCCGACGAGGGCGCACGGTTCGACCGCTTCTTCGTCTCACCCGTCTGCGCGCCGACGAGGGCTGCGCTGCTCACAGGGCGCGATCACCTGCGGACAGGCACCTCCTGGGTGACGCACGGGCGTGAAGTGATGCGCGCGAGCGAGGTCACCATCGCCGAGAGCCTCCGCCAGGCCGGCTACGCGACCGGTTGCTTCGGCAAGTGGCACAACGGCGCGCACTACCCGCACCATCCGAACGGGCAGGGCTTCGAGGAGTTCATCGGCTTCTGTGGCGGGCACTGGAACAACTACTTCGACCCGCGCCTGGAGCGCAACGGCGAGCCGATCCGCGCGCGGGGGTACATCACGGATGTGTTCACCGACGCCGCGCTCGCCTTCATGGAGCACCATCGGTCCGAGCGCTTCTTCTGCTACGTGCCCTTCAACGCGCCGCACTTCCCCTGCCAGCTTCCGGACCGCTACTTCAACAAGTACAGGGCGCGCGGCTGCGACCCGACGCTCGCGAGCGTGTATGGGATGGTCGAGAGCATCGACGACAACGTCGGCCGGCTCCTGACGAAGCTCGACGAGCTGGGCATCGCAAAGGACACGGTCGTCCTCTTCATCACCGACAACGGGCCGAACACGCAGCGCTACAACGGAGGGATGCGGGGCGCGAAGGGGAGCGTCTACGAGGGCGGCGTGCGGGTGCCCTGCTTCGTCCGCTGGCCGGGGCACATCGCGCCCGGCACGACCGTCGAGCCCATCACCGCCCACATCGACGTGCTGCCCACGCTGCTGGAGCTATGTGAGGCGAAGCGGCCTACAAGCCCGCCCATCGACGGCGTGAGCCTCGTGCCGCTGCTCTTCGGGAAAAAGAGGGACACCATACCAATTGCGGACGTCGGCAATTGGTATGGTGTCCCTCTTTTCCCTGACCGCCGCCTCTTCACCCACCAAGCCCGGAATGACGGCGTCTTCGAGGCGCCGGGCTCAGTCCGCACGCAGCGGTACCGCATAGTCCACACCGACGAGCGCAACGAGCTATACGACATGCTTGCCGATCCGGGACAGCAGACCGATATCGCTGCCCAGCACCCGGACCTCGTCCGCGACCTCGCCGCCGCCTACGACGCCTGGTTCGCCGACGCGACGAAGGACGGCTTCAAACGCATCCCGATCCCCGTCGGCTACCCCCAGGCGCCCCGCGTCGAGCTTCCCGCGCCGGAGGCCTACTTCGAGGGCGCCCTCGGCTTCCGGGGCCGGATTGGCTGGGCGAACGACTGGCTCACCGGCTGGACGAGCACGAGCGACCGCGTGTGGTGGAACCTGAACATCGTCCGCGAGGGCCGGTACGAGATCACCCTCCAGTATGTCTGCCCCGAGGCGTGCGTCGGCTCCCGCGTCGCCGTCGAGATCGGCGGCGAGACCCTCGAAGCCACGATCTCCCACCCCCACGACCCCCCGCCCCTCCCCAACCACGACCGGACTGGCGACGCCGCCTACGACGAGAAGGAATGGGCGCCCCTGAGCCTCGGCACGGTGCACCTGAAGCCGGGCGAAGCGAGACTCACCGTTCGCGCGACGCACGTAGCCGGCACGGAGGCGATGGAGTTGAGGGCGGCGGAGGTGCGGGCCCTCTGGTGAAGCAGGCCGCCGGTCTCAAGGGCCCACCGCGGCGCGCTTCTCGAAGTCCCTGACCCGGTGGAACGTGAGGTAGTTCGCGTCGTGGAAGTTGTGCGCGCCGTTCCAGCCCATGCGACACGCGGCGAGGATGTCATCGCCATCGAAGAGCCAGTCCACGTACTGGAAGCCCGTGTACTGCACCGCCCAGGGCGAATCGTCCCGCAGGATGTCGCCGTGCAGCGTCCAGTAGAGCAAATCCTGCGATGACGCGAGACTCAGTACGCTCCTCATGCCCGGCCTGTCGGGGATCGTGACCGGGTTCACGAGCGACCAGTACACGCCGGTTTCGGGATGCCGCGTGATGGTGAACTTGGTCATGCCGCCGGGAAAGTCGATCACCCGCTCGAACCTCTGCGACCGCCCATCCTCGGCGATCTCCAGCACGATGGCCTTGTTGGCGTAGGGCACCGTGTTGTACCGCAGGATGTTGAGCAGCCGCCGGTCCGGTGCGACGACCGCGTTGCCCTCCAGATAGCCCTGGTCCTTCCTCGCGACCTCCCAGCCCTCCGGCAGCCAGGCAGGGTCGTACGCGAGCGGTTCGCTGATCGTCCAGTTCCTCGGCTCCATCAGGTCTGCCTCGACCGGAATGGAGCACGCCACCGACTGGAAGCCCGCCGGCCACGTCCCAATCTGTACCTCGACGCAGGTCCAGAGCCTCCCCTTGTGCTCGATCACCGGCACGGGCGCCTTGTGGTAGGTGCCGGGCGCGATGACCGCCGGCCCCTCCCAGGTGGCGCCGCCGTCGGGCGATCGGTGCAGCAGCAGATCGCCGTACTCGGTGCGCGTCGCGAGGAGGTACAGCTCGCCGCGATGCACGAACAGCTTCCCCCAGAAGGCAGGCTCAAGGTCCGTCAGCCACCGCCACGTCCTCCCACCATCGCCCGAGCGGAAGACCCGCGTGTAGTTCTGGGGTCCGGGTCCGAACAGGTCGTGACTCGCCACCAACCGCCCGTCGGGTAGTCGCGCGATGGACGGGCTGCCGATGTACCGGCCGTGCTCGGCGAGGGCCTGATCGTCGCGATGCAGGTAATCGATCACCGTACCCGGCGCCCAGCCCGGCGTCGCTAGGCGCTCCGCGCTTGTGCCGAGGTGCCTCCCCTCGGCATCCAGCGCCACGACGCGGAACGCGTAGTCGGCCTGGTTCAGCAAACCCCGGACCGTCGCAGTTCGCCTTCGCGGGCCGAGGGGCACGCAATGCGCGCTGTCCCATTCGGCGGTGCGCAGCTTCACCTCCAGCCTGTGGGTCGGAGCGCCTGCTCCGACGCCGCTGAGCGGTCTCCACTCCACGCTGACCTGCCGGTGTCCGGGGATGACACGGGTAATGTGGATCATCTTGGAGGACAGGCAATCCTGCCTGCTACCAGAGGAGGGATTCCGACGAGGCGCGGCGCAACCAGCGCCGCGCCTCGTCGTGCAGACCAGTTCAACCTGAAGGGGGCTGTCACCTTGCGACCCTGGATCATGTTCACCAAGCATCTCGAGGGCTGGGACCTCGAGCAGATCATCGCCGGGCTGAAGAGCGCGGGCGTCGAGGGGGCCGACCTTTGCGTGCGGCCGGGCTATCCCGTGGACCCGGAGAACGCGAAGACGGAGCTGCCCGCCGCAGCGAAGCGCTTCGCCGAGGAGGGCCTCTGCATCCCGCTCATCACCACGCCGGGCGACTTCACCGACGCCGGCATGGACTATGCAGAGCCGCTGTTTGAGGCCTGCGCCGAGGCGGGCGTGAAGCTCGTGAAGCTTGGTTACTGGACCATGGAGGAGGGCGGTTACTGGGCGACCATCGACCGCTGCCGCGCGCGGCTTGAGGGCTTCGCGAAACTCGCCGAGCAGACCGGCGTCAAGCCGATCGTCCACAACCACTCCGGCAGCACGATGGGGCTGAACTCCTGCTCGGTGATGAACATCGTCAAGGGCTTCGACCCGAACCTCGTCGGCGTCTTCGCCGATGTCGGGCACCTCTCCATCGTCGGCGAGCCCTACCCGATGGCCTTCGACATCGTGAAGGACTACCTCTCCGCCTGCGCCTTCAAGGACCTCGTCCGCAAGAAGAACCCCGACGGCAGTTGGAGCATCGACGTCTGGCCGCTCGGCATGGGCTTCGGCAACTTCCCGCAGGTGATGAAGCTGCTCAAGGACATGGGCTTCAGCGGCCCGATCAGCTTCCACTGCGAGTATAGCCAACACCCGCCCGACTCCGTCATCGACCAGTGCCGGATCGACGTGCGCTTCCTGCAGGCCATCGTGGACAAGCTGGACGGTGACGGCTGAACCACGAAGACCGCGAAGAAGGCACGAAGCAGCACGAAGACGACCTGTGGTCAGAACCGATGGTCCGCCTGCGGACGCAGGCAGACCATCGGTTCTGACCACGCCTGCCGTGCCGTTCTTCGTGGCTCTTCGAGGGCTTCGCGCTCTTCGTGTTTCAGCCGTTGCCTCGCCCGACCTCCGCTATCGCGACAACCCTCGCCTCCGCCATCGCCTCATCCGCTGCGAAGGCGATGAGGTGCCCGTTAACCGAGTCCATCAGGTCGGTGGTCGAGAGTGATGCCGGCTCCCCGCGCACGACGCGCAGGAAGTCGGCGACGAGGCGCAGGTCGCCGCCGCCGTGCATGTCCCGCGAGACGCTCAGGTCCACGACCTCCTCCGTGTACTCGTGGCTCTCCCGCGCGTCGTTGTGGCGGATGACGAACCTCCCTTCCTCCATCGTCCCCTGAATCTCGCCCCGCGTGCCGATGAGGTACATGGAGCGGCACGGGCGCGCGACGCCGCCGATCATGTTGTGCGTCGCAGTTGAGCCATCGGCGAACTCGATCGCGACCGCCTGGTGGTCCACCACGTCGTTGTCGCAGCGCCAGACGCACCGCCCGTAGGGGTTGTCGATCTTCAGGGACTCGATCTTCTGCTCCATGGTCGGCGTGCCCAGATGCTCCAGGCACTCCCACGCGTAGTAGCTCCACAGGCCCTGCTCGATGTAGTGCTTGTAGGCCGAGTAGTCACACTCCCGCTCGATGGGGCAGTCCACCAGGCAGCGCGTGCCCGAGCCCTCCGGCGCGCGCTCGGGGCGGAAGTACGTGAGCCCGCCGAAGCTCGCGACCTTCGTCGGCGCGATCCCGCTCTTCATCCAGCAGATCAGGTCCAGGTCGTGGCAGCACTTCGCCATGAGCATCGGGTTGCTCTTGTCGCGCCGGTTCCACTTCCCGCGCACGAACCCGACCGCCATGTGGTGGTAGCTCACGTTCTCGACCGTCTGCACGCTCAGCAGGTCGCCGATCTCGCCCGCTGCCACGCGCTCGCGGATGGCCGCGTAGAACGGCGCGAAGCGCAGGACGTGGCAGATCATCACCTTCGTGCCCGTCCTCCGCGCGGCATCCACCAGCGCCAGCAGCTCTTCCCGCGTCGGACAGATCGGCTTCTCCAGCAGGACGTGGTACCCCGCCTCGAGCAGCGGCAGCGTCGTCGGCACATGGTCGCGGTCCATCGTCCCGTTGATCGCGACGTCCGCAAACCGCGGCTCCCGCGCCAGCTCCTCGGCAGTCAGGAACACGCGCTCTCGCGGCAGCGCATACTCCTGCGCCGTCCTCTCCCGCCTTACGGGATCAGGATCAGCGACCCCGACCACCTGCAGCTCCTCGGGATGCGTCTTCGAGTACGAAGCATACAGCACGGACCGATGGCCCGCTCCGATGATGACGGCACGCAAGGGCTCAGGGGGCATGAGGCGACTCCGAGAGGGTGAGTAAGGACAGGCGACAGGGATGCCAGTTCGGCGTGAAGCGAGGCTGCCCTCTTCGTGCCTTCTTCGCGGTCCTCGTGGTTCAAGCCGTGCTTGACCCGACCTAACCGCTTGACTCCCCCGTGGTCTGGGTGTAGATACTGACCATACAGAGAGGAGGGGCCCAAGGAGCCCATGCCCAGGAGGCGCATCCCTGACTTCAAGACGGACGAGGAAGCGGCGGAGTGGTGGGATACTCACGACCTCACTGACTATGAAGACGAGCTAGAGCCCGTCGACAACGTCACCTTCGGCCCCCTCCGCATCGTGGTATCCCTACGCTTTGCCTGTGAGGAGTTCAAGCCCCTCAGGTTGATGGCAGCCGCCAAGGGGATCGACGTGGAGACGCTGCTGCACACGTGGATCGCCGAGCGTGTGCGGCAGGAACAGGCGGACCAGACGGTTGCCGCCGCTCCGCCTCCTGCGGAGTGACCGGCCGCCAGCCATACTCCGGCGCCGTCCCCTTCTGCCTCACCCAACCCGGGTCAGCGGCCCCCACCATGCGCAGCTCCTCGAGACGTGGCTTCGAATACGGCAGATAGAGCACGGAGCGATGGGTCGTTCCGGCCGTGACGGCGCGCAGTGGCGGGAGGCACGGGGTGCCTCTGCCAGGGCTGTGGCGTGTTTGGGGCTGGCTGGAGGACCCACTCCTATGGCTGCTCGCCCTTTCCGGGCTTGGCGAGGCGTCTGAGGGCAGCTTCGGCCTTCGACAGGATGCCCACGATTGCTTTGCGTTGGCCGCGAATGCACTCGTGGGTGTGGACCGGCTCCGTCTCCTTGTGGCGCGGGGCAGGCCACGAGGTGAGCTCAAATCCCTCGTAGCTGAGGCTGTCGCGGCTGATGAAATGGTAGGAGGCGGCGCGCTGCCGATCCCTCTTCGTGGGGTGACCGACGGCCCGGTTCCGGATGTCGCGGACCTTCACCAACTGGGGGAGCGAGGGCAGGTCCACGTCCTCCCCGAGTGCGGTCAGCAGGTGCCGGGCGGCGTCTTGCTGCACGACCATGGCCTGCAGGAGCCCATACGTGGCGACATACAGCGCCCCCTTCCCCGTCCCACAGTGACGGGACTCATAGGCCTCAATCGCCATCTCTGTGTCCTCAATCGCGTCCATGGAGCTGCACGCCTGGTTGAACCGGGCCCTGTGACGGTAGAGGCCCGCGTGGACTTGCGGTTGGTTGACAAGTTCTCGAACGATCGCCATTATCTGGTGCACGGGGCTCATCGTTCGTCGTATACCTCGCTTCCACTGCGCTCCGCGGTCCCCACGCTGCACGTTGACGCTACTCTTGCCGCAGCACGGCAGCGCGGGAGTGACGCAGCACGCCCTTCCCGCCTTGGCCGATCCCTGCCGCGGCGTGATAGGCTTCTATGGGCCCCGCCTGTGCGCCTCGGCTGGCCTGCTCCCCGAAAACTGGTCCATGTGGTAGGTTAGGATCTCCCGGAGAACGGGAGGTTCAGTATGAAGCGGAGACGGTTCAGCGAGGAGCAGATCGTCGGGATACTGCGGGCGGTGGCACAGAGCGGGAAGGGGGTTCCGGAGGCGTGTCGGGAGCAGGGGATCGCGGAGAACACGTACTACCGGTGGCGGCGGAAGTACGGCGGGGTGAGCGTGCCGGAGGTGCGCCGGCTGCGGGAGCTGGAGAAGGAGAATGCGCGGTTAAAGCGGCTGGTGGCGGAGCGGGACCTTGAGATCGACGCGATGAAGGAGCTGCTGTCGGGAAACTGGTGAACGCTCCCCGGCGGCGCGAGGGGGTGAAGCGGCTGCGGGACCAGAGCCTGTCGGAGCGCCAGGCGTCCCGACTGGTTGGGGTCAGTCGCTCGACGGCGCGTTACCGGCCGCACCCTCGCGACGATGCGCCGCTGGCGGAGCGTCTGAAGAGACTGGCGCGGAGAAAGAAGCGCTATGGCTACCGGCGCGCCTGGGCGACGCTGCGACGCGCTGGGGAGCGGATCAACCACAAACGCGTCTATCGGGTGTGGAGGAAAGAGGGACTCTCCCTGAAGAACCGTCCGCGGCGGAAGCGGGCGCGGTCGGGCGCCAGCGTGCCGTGTCAGGCGACGCACCCGAACCACGTCTGGACCTATGATTTCATCCACGATGCCTGTGATTCAGGGCGAAAGCTGAAGCTGCTGACCTTGCTCGACGAGTTCACCAGGGAGTGCTTGGCGATCGAAGTGGATCCCTCGATCCGAGCTGGCCGGGTGATCGAAGTGCTCCAGCCGCTCTTCGCGCAACGCGGCCGGCCGGAGTTCCTGCGCAGCGACAACGGGCCGGAGTTCGTGGCGTGTCAGCTCAAAGCGTGGCTGGCGGAAGCCGGCACGCAGACCCATTACATCGAGCCCGGGAGCCCGTGGCAGAATGGGTTCGGCGAGAGCTTCCACAGCCGGCTGCGGGACGAATGCCTGAACGGGGAGGTCTTTGCCACCGTGGCCGAAGCCCGGGTGGTCACCGAACTGTGGCGGCGGGAGTACAACCAGGAGCGGCCGCACAGCAGCCTGGGTTACCGGACGCCCACGGAATTCCGCGCCGCCTGGGAGGCGCAGTCCCGGGCGGGCGAGAACCGCCCACGACTGGGTTTATCGCTTGGGGGGCTGACGGATGCTCACCACTACGAGGGGCAGACCCCACTGGCGCAGGACCTGCCCCCATCCGTACAGCCACCCGCTGCGGCGCTCGGGTCGCACCCCTGCGTTGCCCGATCCTCCGAGCGGGCAACTGGAAGTGTACCATGACGTCCAACAAACAGGCAATCGCGAGCCCTCAAAAGGCTCGCCAACAACCCGGGATCCTAACCTCCTGAGTGGACCACAAAACGGGGGCAGAACAACCCGTTCGGTGGCATGCGCGGCTCGCGCATGAGTACTGTGGCTGCCGTTGACGTTCGTAGGTCGGGCTTCCCAGCCCGACGCCGTCCCGTCGTCGTTCCCCCCTTCTGAAGGAAGGGGGGCAGGGGGGTAGGAGACATGACCGAACTCATCTGGGAGGGCAAGTACGACGCCTCGGGCCGGAAGACGGCTCCGGTTCGCATCGCCCTTCCGTTCCAGACCATCGAGACGGTCAACGAGTCCGCCCAGCAGCGCCAGCGGACGCTCGATCTCTTCTCCTCGGGCAAGCC
>VGFC01000240.1 GCA_016869045.1 Armatimonadota bacterium
GGAATACCCAAAGTCCTTTACACTACGCCTTCGCGAAACTGAGGGTCGAAATCGGCGTAGAGGCCCCCTACACCCCCGTAGCGCGATCAGGGGTCTCTCAAAGTCTCAAACTTGCGCTAGAGAAAAAGAGGGACACCATACCAATTTCCATAGGGCGTTTCCGCTGAAGCCTCAGGGCTCAGGTCTGGAAATTGGTATGGTGTCCCTCTTTTTCCTATCCAGCTCAATGAGGCAGGCGTGCGCTTGGCCGCCGATGAGGGCCGCGACCGCGATCTGCCCGCTATTGTTGATGCGGCGGGCCTTCTCGATCACAGCGTCGCCGGAGATGAGGGTGTTGAGGTCCGTCATGCTGTCGTCGCGCCAGATGAATGCGCGCTCCTTGCGGTCGTTGCCCTTGCCCTTCCAGACATAGCCGACGACCTGGTCCGAGTCGTTGATCCCCTGAGCGACGGACATGGTGTAGCCGTCGAGGTTCTTCAGCACTTCCAGCTTGTCGCCGCGGCTGAGGAAGGCGCAAGCGCGACCGCCGGTCGGTTGGCGGAACCCGACCACGTGTCCGTCCGCGTTCACGGCGCGGGCTTCGCTCCAGCCTTCGCCCAGGCCGGGAAGCGCCTTGGCCTTGGCCCCGATGCGCCAGGTGACGGCCGTTCGGCGGCCGTCGAACCCCTCATAGCCGACGATGGTGCCCTTCAGGTTCGCGTCGTAGGCGGCGCTGCCGGAGGTCGAGGCGAGCTGGGCCGGCTTCTCCTTGGCCCACATCAAGGCCGCCGACTGCGAGCCATCTTCGCCGGCGGCCCAGCCGAAGACCATGCCGGACTCGGTAATGGCGCCGCCGCGGTGCTCCACCCACTCCTTCAGCCACCCCAGCGTGGTCATCTCACCGGCGGCCGACCAGCGCACCGCCCGGCACGGACCGCGGCTGCCCTTGACGTAGGAGTAGCCCGCCACCTCGCCCTTCTCGTTGATCGCGCACGCGCAGCTCTCGCCACCGAGCGAACCGAGGTCCTGCATCGTACCGTCTTCCCAGAGGAAGGCATGCCACTCGCCCGAGGCGGTCTGGGACTTGCCGACGACCTGACCCTTCTCGTTGAGGTCGTAGGCCACGCTCTCCTCGCCGCCGAGTGTGCCGAGGTCGGTGAAGGTGGCCTGAGCAGCCGGCTTCTCGTCGGACGTAGTGGGCTTGTCCTCCTTGGGCTTCCCCGCCTTCGAGGTCCTGCCACGAGCGGCTCCCGAACCGGCGCGGGCCGTCCTGGGGCGATCCCCGGCCGACGTGGCCGATGGCGCAGACCCGTCGAGGAAGACGGGGGCGTCTGAGCCGGGGCCTGGGTTCACGTTGAGGGCGGGCGGCATGATCTTGCGCCGCGACGGGAGCGTTCGAGACGGCGACGACGTCCGTGCAACGCGAACTGCGCCTTCGGGCGTCTCCTCACTGGCCCAGACCACCTCAGCCGTGCTGCCGTTGGCCGTCCGGACGGGGACGAACGCCGGGGCGCTGGTGCGTCCGAACGACGGCGCAGGCAGCTGCACGCTCACCGTCACGGCGGGCGCGGCATGGGCGCCGGGCTCGTCCGTGGGGTGGCTTTGTGTCCCGGTCAAGGCGAGCGCGAGCAGGGCCGCGGCCATCAGCCCAAGGCCGGCGAGTCCGTACCGGACGCTCGACGGCAGTCCCGAGATCACCGCAGTGAGGCTGCGTCGGGAGAAGAACCCGCCCGTCCGTACCGGGGGCCCGAGCGGGATGCCGAGCCCAACGCGCACGATCGGCTTGGGGGCAGGCTTGGGCGGCTCCCCCAGGCGACAGACGCAGATGTCTCGCGGGGACTTCAGGATCCCGCAGTGCCGGCAACGGACGAGGATGTCACTCATGGCGTTGGCTGGCGCCTCTAAGGCAAGCCCGGAATCTCATCCCTCACATTCTTCCGCAGGGCCGGAAAGCGCTGGTAACGGGACGCGAAACGCGAGGTAACGGGGCCCATTTCCCCGGGGCGTGGAGCCGGGTTCAGCCCAGCTCGATGAGGCAGGCGTGGGTCTTGCCGCCGATGAGGGCCGCCGCCGCGATCTGGCCGCGGTTGTTGATGCGGCGGGCCTTCTCGATCACAGCGTCGCCGGGGACGAGGGTGTTGAGGTCGGCCATGCTGCCGTCGCGCCAGATGAACGCGCGCTCCTTACGGTCCTTGTCCTTGCCCTTCCACACGTACCCGACCACGTGGTCCGAGTCGTTGATCCCCTGCGCGACGGACATGGTGTAGCCGTCGAGGTTCTTCAGGTCCTCCAGCTTGTCGCCGCGGGTGAGGAAGGCGCACGCGTGACCGCCGGTGGGTTGGCGGAAGCCGACGACGTGTCCGTCCGCGTTGACCGCCCGTGCCTCACTCCAGCCGTCGCCAAGGCCCGGCAGCCGCTTCGGCTTGGCCCCGATGCGCCAGGTGACGGCCGTTCGCCGGCCGTCGAACCCCTCATAGCCGACGATCGTGCCCTTCAGGTTCGCGTCGTAGGCGGCGCTGCCGGAGGTCGAGGCAAGCTGGGCCGGCTTCTCCTTCGCCCACATCAACGCCGCCGACTCAGAGCTGTCCTCGCCGGCGGCCCAGCCCAAGACCATTCCCGATTCGGTGATGGCGCTGCCGCGGTGCTCCACCCACTCCTTCAGCCAACCCAGGGTGGTCATCTCGCCGGCGGCCGACCAGCGCACCGCCCGGCACGGACCGCGGCTGCCCTTGACGTAGGAGTAGCCCGCGACTTCCCCCTTCTCGTTGATCGCGCAGGCGCAGCTCTCGCCGCCGAACGAACCGAGGTCCTGCATCGTGCCGTCTTCCCAGAGGAAGGCGTGCCACTCGCCCGAGGCGGTCTGGGACTTGCCGACGACCTGGCCCTTTTCGTTGAGGTCGTAGGCCACGCTCTCCTCGCCGCCGAGTGTGCCGAGGTCGGTGAGGGTGGCTTCCGGCTTCTTGTCGGCGGCCCCGGTGGGCTTGCCACCCTCGGGCTTCTTGGACTTCGCGGGCTTGGACGAGGCCGCCTTGGGTTGCGACCTGGCGCTCTGGGCGGGCTTGCTCTTGGCTCGGGTGGCGCCGGACGGCGGGCCGACCATCGCCGAGCGGTCAAACAAGATGAAGCCCACGGGCGCGGCTGAGGGTCCACTTCCGTCCGCTTCCCAGTCATTGTCGTTGGAGTAGGAACGGTGGCGAGGGGCAGGGAGGAACCGGGACGGGTCCGTCTGATCCCCGGTTGCGTCCTCGCTGGTCCAAGGCACCTGGATGGTCGTGCCATTGGCGAGACGCATGGGGAAGAACGCCGCCGGCGCCGCTCCCCCGGTCGCCCTCGCGCCGGGCAGGTGGATCGTGACCGGTTGCGCCGCGGCCACGATCGGCCTATCCCCCTGGCCCGCCCGCTGCCGCCCCCCGGTGAAGGCAACGGCCAGGAGGGCAGCGGCCATCAGGGCGAAACCGGCCAGCGCGTACCGGGCGCTCACGGGCAAGCCCGCAACCACCGCCGTGAGGGGTCGCCCGCCGAAGAACGCTGCGGGCGCCTCCGCATACGCCAGAGGCTTCGCCAGTCCGACGCGAGCGACGGGCCTGGGGGCCTTGGCCGCGGGCTCGCCGCTTCGGCACGTGCAGATGTCACGTGGTGCCTTCAGGACTCCACAGTGCCGGCAGCGTACGAGGATGTCGCTCATCGGGTCGGTCCCTTTTCAGACCGGGACCGTGGGGAGGCTACGTCCACCACGGTCCCGGAAGCTACGTCGGTGCGGCTCGAGATTCGGGTTCAGAGCGCGCCCCAGAACATGAGATCGACCACGGGCTTGTCGCTGGGTCCCATGTCGCCGGGCAGATTGTCCATGCTCCTGATGGCGGGATCGTACTCAATGAACGCCTTCTTCTTCAGCTTCACCGTGTCGGCTACTATCCACCCGAAGATCTTGGCGTTGCCCTCCACCTCTACCTTGCCCTTGTGCTTTTTGGTGCTGTGCGCGTAGATGCCCCCATGGACCTCGGCATCGTGCTTGATCTTCACCTTGCCGGCGCAGATGATCGCCCACCCGCTTTGCGACGAACCGTACTTGACGTCCCCGTCGATCGTCACCTTGTGGCCGGCCACGATGATTCCGTAGCCCTCCAGGTTGCCCTTCAGCGTCACGTCGTGCTCGACGTAGATGATCCGCGGCTTCTGCAGGCTTGTGCTGGTGTGCTTACGGCCGTCGATCCGGAGGTCATGCGAATAGACCTCATCCGCGATCGACTTGTAGTAAGCCAGGTCCACCGTCGGCATCGGCTCGCGAGGTACCCGCTGCTCTCGCTTGTACTCACCCGGCGGCCACGGGCCGACCTTCCTAAGGTCGTGGAACCTGCCGGTCACGCGGATGTCGCCGTAGACCACCGGCTTGCCCTTGAACTTCAGTCTGCCATTGACGTAGACACCCTTCCCCCCATACTCCGGGTGCCCGTAGATCTTCGTGTAGTCCTTGATCTGGGCGTTGTGGTTGGAGAAGACCGCGTAGTTGCTGTACGCCGCCGGCGAGCCGGACGCAGGCGCCTTCGGGTTGAAGACCCGCACCATCGCAAAGGACTGCGCCGGCACTGTGCGACCGGCCGTCCGCGCGATCCCGGTGCCGGTGATCGCGAGCGTGTAGGGCATGCCCTTGTACGGACCGACCGCCTTGAAGCTGTAGCTCCCGCCGGGAAGCTGCCACTGCGGCGATTGGTACGTGCGGACCACGCCGTTCTTGCCCGAGCCGTTGTCCACGATGTCGTTGATCAGGCTCTCGCCCTCCCGGCTGAACTGGATCATCCAGATGGCGCGGTGCACGCCCGACTCGGCGAGATACTCGGCGCGCTTATCCAGGGCGTGTGTGGAGGCCCAGTGCGAGGAGTTCCGCGCCACGTGCATGAACACGAGGCCCAGCGAGAGCATCGCCGTCAGGGCGATGACCGCGTAGCAGAACGACACTCCGCGTCGCGATGAACGTCTGTGCAAGCGATGGGCACTGGTCATGGTGGACGCTCATCTCCTGTGCCTGGGCTCGAGCCCAGGCGCTCAGTGGTTGCGGACCTTGACGGCCGCGACCTCGGTGCGGTTGAAGTAGCCCGGCGCCTCGCCCTGTCCGACCGTCACCGCCACACAGACCAGTTCCAGGGCCTCTTCGGTGGGCGAGTAGGTGAACGTCAGATCCTCGACGCCATCGGTAATCAGTTGAGGCTTCGACCACGGTACGTCTTCCGAGACTCTCTCCGTCCGCCAGATGTAGGTACCCTCGACGCCCCGGTAGCCTATGTCCGGCTCGGCGTCCGGGTCCGGCGGGTCGGGGTCCTCTTCCTCGGGGTCCACGGGCGGCGGCGGCAGCACGAACTCCTCGATCGTGGCCTTGGCGTCCGACCGGTAGATGAGGACCTCGTCACCGGACACCAGAGACCGATTGGCCGTGTCCACGACATAGTCGCCATTCGCGTCCTTGGCGACCTCCGTGAACACGATGGACGACGGGCCGGGGTACTCGACGTTGAAGGCATCACGCAGCTGCGGCAAGATGTGCTCGAGCGCCAGCGCGGCCTTGTCGCGGCTGGTCGCCTCACGACTGCCGCGCTTGTACATGCGCAGGGCCTGGACGTACAGGAGCGATGTCCCCATGGCGAGGATGGAGAAGAGCGTCATCGCGAGCAGCACTTCCCAGAGCGTCTGTCCCTTGCGGTTAGTGGCGGAGCGCTTCATGAGACACCGTTCCACGGGTCGGTAGACGGCCTCTACGAGTGGTTCGACAACACCAGCGGCAGGGACACCCGGCCCGCGATGCCGCGGCCACCACCCCAACTGACAGTGATCTGGATCAGGTACTGGTTGGGCGACGTCGCGTTCGGGTACGGCTGGTAGGAAATGGTCCCCGCCCCTTGCGGCAGCTCCGGCACCTCAAAGGTCGCGGGGAAGGCCTCCACCCCAATGCCGTTGTAGCCGGCAGCCTTCATCTCCTCGATTCGGGTAACCACTGTGTCCGTCGCCACCTGCGCGAAGTGTGCCTGCACCTGCGTCTTGTAGGACGTCGTGAACATCGACGCGACGCCGACCAGACCCACGCCCAGGATGGTCATGGTCACGAGCAGCTCAACAAGCGAAAGGCCTGATCGGCGGGGAAAGCCGCGTCCGGCAACTCCGAGGCGTCGCAGTCGCATCGATTGGGACCTCAGTCATGTGCCGCGCCCGACGCGCCTCGCGGCTCGGTTCTCGTGCCCTTATCCCCTTCGCGCCGAAACGGCGGGTAACGAGCCGCGTAACGGGAGGCCAACAGCACCCCCCGCAACGCGCGCCGCCATGTTGCAGCAGTTTTGCATCGCGCTAGCCTTGGCGAG
Source organism: Armatimonadota bacterium (assembly GCA_016869045.1). Classification (GTDB taxonomy): domain Bacteria; phylum Armatimonadota; class Zipacnadia; order Zipacnadales; family VGFC01; genus VGFC01. Next base: position 6,327 of record VGFC01000240.1, read on the forward strand.
GAATCGGTCGGCTATGCTTCCGGGGATCAGACGGAGTGCGCGCACGCAGCACGCGTGCAGAACGCGCGAACCAAGACCCGGAGGTAGTAGCGATGACACGTACGCTGAGTTTGGCTGTCGCCGTCGTGCTGTTGGTCGTACTGTCGGTCGGTGCGGCCGCCCAGCAGATCTACAACTACACGCTGTCCGCCAAGGCGCTGGGCATCAAGGAGCAGAACGTCGGCACGTCGTACCAGAGCGCCCTGTGGAACGATGGCGGCAATCTGAGCCTCAGTGCCGTCTCGAAGATCGGCCAGCCCTTCCTGCCGAACGGGCAGACCGGCACGATCTGGCTGGACGACCTGGGGGGCGGCGTCCAGAACCTCCTGCGTTGCGGCTCGCAGGGCATCTCGGGGGGCGGGCCGGACGGCGATGAGAAGCTGATCTTCAGCTTCAGCAAGGTGCCGATCGTGGCCACCTCGCCCACGCTCCTGCTGAACACCTACAAGCCGAAGGACGATGACACCGAGATCGTGGTTACGCTGGCCGATGGCTCGATCGTGAACGTGCCCGTCTCCTCGGTCGAGGCCGCCGCGAAGCAGGTAGCCGGCGCCAAGGAGTCCTACACGATCGCCTTCAAGGACCTCAAGGAGCTGGCAGGCAAGGGTCCCTTGAGCAGCTTCTACGTGCGGGAGTGGACCGGCCACATCCTGGTGAACGGTATCACCGGGGTGGAGCAGGTGCCGGAGCCGGCGACGATGATCGGGTTCGGACTCGGGGCGTTTGGGCTGGCCTATCTGCGCCGTCGTCGTCAGCGCAAGGCCTCCTGACGCCCTCCCCCTCGGAAAGAGGGGAACGCTACGCCTCCGCCGTCTAACGCGAGGGTCCGCACGTCCCAAACGGGACTGTGCGGACCCTTGCACGACTCATCGGTCCCGGGCTAGCCGCTGACGCGGTCAACCTCGCGGTCGCCAAACGCCACGCGGTCGCCGCCGGCGCGCTTCGCAGCATACAGCCGGGCATCGGCCTTGCGGAACAGGTCATCGGTGCTTCTGGCGTCGTCGGGGAAGCAGGCGATTCCCCAACTCGCCGACGTACGCGCCGGCAGTCCCATCGCCTCCCGCAGACTGCGGACTGCCGCGGCGGCTCGCCGGCTGATCTGCGAGGCTTCCTCGCCGCCGACGCCCCGCAGCAGGACACCGAACTCATCGCCGCCGCAGCGGCCGAGCACGTCGCCCGCCCGGAACGTACAGCGCAGCGTCTCCGACAGCTCCTGCAGCAGCCGATTGCCCTCGGCGTGTCCCGCGCGGTCGTTCACCTGCTTGAACTCGTCCATGTCGATCAGGACGAGGCTCAGACGCTCCCTTCCCAACCGCGCCAGCTCCACCTGCATGTCCACCTCTTCCAGGAAACTCCCGTGGTTCAGCAGGCCGGTCAGCGAGTCGTGGGTCGCCTGCTGCTTGAGGGCGCGGATCAGCCGCACGTTCTGGATGCGGAACCCCACGGTCCGGCCGAGCAGCGTCAGGGCCCGGAGGTCGTCCGGGGTGAAGGCGCGAGTGGCGCCCCTGCGGGTCGCCAGCACCACACCGAGAACGGTGTCCGTGGTGGCGATCGGCGCGGCGATCAGATGGTCCTCGACCAGCAGCCGTTCGGCGGCGGAGAGGCGAGAGTCGCGTCGCGCGTGGTCCGCGATGAGGACGCCATGACCACTCTTGAGGATCTCGGCGGCCAGCCCCGGGTCCTCGGGGTTCAGAGCCGGGGCCTGCAACGCAGAGCGCGGCCCGTACACGGCGCGGACCCGCAAGGCGGAGGAGGCGGGATCGACCGACACGACCCAAGTGCGCCGCGCCTCGACGACGCCCGCCGCATAGCTGGCGACGGAAGGCCACACCGATCCGCTCTCCTCACCTGAGGCCACGGCCTCGGTGGCGAGCACCAGCGTGTGGATGCGCTGATGGGCGAGGCGGCTCGTGTCGAGCTTGTGCGACTCGTTCACCACGTACCCGATGAGGCCGCCGGCGAGCGAGATGCCGGCGATGAGGTAGGCCACGGTCTGCTCGATGACGGCATTGACCAGGACGCTGCTGTAGACGACCGCCGCCGCACAGTAGCAGGTGATCGCCAACATCCCCGTCTCAAGCCCCAGAGTGCGCGACGTAAGAAGGATGATCAGTCCGACGACGAGGCCGTAGCCGAGGGGCACCAGGCCGTGCGGCACCCCGAAGTGAAGCAGAGCCGCCGTCACCCACCCAAGGTCGCACGCCAGCAACAACACCCAGACAGCAACCGCAACGGCTCTCCGCCGCGGTACGTGGGCATTGAGGACGCACGCGACCGCCACGTAGACCGCGGCCGCGATCAGGGCCCCGGAATCGAGCGCGGGTTTCAGGAACGCGAAGCTGGCCAGCACCACGGGCCGCACCCCCTGCAAGAGGCGGGCCAGTTGGGGGGTACTCGCAAGCGCGGGCGTCCGATCAGGAGTGCACACGGCCTCCGGATCGATCGCCTGCTCCGTTGGCGTGCCTTCGGGCTCGGGCATCAAACACCATCTCGCCAGGGAAGGCGGCGTCAGGTTACCTGGACTCTTACCCCATCCCGAGGACGAACGCCAAGGGAATCTGCCGGCTCGTGAGGGCGCCCACGCGGGCTACGTTGCGGAGGGCGCGTACTCGGTTCGCTCCAGGACGGAGCGCTGCAGCTCGGGGGAGAGTCGGACGAAGTACTCGCTATACCCGCCGATGCGCACGATGAGGTCCCCATGCCGCTCGGGGTGTACGAGCGCGTCTTCGAGTTCCGCGCGGTCCACCACCGAGAGCTGCAGCTGCAGCCCGCCCAACTCGAAGAACGTCTCGACGAGGTTGCGCAGCTTGGCGCGGCCTTCGGGTGAGCGGAAGAACCGCTTCGCCAGGCGCATGTTCAGGATGGGCGTCCCGATGGCTAGATGCAGCGGCAGGCCGGCCACGCTCTTGAGCATCGCGGTCGGACCGTGGGTATCGCGGCCTTGCAGCGGCCCGATCGAATCGCCCAGCGGCTCACCCGCGTGGCGGCCGTCGGGCGTCGCGCCAACCGCGGTCCCGGCCTGGGCGTATGTCACGAACATGATGACCGAGGGCAGGAATCGCCCCCCGCGCCACGGCCGATGGCGCAGGAACTCCGCGAACACGAACCCGGCGATGTCCGCCCCCACCGAATCCACCTCGGGGTCGTCGTTGCCGAATCGCGGGCAGCGCGCGACCCGTCGCCGGAACGTCTCGTGCCCCGCGAAGTCGGCGTCGAGGATCGTCAGCAGGTCTGTCCCATCAACCTCTCCGGTCTCGAAGACGACCTCGCGGACGGCCGCCAGGGAGTCGATCACGTTCGTCAGCCCGGCGATGTTCACGACGCTCCAGTTGTAGCGCGCCCCGCCCGCGTTGTACTCGATGCCCCGATCGAGGCAATCGTCGATCAGGAGGCTGCGCATCGGCTGCGGCAGCCACGTGGCCTTGGCCTCCAGGTGGCGGTTCACGTCGACCACGATCTGCTCGATCGCCCGCGCGAGGTCGGCCTTCGCGTGCTCGAGAAACGCCTCGAAGGTCGGCGCCTCGGCCAGGTGCTTGCGCATCGTCGCATCGAAGACGAGGGCCATGTTCAGCCCCGCCTCCAGCGAGCCCACGTTCGAGCGGCCGTGCACCATCGTCTCCGTGCAGCCGCCGCCGTTCCACCAGGTCGCGTCCTCCTCGGTTAGCCCGAGGTCCGCATCGAGCAGCCCGGCCAGGTAGCCCTTCTCGTTGTAGAAGGCCGGGTTGCCGGAGCCGGTCGCGACGGCATCCAGGGCCGCCTCCCAGACCTCGTCCGGCATGTCGCGGCGCACGCGTAGCTCGTAGCTCGGCCGGAAGCGCCCATGCGCCGACTCCAGGCACATCAGCGTGACGTCGTTGTAGCCCGGCTCGCCGTCCGGCCGCGTCCCCCCGATGGCCGCGCTCCAACCCGTCACCGCCTTCACGTTCTCGGCGAATGCCGCGACGAGAGCAGCCGCCTCGTCGCGCGTGATCCGCCCCGCCGCGAGGTCCGCCTCGTAGAGGGGCTGCAACTCCTGATCCAGTCGCCCCGGGTTGTCGCAGTCGTCCATGTAGTACACGAGGTTATACGCCACCACCGCCTCATAGAAGGTCCTCGCCGGCTCGAAGGGCACCCGCTCCAAGGCCTCCGCCAAGCGCAAAAGAGGGACACCATACCTATTTCTATCGGCGATCGTCTCGGTCGCCGATAGAAATAGGTATGGTGTCCCTCTTTTGCGCAGGTGCTCCCTCAGCCGCCGGACCCACACCCTCACTCCCTCCAGCACGTCCTGCATCCCCAGGTAGAACTCGATCCTCGCCTGATCTCCCGCCTCCGTCGCCTCGGCCAGGCCCTGCTTGATCCTCCTCCCGTGCTCGTTCAGCCCCTCACGGATGACCCGACCGTAGTTCGGCACGCTATGTGTGTAGCCGTTCCCGCCCACCGTGTGGGGCGAGGTCGGGAAGCACAGCCGCGCGTACTCCGCACGCATCGAGTCCCGCAGAGCCTCCAGCGCCTCGCACGTCTCCTCGTCGGCCTCGCCCATCGCGGCGGCGATCCCGTCCTCGTTCAGCCCCCAGGTGAAGGAGTAGGAAGGAACCAGGCAGCGGTTCTCGCAGACATCTGGCGGCAACTGGTTCGTGCCGCAGGGATACAGCAGCCCGCCGTCGTACACGCCCGGCGCGCGGTTCTCGAAGCGCCGCCGGACCGCCCGCGACCAGCGGAGCACGGGCGACGCCTCGGCCTCCTCGAAGTAGCCCGCCGCGAAGTGTTCGCCAATCCTGTTCAGTACCGCGGGATCAACCACGGACGCGATCCTCCGCCATGAATGTGCGAACTAGTCCGCTGTCTCGTGTGAACCTTGGCATCTTCCGTCGCCCCTTCGGGGCTCAAGAGGGGAGGGGGCCCTGGTCCGTGGGCTTCGCCCACGGCTATCCATCCTCTGCCCCTTCGGGGCAGAGATACCCCGTTCGCCCCGTCAGGGGCGAAGGATGAGTAGCCACGGGCGCAAGCCCGTGGAACCGGCCGCCCCCACCCTCCCTCAAGCCCCGCAAGGGGCGACAGAACCACTACAATCACGGGAGACAGGCCACTAGTCCGCTGTCTCGTGTGAACCTTGGCATCTTCCGTCGCCCCTTCGGGGCTCAAGAGGGGAGGGGGCCCTGGTCCGTGGGCTTCGCCCACGGCTATCCATCCTCTGCCCCTTCGGGGCAGAGACACCCCGTTCGCCCCGTCAGGGGCGAAGGATGAGTAGCCACGGGCGCAAGCCCGTGGAACCGGCCGCCCCCACCCTCCCTCAAGCCCCGCAAGGGGCGACAGAACCACTACAATCACGGGAGACAGGC
>VGFC01000241.1 GCA_016869045.1 Armatimonadota bacterium
CCGTGCATCTGAGTCTAGGCCAAACCCAAGACTTCCTGCGCCAGATCGCCTTTCAAGCGTACCGCAGTAGCGGCCCGAGCACAGAAAACCCAAGCTCCTGGCCCGCCGATGGCCCAGCAGACCTGCCCTCAGCAGCGTAATGTGCTGAACTACAGTCTAGTCCCCGAACCGCCAGATCACGCCGGCTCCCATGTGCAGCGAATCCCCGGACGCCTGGTCTAGTGAGAGGACCGCGGTGAGGTCCTCGTTGAAGTGCTTATACAGGCGCAGGCTGCCGAGTGAGGGGAGCTGTTCCCGCCTGGCGAACTCGATGAACAGGTCGATGTCCTGGCTCTGGTACAGGCTCGGGAAGTAGGCGCCGACGGTGTAGAGCGTGCGGTTGAACGGATCGACGCCGAACTCGCCATAGAGGTCCAGCGTACCCTTGACCACGGGCACGCCCAGGTCGAGGCTGTAGCCGAGATCGCCGCCCGCATTGTCGTTGGTCGCCAGGTTCACACCGGCCATCCCATCGAGCACGGGGCACTCCAGCCGGCCATACCAGCCGCGAGCGGTCGGCCCGAGGATGGGCGCCATCTTCTGGACGTACGCCGCATCCACGCCGACCTTGCCGAAGTGGGTCTGCACCCGCACCGCATCCCCTGTGTCGTAGCTCAGGAGCGAGCCCAGTCGGCTGTTGTTCACCGGCCCCTCGAGGAACCGCTGCCGCCCGACCGTCACGTCGCCCCAGTCATCGCGGTAGGAGGCGAACGCCTCGGTGACGTCCACGCCGTCACCGTACCATTCGGAGAGACGAGCCGTGGCGCCGACCTCGAGGTACACCGGCCCCCAGACGGCGTGCGGGCGTACGCGCAGCCCGGCGGTGCCGCCCGTATCGCTGATGTACCCGAAGGCGTCCGCCGGCGTGTAGGGGCCGAAGAACGTGCGCTTGTCCGGCAGCCCGGGGGCTTGCCCGAAGGGCGCCGAGGAGAGGGATCCCAAAGCGGCCGTCGGGCGGGAGATCGACAGCGGCGCCAGTGTGTTCGGGTCGATGCCCGGGAAGAAGCCCCACGTGGCATCCGCTCGGGACGGGTCCGCCATCACCGCCACGCGCTCCCGAGCGGCGACCGTGTCCACGTTCAGGCCCTGGACGATGACGTTGAGGTTACCCGCGCCGGGCGTCACGGCCGCGCTGATCGTGCGGTCGATCGGGGCATCCATCTCCTTGCGCTCCGCCCCCGGCGCGCTGCCGGGCGTCGTCTGCACGCTGACGCCGGTGGGCATGCCGCCGAACCACTGGATCAGGTCGCCTCCCGGGTAGGCGCGCCCGGGGGCGGGTTTGCGTTCGACGTTGCCGTTGGCGTCGGCGATACCCTTGTATCCGGCAGGCACGTCGGTGCTTCCGGCGGCGGTCTGGTAGCTGACGATGCCGTCGTAGCACGTGATAGCCGTGCCGTCGAAGGTCCACTCCGTGCCCTTGACCACGGCCACGCCGTAGGAGCCCTCGACCTGAGCCGTCGTGCCCGCCACCACCTTCGCCCAGAGCTGCCCGCTGCTGAGCTTCATCGAGGTGTCACTGGGGCTCTGGATCACCAGGTCGCTGCGTTCCCCCATGCGGATGACCCCGCCGTTCGGGAACTTCAGGGCGCACTTGCTGCGCGCGCCCGTCTGCACCCGGCTGCCTGCCGGCAGGAGGGCGCCGACCTTGCTCACCACGAAGTTCCCGCTCGGCCCCGGACGGTGCTTCACGCTCAGAATCACCCCGACGATCTTCACCTGCCCCTGTGCCGCGACGCCGCCGCCCGCGCCCAGCAGCAACGCGACGATCAGACCCATGCCCAGCAATCGGCGGTGCGTGTGTGTGTACATCGGCGGCGGACCCTCCCCGCAAAGGCTGTGAGTGATAGGACGTACGCCAGGAACACGGCTTCGAGCGCCCCACCCCGCCCAAGGCGCGCGATCCACCCCACCCAAGTAGGGGCGTGATTCGTCACGCCCAAATGTAGGGGCGCGATTCATCGCGCCCGAATGTAGGGGCGCCATTCATGGCGCCCGCCCACTCGTTCTTCCTTCTCCCAAACCACCTCATACACCTGCAACGGCGTTTCGCGGCCGCGGACGGTGGTCGTGTCGAGCAACCGCGTGGGGATGCCCTCGCCCGCTTGTGCGAGCGTGTCGCCGCTGCAGATGATGTTGGTCTTGTAGTCCTTGTTCAGCCCCTCCAGGCGCGAGGCGGTACTTACCGTATCGCCGATGACGGTGTACTCCAGGAACAGCTCCGACCCGATGTCGCCTGCGACCAGCTCGCCGGTGTGGATGCCGATCCCCATCCGCATCGGCTCGTCGCCCCGCGCTGCCGCTGATTCCTGAAGCTCCTTCATGGCCCGCAGCATGTCGATCGCGGCCAACAGCGCGCGACGGGCGTGATCCTCGTGGGGCACCGGGTCGCCGAACACGGCCATGATCCCGTCGCCGATGAACTTGTCGAGCGTGCCGCCGCGGTCGGTAATGACGCGCGTCATGCGGTCGAAGATCTCGTTCAGCCGGCGCACGACCTCCGCCGGCGGCCAGGCGTGGCAGTACATCGTGAAGTTCCGCAGGTCGGAGAACAGGACGGTGGCCTGCAGGGTCCGTCCGGCCACCTGCTGCAGGCGGGGGTTCTGGACGAGCTTCTGCAGCACTTCCGGCGACACGCGCTTGGCCCACGCTCGTTGGATGTGGTTGCGCTCCCGCTCGACGGTGAAGTAGGCAAAGACCGTCGAGGCGACGTAGGAGGTGAGCAGGGCTCCGATCACGGGCAGCGTGACGTTGACCCACAGGTCCCGGTTGACGAACAGCCAGAAGGCGACCACGATGTGGGCGATCGCCATGAGCGGGAGGTAGGTCAGGAGCGCCGGCAGCGGGCGCAGGTGGAACGTCGCGATCCCGGTCAGGCAGCCCACGAGCAAGGTCCACACGACCGCCACCCAGACGGGTGCCGGCCGAATGCAGCGGTCGGACAGGAGGGTCCGGATCGCATTGGCGTGGATCTCGACACCCGGCATTTCCTCCTCGCCGGACCTCGCCCGACCGGTACGCCGGATGGGAACGTCAAACACGTCGTGCAGCTCCGGCGCGGTCGCGCCAACCAACACGATCTTGCCCCGGAAGCGGTCGAGTTCGCCGGCGCCGTAGGCCAGCACCGAGGCGTACTCTACGGTCGGCGTCGTACCGGGCGGCCCGTGGAAGTCCACGGGGAAGGCCCGTTCGCCGTCCAGCGAGCGCCGATGCCTCTGACCCCAAGCATCCGCAAACGCGAACGCCTGCTTCTCCAGCCCCATGCCCGCTAGCTTGCGCCATCCAGTGCCATCTGTAGGGGCGCGATTCATCGCGCCCGACCGCGTAGGGGCGCCATTCATGGCGCCCGACCGTGTAGGGGCGCCATTCATGGCGCCCGACCGTGTAGGGGCGCCATTCATGGCGCCCGAGAGCGGGGTGTCAGCGCGATAGGCCGCGGCAACGGCTACGGGGAAGCTGGCCAATCGCTCCTCGCGGAAGGTCGAAGTGGTGCGGGCGCGGCGCACGGTGCCGTCGAAGTCGATCGGCGTAGTCGCATCGGCGTGGGCCGCCGCCACGTCGTCGAACAGCGGGGCCGGATAGGCCGCGTTCTCAACGGACTCGTCGCGGCCCTCGACGGTGACCACCTTCCGCTCGATGACGGCGGCCAGGATCACATTCCCGGCCTCCTGGATCGCCTGGGCGAACTTCAGATCGGAGGCGCAGGGCTTGGGCTCCCAGAAGTAGTCCTCCGGGCTCGGAGGCTTCTGATTGGGGGCTGGCACGACCGTGTCGAAGTTGACGTCGAAGGCGATGACCTTCGCGCCGCCCCGCATCAGCTGCCGAATCAGCTTCGCGTGGGTCTCGCGAGGCCAGGGGTACGTCAGGCCCGCATCGCTCATGGAGCCCAGGGAGAGCTCGTCGATCGCCACGATCACGACGGGGTCCTCGCGGGCGGCCTCCAGCGCCGGGCCCCGCCAGTTCATGCGGTCATCGAAGGTGGCCAGCTCGAACTCCTCAAAACGACGGGAGAAAGGGAGGTTCCCATACCGCCAGACCAAGATCGCCCCACTGCCCACCAACCCCAGAAGCACGCCATAGACCACCTTGCGGATTCGGAACCAGAACGGCGCCTCGGCCATGGCATCACGTCCGTGGAGCGATCAGGGGCCCCAATCAGTCGGCCCGTACTCGGGCCGCCAGTTCATCCCGACAGCCCCAGTCTCCTCTTGCGCAGAACTTGCGGGCGTGAAGGAGGTGTCGGCGGGCACGACGAAGAAGAGCGCCAGTGAGGCCATGACACTCGCCCCGGCGCCCCCAGGAGGGCGGGAGGGCGGTCTGGCCCGAGCACGGAGCCTGCGTCGGATCGCGGGACGTAACCGGGCGTCCGAGGGAGGGAATGTCCTCGCGTCCGTCGAACGCATCAAACCAATGCCAACCGAGGAGTGAGGGCCGCGATGAGAACCAGAGCCGCATTCACGCTAGTTGAGCTGTTGATCGTGATCGCGATCATCGCCATCCTGGCGGCGATCCTCTTCCCTGTGTTCAACAACGCACGGAAGAAAGCCTACCAGACGCAGTGTACGGCCAACCTCCAGCAGCTGGGGACGGCCATGCGCATGTATGCGCAGGACTACGACGAAGAGTTCCCGTACGCGCTATACAACGACGTCTACCTCAGTGGCTGGGCCGACGTGATCTTCCAGGGCTACGTGAACAACGACCAGGTCTACGACTGCCCCGGCAGCACCCTCAAGATGGACCGCTACACCGGGGTGGGCTGGGCGCAGAGCCGCTTCGTGCGCGCCTTCGAGAACGTGCCGGGCAGGGGTTACTCCTACGGCATCAACGCCATGGAGCCGAACCTCTCGCTCACCCCACCCATCGCCACGGGCGGACCGGCCGGCAAGCGCCAGGGGGTCATCGAGGACGCCGCGAGCACGATCCTCCTCTGCGACTCGCGCTTCCTGGGCGCCAACAGCTACAGCCCACATGACTACGTGATCTTCACCGGCACGGCCAATGCCGGCGACTACCGCCTGGCCGAGGCGATCTACTACGAGATCGATGCGACTCCCGCCCGCCACGGCAAGGGCACCTGGTTCATGGCCGCCTACTGCGACGGCCACGCCAAATTCATCCCCTACGAGCGCACCATCGACCTCGTCCAAAACATAAACGAGTGGACGTGCGCTCGGTACAACTAGGCGGGCGGGGAGGGGGCGCTGAGAGAAGTTGGACGGGCGCCGGTTTCGCGCGGGTGGGACCGGGGCCCGTCTTCGCGTCAGGAGGATTGAGACATGACGTCGCGAGAGCGTGTTCTGCGGGCCATCGCGCATGAGGAGTCGGACCGGGTCGCGATCCACGACTCGCCGTGGGGCACCACCATCGAGCGCTGGCGGAGCGAGGGCCTGCCAGCGGACAAGTCGCCCAACGACTACTTCGGGTACGAGTTCTGGGGGGCCTGGATCGACAACTCCCTGCAGCTGCCGACAGAGACCATCGAGGACACGCCCGAGTACGCCATCACCAAGACGGGCGACGGGAACGTGTGGCGGAACTGGAAGGGCAAGACCTCGACGCCGGAGCTGATCGACTTCACCATCACCACTCGCGAGCTGTGGGAGGAACACAAGCCGCGGATGGCAATGAACGAGTCGCGGGTGTCCTGGGACGCGATACTCGAGGGCAACCGGGCGGCGCGGGAGGCCGGGCTCTTCTGTCACTTCAGTTGCGGGCCGGGCTTCACGAAGGTCTGCAACATGGTCAGCCCCGAAGGGCTGATGATGGCGATGGTGGAGGACCCCGAGTGGGTGCTGGACATGGCGATGACCGACGCGCGGCTCTGCGTCGAGATCGCCGAGGCCATGATGGAGCGAGGGGTCGAGTTCGACGCCGGGTGGGCGTTCGACGACCTGGGCTACAAGCACAAGGGCTTCATGTCGGTCGAGATGTACCGGGACCTGTTCTGGCCCGGGCACAAGATCATCTGCGACTGCTTCAAGTCGCGCGGGAAGCCCATGCTACTCCACAGCTGTGGGTACGTGGAGGAGTACGTCCCGCTGTTCATCGAGGCCGGCTTCGATGTGTTGCAGCCGCTCGAAGTGAAGGCGGGAATGGACCTCGTGAAGCTGAAGGGGCTCTGGGGCGACCGGCTGGCCTTCATGGGCGGGATCGACGTGCGGGCGATGGCGCATCCCGACCCGAAGGTCATCGAGCAGGAGATCGCCTCGAAGATCCCCCTGGCCAAGCAGGGCGGCGGGTACATCTACCACTCCGACCACTCCGTCCCCGACAACGTCAGCTTCGAGCAGTACTCGCGGGTGATTGAGCTGGTGCGGGAGTACGGGATGTACTGAAGGCAACGAAAAAGGGAAGACTGGAAGAACGGCAAAGACGGCGAAGACGGCGACGGCGTGTGTCCCGGTTACGGACAGCGGGAGGCAGTCCGGGGGAGACCGTACTCATCCCGCGCTGGCGGAGGGCGCACGTCGGCAGGTGTCACTGCTCCGACGCCGAAGTGAGTGGATGAGCGCACACGCGTACCGGGCCGAGGGGGAGCGGGCGTCGCGAGCCGTACCGGTGAGCCGTGGGTTAGGTGGGGTGTCCGCGGAGCTCTGGTCAAGATAAGTATGGTGTCCCCGGAACTCGGAACTCGGAACTCCCCGGAACTCGTTGTCAACAGACGCATGGAGGCTAGTGTGCCGAGACGAATCGTTTCCGCGGATGCCCTGCAGCCACCACTACCCGGATTCCGTCTTGGGGCCGGTCGGCTTTTTGCGGAGGCGACACTCAACAGGTACCTCTCTGAACATATCGCCACGCCGCTCCCAATCAGCGACGGAGGCATCGGCGCCATCCGCACATGGCTGTCCGACATTTCACTGTCCCCGGCTGGCGAACTCACTCTAGACCCCGAGTTTCTGGAGCACATCTTCTGCGGGGTGTTGGGATATACCAAGGAACCATCCCCGCAGGCGTCTCTCTGGGCAAAGCCGCCAAAGAGCCTTACGCGGAGTGGCGGAACGCCTGATGCTGTATTGGGTGCGTCCAGGGAACCCCCGCGAGTCTTCTCTGCCGTGGTGGAGTTGAAGTCGCCAGGGACTCCGCTCGACCGCCCACAAGCAAGCTATGGCAACCGCACCCCAGTTGACCAAGCCTTCGACTACGCTAGGGAGATATTCCAGGTTCGATGGGTCGTCGTCTCTGACATGGTGTTGCTCCGCCTGTATGCCGTGGAGTCGCAGGATGACTACGAGGAGGTTGACCTCCGCTCATGCGTCGGGAGGGGGGCGGAAATCACCGACGCACTCCGTAGGTTGCACTTCCTATTCGGTCGCGGGTATCTCGTAGACGGCCATGAGGAGTCGCAGGTCTCGTCCCTGTATCACAAGTCCACCATCCACCGGATCGAGGTGCGCGACGGGTTCTATGAAGCATACCGTGAGATACGGGCCGACCTCTACGCGGCGATCAGGTCGGCGTGCTCTCTGCGGGGGGAAGAGGCAGATGCAGTCGAACTCCTGCGGACCACGCAGCGGCTACTTGACCGCATGATGTTCATATACTACTGCGAGGACCACCCTCAGGGATTGTTGCCAAATGGGCTCATCGAGCGCGTAACAAACGCGGCGAGCACCCTTCCGGGGTCAAACCCTAATAGGGTGTACGGCAGCCTGAAGGCCCTGTTCCGGGAGATAGATGCTGGGAATTCACCATATAGCGGGGTCAAGATCGCCGCGTACAACGGGGAGCTCTTCAAGGACGATCCCATCCTCGACCATGTTGATCTCCCGGACACGCTCCACAAGTCCGTGTACTTCGGACGAGGGGCCGACCGACAGACCCGCCCGATTGACGGGGCATGGGGCCTCCACGTCTATGACTTCTGGACAGAGCTGAACGAGCACCTGTTAGGTCACATCTTTGAGGAGTCGCTCTCTGAGATCGACGCCTTCATTGCCAGCGGGAGAGACATCGACCTGCAGCGATTGGAAGAGCGGCGGAGACATGGGGTGTTTTACACGACTGACATCCTCTCTGATTTCCTTGCCAGGGGAATCCTGAGAGCTACGCTAGACGAAGCGACACCGGAATCAGACCGCCGAGGTACCGATGCCGCGAAACTCCTTCGGGACCGTATCGCGCACCTATTGGAGCTGAAGGTCGTTGATTTCGCCTGCGGCTCCGGGGCCTTCCTGGTGTCAGTCTACCGAGAGATGGCTAGGGAGTTATGGAGGCTCAACCTAGCTGTTGCCGAGTTGTCGTCCGAGCGCGAAGACCTGTTCTCGACGACAAGGATCGCTGAACAGGCGGACATTGTGCGGAGCTGCATATACGGCGTTGACCTGTTGCCGCAGGCAGTTGAGATCGCCAAACTGGCCCTATGGCTTAGCTCAGTCCAGAAGGACAAGCGTGTCGCCGACCTTAGTTCGCAACTGATCGCTGCTGACAGCCTGGACGTGCCGACATTGCACCAACGTCTCAACATGGAGGTTGGGTCGTTCGACATTGTTCTGGGCAACCCACCGTGGGGAGTGGATGTCAACAGCGAGGTCTACGAGGAGTGCATCGAGTCCCTCGATCTCTTGCGGGACTGCAGTTGGGACTCGTGGGAGTTGTTCCTTGCCCTGTCCCTGAAGGCGCTTCGGCCCGGCGGTCGCATGGCGCTGCTACTTCCAGACACGTTCTTCTATCCCGAGAAGGCGAAGACTAGGCAGATGCTCTTCGAGTCAGCCGAGGTTGAGAAGGTGCAGTACCTTGGCCCAGATTGGTTCGGCAGCGGTGTTCGCATGGGAACGGTGGCAGTCCAGGCTAGACGAGGACCCCATAGACCAGAGGGGTCCATGCAATGCTTCGTCTTGGCGGGGGACCTCCGCAGGGAAGCCATTCGAGGCAACATCCAGTTGAGCCAAGTCGAATCACTCCGAGGTCGTCGCGTCCCGATCCAGCGGACCCTCGATAGCCCGTCGTTCGAGGTGGAGGTATTCCGCGGCATTCGCGATGACCGGATAATCGAGACCATGATCGGGAATGGCATTGGGCTGTCGGACCTGTGTGAACGCGGTCGCGGGGAGGAGATGAGCCGTGATGGCCTCGCGTGGCGTTGTCCCGGCTGCGAACGGTTGACCGCCCCAGGCCAGAAGAGGAGGGGAGGGGGTTGCGATGCCAAGGAGTGCCCTCGCTGCGGGCTACAACTCACATCCGGGAATGCGCTTGCCAGCGTCGCCGTGCTTCCTGGACAACCTACCCGTGGAACTGTCGGGTTCATAGACGGACTGGACATTGCCGTCCGTTACCGCAAGCTGGTCCCAACCAAGCAAGTTCACATCGACAGGCTCTTGGACCCGAAGCCGGAGGCACTCTACGCTCCGCCCAAGATACTGATACGGGAGGCGGGTGTCGGGATAAGCGCAGCACTGGACGAGACCACCTCCAGGTGCCCGCGCTCTGTCTACCTTTACCGTCTGAGCCAGGAGTGCCAGTCGGAGGGTTACTCCCATGAGTTCGTGCTTGCGGCGTTGCTGTCCCGAACCATGAATTACTTCGTGCTGAAGCGCTTTGGGGAGATCGACCCGGCCAAGGCCTTTGCGAAACTCAGGCATGAGCACCTTGCCGAGCTGCCCATCCCGCGCGTGGACTTCTCGCTCGACGCCGAGGTACGGGCCCATCAGACAATCGTTCAATGCGTGCGCAGACTCCTAGACGAGGAGGCCCGTACCGGCGGAGAAGACGATCAAGAGATCGAGTGGCTTCTGAGGCAGCTATGGGGGCTATCTGCCGAGGATGGAGCCTATATCAACGGGGAATTCCACGGGCTTCCAGAGGGTCAACTTCTCCGGTCGCTTTTCCCTGAGGGTGCTCCGCTACCAGTAGGGGAGAGCGCCGATGTATAGGTTGCTGGATGTCTCGCAGGCCCTCCTGACGTCCCTGTCGGACCCTAACCTATCCCGTTCCGAGGAGGCAAGCCATGGCCGATGGCAAGAAGGAACCGACCGCTGCGGAGATCGGCGCTGCTGGAGAAGCACACGCAGCCGAGTGGCTGAAGTCGAAGGGTTATACGGCAACCGTCAACACACGGCTACCTGGTTCCACAGACATCGAGGCCGACGGTCCCGCCAGTCTATTGGTCCAAGCCAAGTCGGCCGTATACCCCAACGCTCCTGCTGACCTGACTCCAGACGAAGAGCGGAACATCAAGTCGCGGGCATCCAACACGAAACGCGAAGCGTGGCTCGCGAAGGTCACCATGAACAATGATCTTAGATTGCGCGGAGAAATAGCCTGGAAGAAGCTGGTCTAGGTCGGCTCGCCTTCGGCGAGTTCCGGGCGAGTTCCGGGGACACCACACTTGGCTCGTTGACCTGGCGATTGCCCGGTGGCATGTTGGGGTCAGGACGAGGATCGCCCGGGTGGTGGTGCCGGGGTATCCGCATCATATCACGCAGCGCGGGAACCGGCGTCAGCCGGCCTCCGTCGGGCCGGAGGACAGGAGGGCCGCGAACCCCGACGAAAGGGGGAGATTCGGAGCTCTGAAGAACGGCGGAAGACGGCGACGGCGTGTCGGGATTGGAATCCCGACCTACGAGCGGCGGGGTGGACGAGGGAGGCTGGCGCGGATGGCGAAGTACCCCCCTGTAAGCAAGACAGCCCCGTGACGTGAACTCGAAACGCGAGACCCCAGACCCGAGACCGCCTTCCCGGAGGCCAATGATGGCTGACCTGCAGTTTCTCGCACTCGACCTCGGCGCCGAGAGCGGACGCGGCGTGCTCGGGCGCTTCGACGGCGGCCGGTTGGCTCTCAACGACGTGCACCGCTTCCCGAACGGACCGGTGCGGGTGCTGAACTCGATGCACTGGGATGTGCTGCGCCTGTTCACGGAGATGCAGGAGGCAATCGGGCGCGCCGTTGAGCAGGCGGGCGAGGACCTCGTGGGCATGGGCGTGGATACGTGGGGCGTGGACTTCGGTCTGCTGGGGCCGGGGGATGTGCTCATCGGGAACCCGTACCACTACCGCGACGAGCGCACCGTCGGCATGGTGGATGAGGCCTGCAAGCGCGTGCCGCGCGCCGACATCTTCGGCACCACGGGCATTCAGTTCATGGAGCTGAACACGCTGTTCCAGCTCTACTCGATGGCCTACACGCGCTCGCCGCTGCTGGAGATGGCCGAGACGCTGCTGATGATGCCCGACCTGCTGAACTTCTGGTTCACCGGGCAGAAGGTCTCGGAGTTCAGCATCGCAACCACCACGCAGTTCTACGACCCACGGAAGGGCGATTGGGCGCTGGAGCTGCTGGACCGACTCGGCATCCCAACGCACTTCCTGACGCCCATCGTGCCGCCCGGCCACAAAGTCGGGCGGCTGCTGAAGCCGATCGCGGAGGCTACCGGCGCGAAGGGGCTCACTGTCGTCGCGCCCGCGGGGCACGATACGGGGTCGGCGGTTGCCGCCGTGCCGGCCGCGACGCCGGACTACGCGTACATCAGCTCGGGCACGTGGTCGCTGATGGGGAGCGAGATCACCGAGCCGATCATCAACGAGCGCGCGCTGCAGTACAACTTCACCAACGAGGGCGGCGTGTGCGGGACGTTCCGCTTCC
>VGFC01000242.1 GCA_016869045.1 Armatimonadota bacterium
GAGGGAGAGAGACGGAGAGAGGTGAGCCGACATGATCCGAGGCGAGCGCGTGACGCTCAGGCCCATTGATGCCGACGAAGATGCCGAGAGGTGCTTCGGGTGGGTCAACGACCTTGACGTGACCCGCTTCCTGGGCTTCGAAGGGCCGCTGACGCGCCACAAGGAGCACGAGATACTGGCCCGCGAGCGAGACCCCGAGCAGGACATCATTCTTGCGGTCCTCACTGAGGACGGGACGCACATCGGCAACTGCGGGCTACACCGCATCAACCTGGCGTCCCGCAAGGCGGAGCTGGGCATCATGCTCGGCGACAAGCGCTACTGGGGGCAAGGCTACGGGACGGACGTAGTGAAGACGCTCTGCGCCTTCGGCTTCGTGCGGATGAACCTGCAGCGCATCCAACTCGGCGTGTTCAGCCACAACCCCCGCGCCCAGCGGTGCTACGAGAAGTGCGGCTTCCAGGTGGAGGGGCGGTTCCGGCGGAGCATCTACAAGGCGGGCGAGTACCGCGACGAGATCCGTATGGCGATCCTGCGCGAAGAGTTCATGGCGCTGTTCCCCGAGCGCGTGCCCGAAGGGATGAGCGAAACATGATACGCGGCGAGAAGACCATCCTCCGGCCGTGGGACGTGGCCGACGCCGAGCGCATCGCGCGCTGGCTGAACGATGACGAGGTCACCCGCTTCCTGCCCTTCTGGTTCCCCGTTACTCAGAAGCAGGAGGAGGCCTGGATTCGCTCCGAGATCCCCGGCGAGACGCGCTTCGCCATCCACACCCTCGAGGGCCGGCACGTCGGCCACTGCAGCCTGAGGGAGGAACCCGGCCACGCCCGCTGCAGCGAGGTTGGGCTCTGGATCGGCGAGCGGGAGTGCTGGGGTCAGGGCTACTGCACCGATGCGCTGACCTCGCTGTGCATGTTCGGGTTCGTGCATCGGAACCTGCACCGCATCTTCCTGCACGTCGTCGCCGACAACGTGGGAGCCGTGCGCTGCTACGAGAAGGCCGGCTTCGCACACGAGGGTCGCCTCCGCGAGCACCGCTACCACGAGGGCCGGTACTGGGATGTACTGTGCATGGGCCTGCTGCGAGAGGAGTTCAGGGAGAGGTTCCCGGAACGGTGGCCGGAGGCGTGAAGGACAAGAGCGTGGGCAGGCCGAATGGAGGGTGGCGAGAAGGGGGTTTGCCAGTGCGCCGGATGGCCTTGGCCGTGACGATTGCGCTTGCGCTGGTTGCGCCCTCCCACGCCGCCTGGGTGTGGGTGTACGGCGGTGAGAAGCATGTGCTGATGCCGCCGGAGGAGGGGCAGCCGCCGTGGGCGGCATTCCCCGATGCGAACGGCGACGGGCAGCCTGACCCGGTCATCACGAAGGTCGAGCTGCGGATCGAAGACGAGGAGGGGCAAGCCATCGTTCGGGCGCGGCTCGGAAAGACGGTTCGGCTGGTCGCGCGGCCCGAGCTGGGCGGCATGGAGCTGGAGCCCCTCAGCGTGACGTTCCGCCTCGCCGGGCCGGTGGGTGAGGTGGAGGTGGTGCCCGACGACGCGCTGCAGGCCGCCGTCGTCCTGGGCACCGCACCGGCGCTCTATTCCGCAACCTACACCTTCCCTGAGCCTCCGAGCCGGGACTTCGTGGGCGAATGGGAGGTGTCGGTCGAGGTCAAGGTCGGGAGCGCGACCTTCGATAGCGCCGACCGCCAGCCGGTAGCCCTGAGGGTGCTCGGGCCGCGAGAGACGACGCCGGAGAAGGTCGGGCGCAAGGTGCGCGGCGGGCTGCAAGACGCCGGCCGGAAGGTCAGGGAGTTTGGGGACCGGGTCGCAGGCGAGGTCGAGGACTGGATTGCGAAGCAGAAGAGGGAGGACATCCCCGGCGCCCTCAAGCCAGTGCAGCCGCGCCAGACTCTCGGCATGGTGCACCGTTCGTTGACGGCGCCCGGCTCGCCCCTGGCCGCCGATGAGAGCCTGCTGTCAGCCGAGCGGGCAGGCGGGCTTCGCAGCCGCATGGGCCCCTCCCGCAGTCTGCTGATCGTGCCGTTTGACGGAGCCTCCGAACCGACACCCGATGGCTGGTTCCCGCTCGGCTACGTCGTGATAAGTGGCGTGCGCCCGCCGGGCGTCGCCGATCTGCAGACGCTGGTGCCGTGGGTCGGCGACGGCGGCCTGCGCGCCGGACGGATCGCCCTGGAGGCCGAGCCCGGCGCAGCAGACGGCACCGTGCACTTCGAGGCCGCCGATTCCACCGTTGCCGGAGACCTTGTGACGGTCCCCGCCACGGTCGAGTGGTTCGACGAGGTGATCTGGCCGGGCCAGACCCAGTTGCGCGTGCAGCGCCACCCGACCCCGCAGGCGGATGGCCTCATCGACGTGAAGCTCGTCTCCGCGGTATCCGGAGGCGCGGCGCGTGTCGAGTTCACGCTACCGGTCGTGGCCCTCCCCGAGGCGTCGGAGCCGCCTGCGCCGCCCGCGCCCTCCGAGGAGACCCCCTCGCCGTCCACCACACCGACGTAGCCCGCTCCCCCGCCACGGCCGCGAGGACTTACCTCGCCGCGCGGGGAACTGCGTCCATTGCCGGGCGGCGTCCGAAGTCCACTGCACACGTGAGGAGAGGACATACGATGGCGAAACGCATCCGCTGTGGAATCATCGGGACGGGCATGATCGGCAAGGCGCACATTGCGCGCTACAAGGAGGTCGCGGAAGCGGAGGTCGTCGCCGTGGCCGACCTCCGCGAGGATGAGGCCCGGCGCGTCGCGCAGGCCAACGACATCCCGCATGTCTTCCAGGACTACCGGAAGCTCCTGGCGATCGACGAGATCGACCTCGTGGACGTGTGCCTACCGAATGCGCTGCACTGCCCGGTGACGTGCGACGTGCTGAAGGCGGGGAAACACGCGTATTGCGAGAAGCCGATGGCCAACAGCGCGGCCGAGGCACGCAAGATGCTCAAGACCGCGCGCGAGACAGGCAAGACGCTGGCCATCCAGCTCGGCACGCTCTTCTCAGCCGACGCGCACGCGGCCAAGCGCGTGATCGACGCGGGCATGCTCGGGCGCATCTACTTCGCGAAGAGCAGCTACTACCGCCGGCGCGGCCGCTGTTACGTGGATGGCTATGCCACGCCTCCGTTCGTGCAGAAAGAAGTCGCGGGCGGCGGCGCGTTGGCCGACATGGGGGTCTACCACCTCGGGCTGATGGTCTGGCTGCTCGGGAATCCTGACGTGCTGACGGTCTCCGCCTCAACGTTCCAGGAAATCCCGATGAACCAGAAGCGCGCCAAGGAGAGCGGCTACAACGTCGAGGAGTTCGCCACCGGGTTCGTGCGCTTCGCCGGCAACATCACCATGTTCTTCGAGGAGGCCTGGGCCACGCACATGGACCGCGCCGACGGCTTCCGCATCTTCGGCTCCCACGGCGGCGTCACCGTCGAGCCCTTCGGCTTCTACACCGACATGGCCGACATGCAGGCGAACGTCTCGTTCGATGTCGGCATGTATGAGGGCCGCCAGAGCCTCTACTTGGGCGACGCGCACAAGGCCCTGCGCCACCAGCAGATGAACCTGGTCTGGGCGCTACTCGGCCGCGTGCCGCTGCTCGACACCGCGCCCGTCGCCGTGAAGGTCGCCGAGATCACCGAGGCGATGTACAAGAGCGCGGAGACGGGGAAGGAAGTGCAGATGGCGAAGGCCGCGGGATAGCGGCGCGGGAACGAGATCAGAGAGGGGAGGACGACGATGACTGAGCGACTGGTGCTTGCCGACGAGCTACGGGCGACCGGCGAGACGGAACGCCGTACACCGCTTCGCACGCGGAGCGGGAGGAAGCCGCGGCCCAGAGAGCTGATCCGCCTACTCCGTGCTTGGCGGGAGGGGGATGAGGCCGAGCAACGAGAGACGCTGGAGTTCCTTCAGGCAGCTCTCGATGAGGACCGACCGTCCTATCGGAAGCTGTTCCCATGAACAGGATCATCCTACTCGATGCTGGGCCCCTTGGGTTGGTCGCCAACCCGAGGGCGTCCGCCAAAGCTGCGCAATGCAGCCTCTGGCTGGAGGCCCTTGCTGATCGGGGGTCGCTGGTGGCGATCCCCGAGATCGCGGACTATGAGGTTCGCCGAGAGCTGCTCAGGGCGGGGAGGCTCCACAGCATCGCCGAACTCGATGCGCTGTGTGAAGCCACCTCGTACCTGCCCATTACAACGGACGTGATGCGACGCGCCGCCCTGCTTTGGGCGAGGGCGCGGGCCCAGGGGAGGCCAACGGCGGACCCAGCCGCGCTCGACTGCGACGTGATCCTGGCCGCGCAAGCCGCTCTGGCTGGGGACCCGGATGACCAGGTCACCATCGCCACCACCAACGTAGGGCATCTTGCCCTGTTCGCAGACGCCCGGCACTGGCAGGACATCCGCTGACAGCGACGGAGGACAGGAGTGCGCACCAACCCGGTTGACCTCGTGAGCTTCTGCGGAGGGTACTGCGGGAAGTGCGGCATCAGCGGCCTGGCGATAGGCCTGCGTCTGGAGACGCTCCAGGCGCTGTTAGGGGCCGCAGACTTCCGGCAGGAGGCCGAGCATCTCGGCTGGCCCCTCATGCGAGACATCGCCACCCGCTGCTGTGAGCAGTTCGACCAGCAGGCCGCCTCCTTCGGCGAACTGGCGGGGCGGCTATTCCCCACCCACTGTCGGGACGGATGCGTGCCTCCGTGTGAGATCGCGCGTTGCTGCCTGGAGAGGAGCTTCACGACCTGCGCCGAATGCGCCGACCTCGACGCGTGCGAGCGGTTCACCGAGCGCCATGCCGAGGCCAAGCAGAACCTCGCTGCTATCCGCGCGATGGGACTCGAAGCCTGGGCCAAGGAGCAGTACTCCAAGGCCGTCAACGGCTGGCGCGAGAAACTCGTGGGCGCTGTGGATGCCGTTTTCGACCAGTAGGCGCGGACAAGGAAGCGCGATTCACCTGATGCGAACGCCCCTCCTACTGCTACTGGCCGCCCCCTGCAGCCTCGCCCTAAGCCAACCGGGCGAGCAGCGCCTGTACGCCTACGCGAGCGTGGGGGACAACCAGTGGGTGAGCGACTGGCCGCCGATCGATAGTCGCGAGACGGTCGAGGCGCTCTTCGAGTGGCTGGACGAGACGTACGGCGTCAGCCGCGTCTACTGGCGGGGCGAGCAGGACCGGATGTGGCTGCAGCACTACGTCTTCCGGACCGAGAGCCCGCTGTACTACGAGTTCTGGATCGACTGGGTCAAGCCGCTGACCGAGCAGGTCGGCACCGACGACCTCGCCGTCGCCGCCGCGCACCGGCGGAAGATGGGGATCTACATCTTCGACGGCCTCTTCGAGCATGGTGCGCCCGGAGACATCGGCGGTTGTGCGCAGTTCCCCTACGTCAGCGAGGACAGACTCCGCGTGGAGCACCCGGAGTGGTGTCCCGTCGATCGCTGGGATGAACGCCGCTGCCCGGGGCCGATCGAGTTCTGCTACCCCGCCGCCCGGCGGGCGCTCGTGGAGCGCTACGTAGACCATGCGGTGCGCTATGGGTATGACGGCATCGCGTTCTACACTTACGTCGAGAACATGGGCGTCCGCTACGTCGATGAGTACGGGTTCAACGAGCCCATCGTGGACGAGTTCAGACGGCGACACGGCGTCGACATCCGCACGGAGCCGTTCGACCGCGAAGCATGGTACCGGCTGCGTGGCGAGTACGTGACGCAGTTCCTGCGCGAGCTTCACGGTGCGCTTGGCAGGCACGGCAAGAAGCTCTCGATGACTCTCCGGTGCGACGAGCCGAATCTGCCGCAGTGCTGGTACGGCACGGGCACGAAGATCCCCGGTGCGGGGATGGTCTACCTCGACTGGGAGTCGTGGGCCAAGGAGGGCATCGTTGACGAGCTGTTCACCTGGACCGGCGGCGACCCCAAGCCTCTCCTCGCTCGGATCGAGGAAGTCTGCCGCGACAAGCCCGTAGAGCGGGTGGCCCTGTCCAGCAGCCCCTTCGACCCCGCCTGGAAGCCCTACATGGACGCCGGAGTGACCCCATGCACGGTAGCTGCGCCTGGCTACGGCATCGACGCGCTCTCGGTGCAGCCGACGAGCGCCGACACGCTGCGCAGCGATGACTGGCGTCTGCGGGCGCAGACGCTGGTGGACATCGCGGGGGGCAAGGTCGCCGTCGAGCCGGCGGCGGCTGCCGCCCTGGCCGGCGACCCTCACGTGCTGGTCCGTCGGGAGACCATGCGCACCCTCGCGGCGCTGAAGGCGGCGGATCAGGTCGGTGTGCTGGAGGCGGGTCTGACCGACAGGGAGTCGTCCGTGCGCATCGCGGCGGCCAAGGCCTTGGCAACCGTGAACGGTCCGGAGACGCCCAGGCGCCTGCTCGATGCGCTGCTCGACGACAGCGGCTTCCAGTTCAAGCAGGAGTGCCTGGAGGCGTTCGTGAAACTCGGCGAGCAGGCGGAGCCCGTGCTCCTCGAAGGCCTCGCGAGCCCCAGCCGGACAGTGCGCGAGGTCTGCGTGCGCGCTCTCGGGCGCACGCACCCGCCCGCCGCCGAGGCGGCGCTGCTGGCGGCCCTCGCCGGGGATGCCGATGCGCGCGTGCGCTTCTATGCGGCGACGAGCCTCGGCAGCTTCCGGTCCCCGGCGGCAATCGAGGGGCTCCTGTTCGCACTCGACGATCCCTCGCTAACGGTACAACATGGCGCGGTCAAGATGCTGGGCGAGATAGCGACGGCGCTCTCAGCGGAGCAGGCTGCCCAGACGCTCGACGCCCTGGCCGGCCTCTTCCGGCAGCACCGGACTGGGTGCCGGCGCGCGGACGCCGCCTGGGGCTGGCGGTCGGTCGGCAACGCCCTGCTCGGATTCGGCGAGGCAGGCAAGCAGCGGCTGGCGTCGATGCGGGAGCAGGCGAGCGACGGGTGGCTGGTATGGTACGCCTACGAGGTTGTGCACGTTCCACAGCACGCGGGCGCCGTGGCCACGTGCACCGAAGACGAGGCCATCGCAACGCACAATCGCTACGCGCCCCCGTTCCCCGGACGGCGGCGCGGGTAGATCCAACCTCAGGACCACGACATGACCGAAGCTGTGGCTTTGGACAGAGACAGGAACGTCCTCAGCGGGCTTGAGCTGCTCGTCGTGGAGCAGGACCTGGCCGATCAGCGCCTGGACGCCCCGGCGACGGCAGCCCGCGAGGCCCTGTTGGCTTCCGGCTTGCCTGGGCGTGTGAAGCCGGGCATGAGCATCTGCATCGGCGCGGGGAGCCGCGGGATTGCGAACATGCCGCTGATCCTGCGGACGACGGTGGAGGTCGTGCGGGAGCTGGGCGGCGAGCCGTTCGTCATCCCCGCGATGGGCAGCCATGGCGGCGCGACTGCCGAGGGTCAGCGGGCGTTGCTGAGGGACCTCGGTGTGACGGAGGAGACGATCGGCGTGCCGATTCGGTCGAGCATGGAGACGGTGCAGCTCGGCGAGATGCCAAGCGGCTTGCCTGTCTTCATGGACCGGCACGCGGCGGAAGCGGATGCGATCATTGCCGTCAACCGCATCAAGTCCCACACGGACCATCGCGGCGAGACCGAGAGCGGCCTGACGAAGATGCTGGCCATCGGCTTCGGGAAGCAGCGCATGGCCTCGATGATCCACCCGTATGGTGCGAACGGTCTGCGCGACCTCATCCCGCAGGCGGCCGAGGTCATGCGGCGCGAACGGAACGTGCTGATCGGCCTCGCCATCATCGACAACGCCTACGCACAGACTGCCGAGATCCACGCCGTCGAGCCGGAGGGCTGGCGGGAGACGGAGAAGCGTCTCCTGAAGCGTGCCAAGGAGTTGACGGCGGGCTTCCCCTTCGACGAGATGGACGTCTGCGTGATATAGAGGATCGGCAAGGAGATCAGCGGCACGTGTCTCGATCTGAACGCGGTAGCGCGCGTTGCGATGGAAGGCGTCGAGGAGCCACCTACGCCGCGCATCCACACACTCGCGGCCCTCGACCTGACCGACGCGAGCCACGGGAACGCGGTCGGAATCGGCCTGTGTGACCTGACGGTGAAGCGGCTCGCCGACAAGATCGACTTCGGGGCGATGTACGCGAACTCGATCACCGCGACGTTCTTCAACCGCTGCAAGCTGCCGATGGTGCTGCCGACCGACGAGCGGCTCTTCCAGGTCGCCGTCGGGACGCTTCACGACAAGGCGCGCGCGAACCCGCGGCTCTGCATCGTCCGCGACACGCTACACTTGGACCGCCTGTGGGTCACGCCCGCACTGGCACGCGATGTGCAGGGAAGGGAAGGCGTTCGCGTGGTATCCGGGCCGCATCCGCTGCGGTTCGATGAGCAGGGAGCGTTGGTGTTGCCGTAGTCAAGGAGCCTGCTCATGCTGCTCTTCCTTGACGAGAGCGGAACCGACCACGGCGACATGCCCTACCAGGTGGTGGGCGGCATCGCCATCCGGGAGCAGCAGCTCTGGAGGTTCGTGCAGGACCTGGCGGCGCTTCAGCAGCAGTGTTTCGGGGGACGCCTTCGGGAGCTCTGTCCCGAGCGTGAGTTCAAGGCCAAGCAGTTGCGTGCCCGAGACAAGTTCCGCTATGCCGCGCAAGGGGCAAGACTCTCACCCGCTGACCGGGCGCGCTTGGCTCTGGCCTTCCTGCAACGCGGGCGGAACCGCGACGTACCGCGGCGGCCGGAATTCACGGCGTACGGACAGGCCTGCCTGACGTACGTTGAGGAGACACTGGGGCTCTGTGGCAGACACGACGTAAAGGTCTTCGCAACGATCGCGGACCGAGACGCTCCCGTGCCCTCCGACCCGGAGGCACTGCGACGCGACATGTCCTTCCTGTTTGAGCGGTACTACTACTACCTCGAGGACCTGGGCGCCGCGTGTGAAGGCCGGGAGGAGACCAGGGAGGTGGGCCTCATCGTGTTTGACGAACTCGAGAGGGCCCAGTGCCGTCGTGTCATCGGGAACATCGAGGCGTACTTCCTCAAGACGCAGAAGGGACAGGAACGGAGTCGGCTGATCATCCCCGAGCCGTTCTTTGTGCACAGTGACCTGACCACGGGAGTGCAGGTGGCCGACGTCGTTGTCTACGTGATTGCGTGGGCCTATCGGTACGGGAACAGGACCGGTCCTGTGCGCCCGGAGTTGGGCACCTACTGCAAGCAGATCAGGGAGCTGCTTCACGTGACCCGCAGACCGGACGCAGATAGGCCCGGTGTCGAGTGGCCCATATGGAGTGTGAAGTACGTCGATGACCTGCGGGCCCGCCACGAGCGGGGGGCCTGAGAACGAAGAAAGGAGACAGAGATGGCCGAAGCCACCAAAGCCTCCACTTGAGAGTATACCCCAAGCGGCGCGGGCATGCAAGGACATTCCGCAATCTGGCACCCGGCCCCGCAGCCTAGAGGTGGTACCCCATGCCATTCACCGTCAGACTTGCGCAGCTATCGCCCGTCCTGGGTGACGTGCAGGCCAACCTCGAGCGCCACCTGGAGCTGATCGGCCAGGCACAGGCGGACGGGGTGGACCTGATCGTCCTCCCCGAGATGAGCCTGTGCGGCTACCACGTGCGCGATCTCGCTGCCGAGGTCGCGCTACGGCGCGGGTCGCGGGAGCTCGGGGCCATCGCCGCGGCGACGCAGGGCACAGCGGCCGTGGTCGGGTTCGTGGAGGAGCTACCGGGCTTTGAGCTATGCGTCGCCGCCGGGTACTTCGAGGCCGGGAGCCTGCTGCACGTGCACCACAAGGTGTACCTGCCGACATACGGGATGTTCGATGAGCAACGGTACTTCGCCAACGGCACGCGCATCCGGGCGTTCGAATCGCGCCTGGGGCCGATGGCGATGCTCGTCTGCGAGGACATCTGGCACCCTTCGGCGCCCATGATCGCGGCGCATGACGGTGCGCACGTCCTGATCGTGCTCGCTAACAGTCCTGCGCGCGGACCGCGAGATGGGACATGGGAGACCGAGCAGGCGTATGATGGGATGCTGCGCACCTATGCGGAGCTGTTCGGGTCGTATGTGGTCTTCGTCAACCGCGTGGGGTATGAGGATGGTGTGCACTTCTGGGGCGGGTCGCGGGTCATCGCGCCGGACGGGCAGGAGCTGGTCCGCGCGCCGATCGGCGAAGAGGCCTTCGTGGAGGCGACCCTCGACCCCGACGACGTGCGCCGCGTGCGGATCGCCACGCCGCTGCTGGCCGACGAGAACCTCGACCTGACCATCCGTGAGCTTACGAGGATTCGCGATGAGCGGACTGAACATTGACTGCGCGCTGGTCCGGTGCACGCTGACCGGGTTCATTCGCGAGGAACTGGGGAAGTTCGGCTTCACCCGCGCGGTCATCGGCATGTCCGGCGGCATCGACTCCACCGTGTCCGCCTACCTCGCGGCCGAGGCCCTCGGCGCGCCGAACGTGACCGGCCTCCTCATGCCCTACCGCACCAGCAACCCCGAGAGCCGCGCCGACGCCGAGCTGGCGGCGGGCGAGCTAGGTATCGAGACCCTCGTCGTGGACATCTCGCCGATGGTGGATGCGTACTTCGAGGGGTTCCCGGACGCCTCGAAGGAGCGCCGCGGCAACAAGATGGCGCGCGAGCGTATGACGATCCTGTACGATCACTCGATGGCCCTGCGCGCGATGGTCGTCGGCACGAGCAACAAGACGGAGATCCTGCTCGGCTACACGACGCTCTGGGGCGACATGGCGAGCGCGGTGAACCCCATCGGCGACCTGTACAAGTGCCAGGTCCGCGCCCTCGCCCGCCACCTGAACGTCCCCGCGCGAATCGTGGAGAAGGCCCCAAGCGCCGACCTGTGGACCGGCCAGACCGACGAGGGCGAACTGGGCTTCACCTATGACGACGCCGACCGCGTGCTGTACGAACTCATCGACCGCCGCCGCGACTGCGAATCCCTCATCGCCGACGGCCTCAACCCCGAGTTCGTCCGCCGCGTCTACCGCATGATCCGCGATTCCCAGTACAAGCGCCGCATGCCCGTCATCGCCAAGCTCTCCCACCGCAGCGTCGATCGGGACTTCCGGTATTCGAGGGATTGGGGACGGTGAAGGCCGGCCGCTGCGCGCCTGCCGCGGTAGGAGCGGCGCACTTCAGCGGCGAACACTGATCTGCAGCGTGAGGGGGGTGCCACGATGTCAGAGGCCAAGGTCGCGCCGCTCACTCAGGAGGTCTCCTCCGAGCCCTACTCGGAGGAGGAGCTTGCGCTCATGGACCGCCAACTGGCTGAGATCGAGCTGCCGCCTGAGCTTGACGCCTGGTTCTGGCAGTTCGTTGGCGGCGTCAAGACAACCCTTGAGTTCGACTCCCGCACCGACTTGGACAGGGACGCGCTCATCTATGGCGATGACGATTAGCGTCGGCCCACGTGTGCTCAGGGTCCCCGAGAGCGTCTACCTGGACGCCAGTCTTCTCGTCGACGCCCGGGCACCCTCTGCCCGCCACCATCGGCCAGCCGCGATTGTGTTCGGGGAACTGCTGCGCGGCGCTGCGTCGGGGCGCACGAAGCTCTACATCTCCCCTCTGGTCATCGACGAGATGTGGTGGGCGCTGACTCGCATACTGTACGAGGATGCCCATGGCAAGGGTGCGTTTGCGCGG
>VGFC01000243.1 GCA_016869045.1 Armatimonadota bacterium
GACCCTCGGCCCGATCGACGGCCCGCCCACCGAGTGGGATGGCGCGCTGGCGACCTTCCAGGACGCCTACCAACACGAGACCAAGGTCACCGCGATGATCAACGACCTGGTCAACCTGGCGATCGAGGAGAGGGACCACGCCACCAACAGCTATCTGCAGTGGTTCGTGGACGAGCAGGTCGAGGAGGAAGCCTCCGCCGACGCGGTGGTGCAGAAGCTGAAGCTGGCCGGTGACGCGGGCCTCTTTCTGGTCGATCAGGAACTCGGCACCCGCGTGCACCTGTTCGTCCTTCCGATCACCGGCACGGAGGCCCAGGCATGAGCGTCGAGTTCAGCGCCGACGAAGTCTTCGCGATGGCCGAGCAGATCGAGCGCAATGGCGGGCGGTTCTACCGCAAGGCGGCCGAGAAGGCCGAGGGCGAGGCGAAGGAGATCCTCGTGCGGTTTGCCGTCATGGAAGACGAGCACGAGAGGACCTTCCAGGCCTTGCGCGCCGAGCTCCCCGACGAGGCCCGCCGGCCCCTCGTCTTCGACCCCGAGGGTGACCTGGGGCTGTACGTGAATGCGATGGCGGACGGCTACGTCTTCAACGTGCGCGAGGACCCCAGCACGACACTCACCGGCGACGAGACCGTCGAGGAGCTGTTCGAGGTGGCCCTCGGGCGCGAGAAGGAAGCGGTCGTCTTCTACGTGGGGCTCAAGGCGGCTGTCCCGGCCGAGGTGGGCCAGGACAGGATCGACCGGATCATCCGCGAGGAACTCGGTCACATCGGCATCCTCAGCCGCCAGCTGGCCATGCGCCGATAGGCCGCCAACGGTCTGCGGCCAGCAAGAGGAAGGGTACGCATGTCCATCGTTCGCCAGGAGTTCCTGAACGCCGCCATCCAGTTCGAGCGCGACGGGTTCGACTTCTACACCGAGGCCGCCAAGAACGCGGCCAGCGACTTGGCCCGGGGCGTGTTCGAGTCCCTGGCCCAGGACGAGTTGCGGCACATCGGCTTCCTGAGAACCCTGTCTCTCGGGGAGGCGACCGTGAGGAGCGAGAACGAGAGCCTCGCGGCGCGCCTGCGGCCCATCTTCAAGGAGGCCGGCGATGTGGTCGTGGACGCCGAAGGCGACATCGCCGCGCTGAACCTCGGCATCGAGCGGGAGATCAAGGCGGTGGAGACGTACGGCGCCGCCGCCGCCGGCGCCGAAGATGACGGGTTCCGCGAGCTGTGCGAGGTTCTCGTTGGGATCGAGCAGGGGCACCGTCAACTGCTCGAGAACGTGGTCGAGTACCTCGACCACCCGGACAGTTTCTTCTTGCGTGAGGAGCGGTGGATCGTCGAAGGGTGACGTCGAGAATGGGACGGAGGCGATAATGCCTCCGTCCCGTTTTCCCCCTACGCCTCTTCGGTCGCCGTTTCGGCAGGCTCCTCAGTGGCGCGAGCGGCGCGGCGCTCCTCGAGCTTGTGTTTGGCGGCCTCGACGAGGTCGCGGGCCTTCTCCTGGACGACATGCGCCTTCTCGGCCGCGGTGCCTGCCTTCTCGCGGATCTCGGACCTTAGCTCAACGCCCGTCTTGGGTGCCAGCAGGAGCCCGATGGTCGCCCCGATGACCGCGCCGATCAAGCCCGCCGCGAGCAGACGCGCAACCTCGGCCCCCGTGCACTCCGTCCGACTTCCCTGCTCAGCCATGACTGACACCCCCTGTGGTCCTGCACTGCTGATCCGTCTACCCGTTTCAACACCCATTCGTGCCGGCGCGCTTCCGTGGCGCTGCGTTCAGGCGCCGATCCGCAGCCGGGCGAAGCGCCGTTTGCCCACGCGCAGGATGTCGCCGTCCGCCACCGCGACCGGCGCCGCGAGGTCGCCGACAACCGCGTCATTGACACGCACTCCGCCCTGATCGATCAGGCGGCGCGCCTCACCGTTCGTAGCGGCGAAGCCGCAGTGCCGCACGAGGCGAACCGGGTCGATCCGGCCGTCGGTCACCAGGTCTGCGGGGATGGTAACGTCCGGCATGTCGCTCGGCAGTTGGCGCTCCGCGAACACCCGGTCGAACTCCGCCGCCGCCTCCTCCGCTGCCGCCTCGGAGTGGTACTGCGCCACGATCGCGCGCGCCATTGAGGCCTTCGCATCCCGTGGGTGCGCGCGGCCGGCCTCCAGGTCCCTCTCCAGCTCCTCACAGCGCGCGAGCGGCCACTCCAACAAGGCCTGGTAGTAGTGGCAGATCACGCCGAAGGGGTGCGCGAGGTTCCCGTCCCCATCGGGCACCCCGTCCGGGATGCTCATCAGCTTGCCGAACATGTCGTTCGGCTCATCAGTGATTCCGACGGCATTGCCGAGCGACTTGCTCATCTTCTCCTTGCCGTCGAGACCGACGAGCAAGGGGTAAGTCATGATGACCTGCGGCTCCAGACCGTAGGCACGCTGGATGTCGCGCCCGACGAGCAGGTTGAAGGTCTGGTCGGTGCCGCCGACCTCGATATCGGCCTCGATGGCCACCGAGTCGTAGCCCTGCACCAGCGGGTAGAGCAGCTCGCGGATCGAGAGCGGCGAGTTCGTGGCCACGCGACTCGCGAAGTCCTCGCGCTCGAGCATCCGCGCGAGGGTGTAGTGGGAGGCCAGCTCCAGCATCCCAGCGGCGCCAAGCTCGCGGAACCACTCGCTGTTGTAGCGCAGCTCGCAGCGGCTGACGTCGAGGATCAGCCCCACTTGGTCCACGTAGGTCTGCGCGTTGCGCTTGACCTGCTCTTCGCTCAGCATGGGCCGCGTCTTCGACTTGCCGGACGGGTCGCCGATCATCCCGGTGAAGTCGCCGACGATGAACACGATCGTATGCCCGGCGTCCTGCATCCGCCGCAGCCTGCGCAGTACCGTCCCGTGGCCGACGTGCAGGTCCGGCGCGCTCGGGTCGCAGCCCAGTTTGATACGCAGGGGCTTCCCGCGCTCCAGCTTGGCCCGCAACTCCGGCACCGACTCGACCTGGATCGTGCCCTCCAGGAAGAGCCTCAGCTCGTCATCGACGCGCGCCATCCTACCCTCCGGGCTTCGCGCTGACATCCACCACGATCGTAATCTTCTCCCCGCACTTGGGGCAGACCACCGTCAGGGTCAGCTGACTCGGCGCGCCGACGACCGCGGTCCCCGGCCCGGGGGTCGTCACGGGAGGCTCCACGCCCGTCGGTGGGGTGGTTCCAGTGGGCGGGGTCGTCGTTCCGGTAGGCTCCGTGGTCGTTCCCGTCGGCTCGGTCGTCGTGCCGGTGGGCGGCGTTGTGGTCCCGGTCGGCGGAGTCGTTGCGGCGGAGCCGATCTCCACCTTCACCAGGAGGGTGCCCGGGTCGAAGTCCGGGCTGGCGCTGGAGAAGGCATAGGCGCGCGCGATGGTCCCGTCGGCCTGCCGGACGCGGGCGGTCGTGACGAAGAGCATCCAGTCGGGCGTCCCGACCACCTGGGTTCCGTCCTTGCGGGTGATGGTGATGGTCTCGATGGTCCACTTGTTCCCGGTTTCGGGCCCGGGCGGCTTCCATTTGGCCTCGGCCGAGGCGACCTCGGCGAAGGGCACCTTGGCCTCCTGGCCGTCCACCATGACGCTCATGTAGCCGTGCGCCATGGAGGGGTCGCAGCCAATCCCCGCGCCCGGCTTCACGCCGAACTCGGCCACCTCAATCACGCCCTCATATGTCGTCGCGTTCATCAGCGTGACCTTGCCCGTGATCTCGGGCACGTCCTGAGCCACGCACACGCCTACCGCAAGCAAGCTCAGCACCGCCAGGATGGGTGTCAGTCTCATCGGTCCGTCCTCCTATCGTCGTCTGACGAGTCGTCGCCGTTCCTGTTGCCCGCTACGTGCTACCTGTCGCCCGCCTTGCCTCCACCGACTCTATGAACGCCTCCAGCCGTATTCGCGTTCGCGCATCGACGGGGCCGGGCCGGTCGCCTTCCAGCGTCAGCACCGGCAGGTCGAGGCGTCGCTTGATCAGCAGGTCCTCGATCTGCCGGAAGCAGAACGACTGCGCGTAGTGAATCAGCCCCCGCACCTTCCGACGCTCGCACTCGGTCTTCAGGTCCTCGATTCGGCCGAAGATGTCATAGGGATACGTATAGCGCTGGTAGGAGGTCACGATGTCGGTCTCGGGCGCCCAGGGCAGTGCGAACTGCCGGGGCACTTCGACGAACACCACCCGCGCTCCCAAGTCGCGCTCGACCACCTCGAAGAAGTCGGAGTAGATCGGCGGAACGCCGGCTAGAGCCAGGCGCACGGCGTCGCCATCTCGCGCGGGGCGCCCTTGGGCGGCCTCGGCGAAGGCCCTGGCCTCGGCCAGAAAGCGCACGGGATCCCCGCCGAAGTCGCTGCAGTTCACCTGCCACAGGTGCGCCTCGCCGCCCGTCACCTGACCCGCTCGCCAGTTCAGTTCGTCAACCTCGGCCACAATCCTCCGCGCTTCGTGCAGAGCCGCGTACTGCGCGTGCACCGCCTCCCAGGCGACACCGAACCGGTCCATCAGCCGCTCGATCTGGTGCTGCAGCAGCTCGCGGTCGCGGTCGAACGGATACGCGAAGGGGATGATCTCCACCCCCTCGGCCTGCAGCGTCTCCGCCATCGCGTGGGTCTGGCTGCAGTCGCCCTGCGTGACCGCCACAATCTGCCGAATGCCGCGCTCCAGTGCGACCCCGTAGATACCCTTGATCCACCCGCAGACATTCGGCGGGTACCCGTCTCGCTCGGCGCGCGCCACCAACGCCGGCGGGTCGGGCGCTGTGATGAAGGCGTTGTTCAGGTCCAGCGGCACCCGCCCGGCCGCCAGCAAGACCTCGACCGGGATGGTTGTCGTCAGGCCCACGGGAGCGGTTGAGTCGCTCATCTCACGCCCATCATCCGATGACACTGCGGGATGACGCGAACATCGCGCAGGTGCCTGGCCGCCACGTCCTGCCAGCGGAGCAGTTCCGCCGCGCCGACCGCATCCTCACCTCGGTAGCGCGGCGTGGCCGGCTGCAGCACCAAGGGAACATCCGGGCTCTGCTCGGCGATCCCGCGCGCGACATCTTCGATCTCGGCCTCCCGGGCGTCGGCGGCGCAGATGACCTTCACGAACACGGACTTCCGCCGCGCGATCCGCAGGAAGTCCATGCTGCGGCGGAGGAAGGCCTCGGCATCGAAGCCCGGATCGTGCACCTGGCTCGACGGCAGCTTGGCGTCCATCGCTACGATGTCGATGTGACCGATCACGGACGCGAGTTCCTCGACCCGCTGCCCATTGGTCTCCAGGTACACGCGCAAGCCCAGCCCATGAGCACCGGCGGCCAGCTCAGCCACGAACTCCGGGTGAAGCAACGGCTCCCCGCCGGTGATCGAGACCGAGTGGTGCCTACCTGGCCCGTCGGCCATCGTCGATATCGTCCGGAGGACAAACTCGGCCTCGACCGGGTTCGCCACCTCCGCCCACGTGTCGGCGCCCGGAGCTTGCTCGATCCGGCACGGCCCGGTTTGGGCGCGGCTCGCGGGCGTGTCACAGTACGTGCAGGAGAGGTCGCACCCGTAGGTCCGCACGAAGACCTGCCGCACTCCCACGTACAGGCCCTCGCCCTGCACCGACGAGAAGACCTCGGCGACCGGGGCCTTCACGGGACGCCTCGCACGGTGCACCGCGCCTTGGCCATGGCCTCCGTCTCCGCGACGTAGGCGGCGGCCAGCCGCTCCGCGAACCGGTGGGGATCGACGCCTGATTCCTCCAGCCCACACGCCGGGATCGGCGCGCCGGTCGGGTCGATGTTCACGCCAAGGTGGATGAGGACCGACACGGGGGAGGCAGTCGCGATGGAGACCGACAGCTTCTTCTCCCCCACGAACAGGTCATCCCCGGCGCGGCGCAGATCGGCGATCTCGTCGCGCAGCACCTCCGCCGCGAGGCAAACCAGCAGCCGTTGTCGGAGGATGGCATGGTCCAGGTCGCCGCTGAAGTGCTCGACGATGAAGTGCATCATCCGCGCAGAGCGAATGGAGTCCTGCGCCGCCGCATCGACCTGATCGACGAGCGCCTCGCCGGAGACGTCGCACGGACCGGCGAACCACACGATGGCATCGCCCTCGACACCGAACGTGCGGTAGACCCAGAGCGAGCGAAGCTGCTCGCCGGTGTACGCAATCTCCTCGCGCACGCGGTGCGCCTTCATGCTCCACCTGCCATCGCCCTGCGGAACCGGCGGCACGACTCGCATCTGCCGCACGGCTCCGGACCGGGCTCGTAGCAGCTCCAGATATGCGCCAGCGGCGCCCCGATTCGCCGGCCGAGCGTGACGATTTCGGTCTTGGTGAGGTCCTGCGTCGGACTCCAGACGCGAACCTTGGCGAGCGTCGAGTACGCCAGTGCCTCGCTTGCCGCCTGGACGTACGCCGCGGTGTTGTCCGGGAACGTCTGCGCCTCCTCAACGTTGAAGCCGCAGACGATCGCCTCGCAGCCCAGGCTCTCCGCGAACGCCGCTGCGGTGTTGATGAACACGCCGTTCCGGTTCGGCACCCATACGGCCGCCGCGGAAGCCTGCGTCTCCCCCGGGTCGTCCAGCGCATCCGGCTCGGGCAGGGCGCAGTTGCGGTTCACGAGGGCAGTGGTCGTGACCTCAGCCAGCCACGGCAACTCGATGACCCGATGGGCCAGGCCCAGCTCCCGGCAGACCGCCTGGGCCGCCGCGATCTCCGCCGATGCCGCCCGCTGGCCGTAGTCGAAGGTCAGCGCAAGCTCGACGGACCCCTCGCGGGCGGCCACGGTAGTCGCCACAACCGAATCGAGCCCGCCGGACAGCAGGCTGATGCAGCGCACCTACTCCTCCCGGTACGTCGCCGCCGACGTCGGCGTCTCCCAGACACGCACGTGGCGCAGAACCACGCTCGTCTTCTGCAATCGCAGGCCGATCTCATGGAAAACGTGCTCTGCGATGCGCTCGCTGGTCGCGTTCTGCTGTAGGAAGGGTTCCAGGTCATTCAGCAGGCGGTGGTCGAGGCCGTCGATGACCTCGTCGCAGATGCGTTTCAGCTCCCCAAAGTCCATCGCCATCCCGAGTTCGTCCAGCGAATCCCGCGCCACGACCACCTCAACTTGGTAGTTGTGGCCGTGTAGCCGGGAACACGCCCCCTTGTACTCCCGAAGCGCGTGGGCGGCCGAGAAATGCCGTTGCACCGTCAGTTCGTAGACGCCGCGACTCATGGGCTCTGGGTGTCCTTTCGGACGGATTATAGCACACGCCCTCTTGGACGCACAAGGAAGGCGTCGCCCGCACCTCGAACTACCGACGGGCGAATTCGCGGTCGGGGGTGACCATGCGCAACGTCGGCATCGAGTTCCCCGCTCAGGGGCAGATGGCATTCTACGATCTGGGGGCGCCGCCGGAGATCGGGCCGGGGCAGGCGCTGCTGGAGACGCTGTACTCGGGGATCACGAACGGCACCGAGCGGCACGGGCTGATGGGCGATCACGGTTATGGCGGCGGGTACCCGGGGCGGCACGGGTACCAGCACGTGTGCCGGGTGGCGGCGGTGGGGGAGGGGGTCGATTCGCTGAAGATGGATGACATGCTGTTCCTTGGCCTGTACGTGGGGCATCGGGGGTGGCACGTGGTGAACGCGATCCCGCAGGCGCCGCTCTCGGTCGTGCTGCCGGATGACGTGGACCACGGTGCTTACGCGCTGCTGGGGGTGGCGGGCGTGGCGCTGCGGGCGATTCGGAGGACGCGGACCCACGCGGGGCAGAGGGTCCTGGTTGCGGGCCTGGGGCCGATTGGCATCTTCGCGGCGCAGTGCGCGAAGGCGGTGGGAGCGCACGTGACCGTCTCGGACATGGTGGATGCGCGACTGATGGCGGCGCGCGAGACGGGCATACACCGCGTCGTGGACATGCGCGGCGACGATCCCTGGCAGCGAGTCGCCGAGGGCGGGCCGTATGACGTGATCTTCGACGGGGCGGGCTACGAGCGGCTCTTCTTCGACATCGCCGAGCGCGGGTTGCTGGGACACTCCGGCGTGATCGCGGCGATTGCCGTGCGTGGTCAGACGACGTTTCCGTGGTCTATGCTGCATGGCACGGAGGCCTCGATCGAGGTGTCGTGTCACTTCTCCGTGGAGGAGCTGACGTGCCTGCTGCATTTCCTGCGAACCGGCCTGGTGCAGATCGAGCCGGTCATCTCACACCGCGTGCCGATCACGGACGCGCCGGCGATCTACGCCGCCATGCGCGACGATCCGCGTTCATTGTACGGAGTCGTGTTTGACTGGAGCCAGGCCGATGCCTAAGCGGAAGCGCCCGCCGCCTGTCGAGGCACCCCCCGAGCCTCCGCCGCCGCCCTCACCTGTGCTCGACTTCCTTAAGCGCCACCCACAGGGCGTTGTGCTCGCGTGCTTCTTCTGCTCGGGGGCGACCGGGCTGATCTACGAGGTTGTCTGGTCGCGGCGGCTGACGCTCGTCTTCGGGGTGACGGTGCTGGCGTACAGCACGGTCCTGGCCGCCTTCCTGGGCGGCCTCGCGCTGGGGAGCCTCATCTTCGGGCGGATCGCTGACCGGCGGACTGATCCGCTGCGGCTCTATGCGATGCTGGAGGCTGCGGTCGGGCTGTTCTGCTTCGCGACACCGTGGCTCTTCGCGCTGGTGGAGCGAGGCTACGTTAGCATCTACCCCAGCATCGGCGAGCACCTGTGGCTGTTGCGTCTCGTGCGCTTCGTCCTGGCGGCGGCGGTGATGGTGGTGCCGACGGCCTTGATGGGCGGCACGCTGCCGGTGCTCAGCCGGGCAAAGGTGCAGCGCCTGGGGGAGATCGGCACCGGCGTCGGCTCGCTGTATGGCACGAACACGCTGGGCGCGGTAGTGGGCGCGACGGCGGCGGGCTTCTTCCTGCTGCCGGCCGTCGGGCTGAAGGGCAGCATCTACCTGGCGGCGGTCGTGAACCTGGCCATTGCGCTGGTGGCATACGCAATCCACACGACGCAGCCCGAGAACGCGCCCGCCGCCGAGCAGCCGCAGCAGGCGGAACCTGCGCCTGAGGTGCGGCGCGGCCCCTACGCCGCGCTGCTGATCGCCTACGGCTTCGCCGGCGCTGCCGCGCTGATCTACGAGATCGTCTGGACGCGGATCCTCGCGCTGGCGTTCGGCACGTCCGTCTATGCGTTCAGCGGGATGCTCGCGGCGTTCTTGGCCGGGCTGGCCCTGGGGAGCATCGTGCCCTCCTCCCGGCGGCTGGCGTGGGTAGACCGGCTGAAGGACCCCGTTCTCGCGTTTGGGCTGGTGCAGGTGGGGATTGCCGTGCTCGTGACCGGGCTGACGCCCGTGCTGGACCGCCTCCCGTTCGTGTTCGTGGCGCTGTTCAAAGTCATTGGCCCGCGATTCTGGGCGCTGGAACTCGGGGCGCTGGCGGTCTCGTTCCTGGTCATGCTGCCGGCGGCGGCGCTGATGGGGTTCGCCTTCCCGTTGGTGACCCGGATCGCCACGGAGCAGATCGGCGCGCTGGGCCGGCGGCTGTCGGGGGTCTATGCGGCGAACACCTTCGGCACGGTGATCGGCTCCTTCGCGGCGGGCTTCATCCTCATCCCACTCATCGGCGCCCGCTGGGCGCTGGCGGTCGGGGTCGGGCTCAACGCGCTGGTCGGCGTCGCGTACCTGCTCGGCGCGCTCCGGCAGCGGCGCGGGTGGGCGGGCGCGGGCCTGGGATTGGCGGCGGTCACAGCGCTCGTGTGGGGCCTGATGCCCGACTGGAACCGCTACGTGCTCAGCGCGGGGGCGTACCTCTACGCCGGCCACTACAACTCCGGCGACCCCCGGTCGATCATGGAGTGGAAAGAGCTGCTGTACTACCGCGACGCCCTGACCGCCACGCTGAGCGTGACTCGCGTCGAGGCGCCCGGAGAAGCGAAGCCGGTCTTGAGCCTCCAGATCAACGGCAAGACGGACGCCTCCACCGGCGACCTCAGCACCCAGCTCGTCCTCGGCCACGTGCCCGTGCTGTTGTCGCGGAACCCCAGGTCGGTGCTCGTGATCGGGCTGGCGAGCGGCTGCACCCTGGGCGCCGTCGAACGGCACCCCGAGGTGCAGAGGGTGGACTGCGTCGAGATCGAGCCCGCGATGGCGGAGGTGACGGGGTACTTCCGGGAGATGAACCGGGACTGCCTTAAGGACCCGCGCTCGCGGCTTATCATCAACGATGCGCGCAACCACGTCCTGGTGAGCCGAGAGAAGTACGATGTGCTGACGTCGGAGCCGTCCAACCCGTGGATCGCGGGCATCGCGAACCTGTTCACGCTGGAGCACTTCCGGCTCTGTCGCGACCGCATGGCGCCCGACGGCGTCTTCTGCCAGTGGGTGCCGATCTACAATCTGGGCCCGCAGGACTTCCGCTGCATCGCCGCGACCTTCCGGCAGGTCTTCCCACACTCATCCGTGTGGATCTTCCCGGACCTCTCGTCGGACGCATACCTCGTCGGAACGATACAGCCGCTGACCATTGATGTGGTCGATCTCGTGCGCCGGGCGGCCGAACCGGAGGTGTCGGGCGACCTCGCCCAGGCGAAGCTCTACGACGCGTGGGACCTCCTCGGCGGGTACGTCTTCGGACCCGAGGCCATGGCTGCGATTGCGCAGAACCAGTCGTTCAACACGGACGACTTCCCGCGGCTGGAGTTCTCGGCGCCGCTCCAGCTGTACTCGACCTCGCCGCTGGACACGCTGACGCAGATCCTGAGCGCCGGCGCGCGCCCTCCGCCCGTCGGCCGCATGGGCACCCAGGAGAACGATGGGTACCACTCCGCTCTGGGCGGCCTGCGGATCGGGCCGCCGTGGAGGGTCCGCGAGGAGAAGGTGAGCGTCGTGCGGGATGTCGAGCAGTACCTGCAGAGGTCCGGCTCGCGGCCGGTGAAGACGGGGCTGAGGATCGCGTGTGACACGGGCGCGGGCGAAGCCGAAGTCCTCGTTGCTCGGCCCGGGGAGTTCGAGAGCTTCGGTGAGGCGAACCTCGAGCCATCCACGCCGCCAGCACGCACAATCCGGGCGGCCGGACACGACGTGTCCCTCTGGACGAAGCCCGGCGGCTGGGTCGCGCGCTGGGTGTGCAGCGAGCACGAGCGGGTGTATCTTGTGAGGGCGAACGGCGCGTCGGTTCCGCCACCGGAGAGGGCGCTGGCGGCGCCAACGTGCGAGCACTGAGGGCCGACTCGCCACGTGTGCCACGAGTCTGTGCGTTCAGAGCTCGTCTTCCGCCTTCAGCAGCCCCTCGAAGAGCGCCAGTGCCTCAGGGTCGGTGATCTGCTTCCGCGCGCAGCGCAGGAGAGACCTGCGAGCCTTGACCAGTCGGCGCGTCCGGTGCTGGTCGCGCTCCTCAGGTGTGCCCTTGGTGTAGTACGTTGCCTCGACGTGGGGCCACGGTGCGCACTCGATGAAGTGCAGGCGCGATCGCCGCCCTCCCAGTGCCTGCAGTTCCCGCCAGGCGGGGACCTCGTCCGCCACCCGCCGAACGCGTTCCCTGCGGCCTTCCTCGTTCGTGGTCGAGCCGATGGCCTTGTCGCGGCGGCGTTGGATGCTCATCAGCCTCTTGCCGATGAGCGAGTCCGGGTC
>VGFC01000244.1 GCA_016869045.1 Armatimonadota bacterium
GCTCCAGCAGCGGGCCTTCGACCTCCTTGGA
Organism: Armatimonadota bacterium; assembly: GCA_016869045.1. GTDB lineage: Bacteria > Armatimonadota > Zipacnadia > Zipacnadales > VGFC01 > VGFC01. The sequence goes on from VGFC01000244.1 coordinate 32, forward strand.
GTCCGACCCTGATGTACCCAGTACGACGACACCACCGATGACTCGAAAACCCCCATTCCTCGGCACTTCTCCGGGTTTGGGGGGACGGAACTTCGGTCTAGCCGGCGCCGATCACCGATCGTCGCGTATAGGGTCGCATTCGGCACGGCGCCGGTTCCTCCTGCCCACTTGGGGCGCGAACATCTTGTCCGCGTCCAGGGGCCGCGACACCAGAACTGTTGGAGTTTCGGGTTGCGCTGCGGTATCAAGAGGGTGGCGTGTGACACACATCACGCCCGCCCGACTCTGCCCGTGCCTTAGAGAGGCGGAACGCCTATGGCGAGCACGACGGCGGCGACAGCCAAATCGGGTTCGATCGCCACACCATTCACAATAACCACAGCGGAGCGCTGCGTTGCCTTCTCACGAGGCGTGGTGTTCCTCACGTCCCTGGCGATGCTGGAGGGGGAGGCGCTGATCGGCCGCCAGCCACTCAGCCTCCTGGATGCGGTCATCCTCGTCGTGGCGCTCTACGTGGTGGGCACAGCGATTCTCTCGCTCCTGGGACGCGAGCGTCCGGGCCTTCAGCTCCCGCTGCTCGTCGCGGACATGCTGCTGGTCACGGGGATCATCTACCTCGCGGGCGGCATCTACAGCGAGTATTACCTACTCTACTACGTGCCGATTCTGCAGGCGAGTGTGCGGCTCAACTTCCGCGACGCCATCGCCAGCGCCATCCTCTCGTCGGGCCTGTACATGGCGGTGGGCCTGAGCACAGGGCCGGACACGCTGATCCCGGTCAAGGCGCAACTGCGCGCCGGCACTTTCGCCGCGTCGGCCACGTTCATGGCCGCGTTTTTTGCCCTACTCAACCGTGAAGCGCGCTCCTACATGGAGCGCAGTCGCGAGATGTCCGAACTGGCCGATGCCCTCGCCGCCAAGAACCGCGAGCTGCAGGAGAAGACGCGACAGCTGGCCGAAGCGCAGGAGTATCTGGTAGCGAGGGAGCGGCTGGCCGCCATCGGTGAACTCGCTGGCAGCGTTGGACACGAGCTGCGCAACCCGCTGGGGGTCATCCGTAACGTCGCGTATTACCTCCGCAAGCAGGTCGGTGGCGAGGACGCGGACGTGGCGGAGATGATTGACCTCATGGACGCCCAGGTCAGCATCTGCGACCGCACGATCGCGGCGCTGCTCGACTTCGCCCGCCCCGAACGGGCAAGCCCTGAGCCGGCCGACATCAACCAGATCGTGACCGAGCTGGTCGCGTCCAACCCACCGCCGACCGGCGTGACGATACGGCTGGCGCTGGGGCACGATCTGCCGCTCGCCTACGTCGACCGCCACCAGATCGGGGAAGTCTTCGATAATATCCTGTGCAACGCTTACCAGGCGATGCCCGGGGGGGGCGAGGTTCGGGTGAGGACGAGTTCCGAGGTGGAGACCGACGGGGTGTGCGTGGAGTTCGCTGATACGGGGCCGGGGATTCCATCGGGAAACCTCGCGCGCATCTTCGATCCACTATTCACGACGAAGGCAAAGGGGATCGGCCTGGGACTGGTCGTGTGCAAGCGACTGGTGGAGCGACAGGGCGGCGGAATCTCCGTGCACTGCGAGGCCGGCCAGGGGGCCACCTTCACCGTCCGCCTGCGACGGGCTGAAGAGGAAGCGAATGAGACTGATGACCAGGCCGACGGCGGTCCTGATTGTTGACGACGACGCGGGCATGCGCCTCACCCTGCGGCGGATCATCGAGCGCGAAGGTCACACCGTCTTCGCGGCGCAGGACGGGAGCGAAGCGCTTGACATCGCCGCCAGAGAGGCGATCGACATCGCGTTCATCGATCACAAGATGGTCGGCATGACCGGCGGCGATACGTGCACGGCTCTCCATCGCCTACAGCCCGAGGCGGAGCTGTACGTCATGACCGCGTACGTCTCGCCGGAAGCCGCCGAAGCCGCTGTCGCCGGCGGCACCGCGGGCATCCTCTACAAGCCGCTGGACATTGACCGGCTGCTCACGCTGATCACCGACCGCGCGGCTCGCCGGCGTGAGAGGAACGCCGAGAAGGAAGGTCACTAATGCCGGACCGCTCCCCTTCCCCAGCGATACTCATCGTGGACGACAACCCGGCGGCGGCGAAGACCCTCCGACTTGTCCTGAAGACCGAGGGCTTCGAAGCGGACTGGGCTCCGGGCGCGTCCGAGGCGCTGGAGATGACCACTCGGACGGCCTATAATGCCGCACTGATCGACATTGGTCTGCCCGGCCGGTCGGGCATCGATCTCCTGGGGGACCTGAAGGCCAGGTATCCCGAACTGGTCGGCATTATCGTGACCGGTCGGGCTTCGATCGAGAACTCCATCGAAGCGCTCAACCGCGGCGCCAGCGGATACGTCCAGAAGCCGGTGGATGTGCCGCAACTCTCGGCGCTGCTTCGTGCAGCCCTCGGGAAACAGCGGCTGGAGGCGGAGAACCGGCGCATGCTTCGTGGCCTGTCACTGCTGTATACTGTCGGAGTCCAGGTAGGCAGCGGCCTCGAGGCGCAGACAACCCTCCAGAAGACGATCTCGCTGGTCACCTCGCTGCTTGACCTGCCGGCCGGCGGCATCTGGTGGTCGCCCGGCGCCAATGGCGAACCACGTCTCGCGGCATCCGTGGGTCTCCCCCCCGATTTGACGGACGCGCTCACCAACCGGATCGCCGACCTGCGGATCCTCTCCGCCGCCGACCCAAAGGTGCATTGGAGCGGATGGTCCGACACCGAGATGACGGCCAGCACGAACGGGCGGCCCTGGCGCATGAGGGTGATCCCGCTTCGAAGCCACGAGGGCACGACGGGCTACATGGCGATCGGCGGGCCGGACTGGACGGGAGACCAGATGGAGGAAGCCGACGTGCTCAGCACAGTGGCCTGGCAGGTCGGCGTGGCGATGGAGAACATGGGCCTGTATGAGGACCTGCGGGTGGCCTTAGAACGGCTGACGGAGGCCCAGGCAAAGGTGGTGCAGGCCGAGAAGCTCTCGGCGATCGGACGGGTCGTGTCCGGGATCGCCCACGAATTGAACAACCCGCTGGCAGTCATCCTCGGATACGCAGGTCTAATACGCGAAGGCATGAACCTGGATGAGGCCACCCAAATGGCAGACCGGATCTCCCACCAGGCCGAGCGAGCCGGGAAGATCATCCAGGAGCTACTGTCGTTCTGCCGCCAGGAACGAACCGTCCTGCGACCGACTGACCTCCGTCACGTCATCGAGGCGGCCCTGGAATCCACTGAGCGGCTCCGCAGTGATCGGGTTCAGCTTCTTCTCGCTCTTCCCGAGGCCATGCCGACGATCGCGGGCGACCCGGGCGGCCTGCAGCAAGTCCTGTCCAATGTCATCGGCAATGCCTGCCAGGCGATGGGCGAAGCCGGCGGGGTCCTGACCGTGGCGGGCCATGTCGCCGACGACACCATCTCGCTCCGGGTGAGCGACACGGGGCCGGGCATTCCCGAGGACGTGCTGCCCAGGATCTTCGACCCCTTCTTCACCACGAAGGGCGTTGGACAGGGCACAGGTCTCGGACTGAGCGTATCACACGGGATCGTGCACGATCATGGTGGCGAGATCGTCGCGGGAAATGGGGCGCAAGGCGGAGCCGTGTTCACGATCCGCCTGCCGATCCGCGAGATCGAGCCGCTCGCCGACAACGCCGTTGGCGCAACCATACAGGATGCACCATGGCTTCAGCCCACAGGGAGTGAGTAACCATGCAGACATGCGACCGCCATGACGCTACCGGGGCCAAGATACTGGTGGTTGACGACGAGGAGGATGTGCGGGAGATCTTCCGGCTGGCCCTGACCCGCAAGGGGTATGAGGTGGCCCACTTCGGCGACGGGGCGGAGGCAGTGAAGGCCGCCACTGAGCAGCAGTTCGGACTCGCCTTCGTGGACATCGCCATGCCGGGCATGGACGGCGTCACGGTCGTCGAGAACCTCCGGCGTGTCTCGCCGACGACGAACATCGTGATGATCACCGCGTTCCTCGACGGGGGAATGGGGCCCGAGGAGCGGCAGGACCGAGTGCAGAAGGCGCTCAGCTTCGGCGCACGCGGCTGCCTGCGCAAGCCGTTCGGCACGGAGACGATCCTCAAGACCGCGGAGTACTTCGCCCGGTAGCGGCGACGTCGGCTCCCTCAGACGATGGCCGAGAACACGATTCCATCGTGTCCCCTTGTGCTGTCTGGCCAAGGGCACGGCGACGCTGCGGCGAGCGTACAGCACACCCGCTCCCGCGAGGGGCGGAGGTCGGGGAAATGGAGGGTGAGAAGAGAGAGGGCAGAACCAACTCAGGAGTGGACCACCCATGGAGAAGCTGGCCATCGACGGCGGGCCGAAGGCCATGGCTCACGCGTTCGGTACAGGCAAGAAGTGGGGTTACCCCGAGCTCAAGGAGATCCTCGATGTATTCGACTCGGGCGCGTACTACCGGTACGGCGGGTCGAAGGTGATCGCCTTCGAGAAGGCCTTCGCCAGGGCCTACGGCGTGCGGCACGCGGTCGCGAGCACCTCGGGGACGGCGGCGATCCACGTGGCCCTCGGGATGCTGAACCCCGAGCCCGGGAGCGAGATCATCACGGGGCCGATCACCGACCTGGGGTCCATCGTGCCGATCCTCTATCAGCAGTGCGTCCCCGTGTTCGCGGACACCGATCCGCAGACGTTCTGCATGGACCCCAAGGAGATCAAGCGCCTCATCACCTCGCGCACGGCGGCGATCATGGTCATCCACCTGTTCGGGAACCCGTGCGACATGGATGCGGTGATGAAGATCGCGCGCGAACACAAGCTGCCGGTCATCGAGGACTGCTCGCAGGCGCACTACACGCGGTACAAGGAGCGGCTGTGCGGGACGATCGGCGACATCGGCGCGTTCAGCCTGCAGGCGAGCAAGCACATCACCACCGGCGAAGGCGGCATGACGATCACCAACCGCAAGGCCCTGGCCGAGCGGGGTGCGCTCTTCTCCGACAAGGGCTGGGCGCGGGGCGGCTGGGGCCCGCGGGCCTACGAGTTCCTGGGGCTGAACTACCGCATGACGGAGCTACAGGGCGCCGTGGGTTGCGGGCAGATCGGGAAGCTGGAGTGGGTCACCTCGATGCGGAACCGCAACGGCGATCTGCTCACGCAGCTCATCGGCGATGCGCCGGGCATCCGGCCGCAGAAGGTCACCAAGGGCGGCAAGCACACGTACTGGCTCTACGGGATGGCGGTCCAGCCGGACGCGAAGTACACGCCGCAGGAGTTCGCGGCGGCGCTCTCGGCGGAGGGCCTCGGCGCGGGGGTCGGCTACATCGGCGCGCCAATCTTCCGCTGCGCCGCCGCCCTGTGGAACAAGCAGACCTTCGGGAAGTCGCAGCTTCCGTTCACGCTGCCGGGAGTCAGAGAGATCGAGTACGACGAGAGCATGTGCCCGAGAACGCAGGAGTTGCTGAACCGGATGATCACGCTCCCGATGAGCGAGTTCTTCGACGAGCGGGACATCGAGGCGATGGCGATGGCGATCCGGAAGGTGGCGGACGGCTTGTCAACGGAACGAAAGGGGAAGAGCTGAAGATCCGAAGAACGGCGAACAAGGCAGAGGAGACAGAAGATGCTGCGAGCGGTGTTCACGAAGCCACACGAGATCGTCATCGAGGAAGCTCCGATCCCCGATCCCCCACCGGGCGAGGCGGTCGTGCGGGTCGCAGCGTGCGGAATCTGCGGGACCGATCTGAAGATCAACGAGGGCCACTACCTCGGCCGGCTGCCGGTCACGCCCGGTCACGAGTTCGCGGGCATCGTCGAGGCGCTGGGCGAAGGCGTAACGGGCGTCCGCGTGGGCGACTTGGTCGCGATCAACCCGAACCTACCGTGTCGGCGATGCGAGTTCTGCAGGATCGGCAAGCCGCACCTGTGCCTCGACGCGCAGGCGGTCGGTGTGACGCGACCGGGGGCGTTCGCGGAGTTCTGCTCGATCCCCATCGAGCTGCTCGTGCCCGTGCCGGACGACCTGCCGCTGGCTCTCGCGGCGATGATGGAGCCCGTGTCCTGCTGCCTGCACGGCATCGATCTGGCGGACATTCGCCCGGGCGATTCCGTGATCCTGCTCGGCGGAGGGAGCATCGGGCTGATCCTGCTGCAACTCGCGCGAGCCGCGGGCGCGACGTTCATCGCGATCAGCGAGCCCCGCGCCGAGAAGCGGGAGCTCGCGCTGAGCCTGGGGGCGGACTGCGCGGTTGAGCCGGGCGAGATAGGGAGCGTCGCCGAGTCACTGCCGGATGGCGGCGCGCAGGTGGTCATCGAGTGTGCAGGCGTGACCGTGGCGGCGCGGCAGGCGCTGACGCTCGTGCGGCACGGTGGCACCGTCCTGCTGTTCGGCGTCTGCCCGCCGGAGGAGACGGTGGATCTGCAGCCCTACGAGGTCTTCCATCGGGAGATCACGATCCGCGGGTGCTACACGAACCCCTTCACCGATACACGCGCGCTGTCGCTCCTGGCGAGCGGGCGGGTGCTCGTCGAGCCGCTGATCACGCATACGTACTCGATCGAGGAGACCGCGGAAGGCATCGAGGCGGTGAGGCGAGGGGAGACCGTGAAGGCGCAAGTCCTGCCGTCTCGGTGATCCACCCTCAAAGTGCAAGCGACCCCAGAGCCTCGCGGACCCGATCCGCCGCCCGTTGGGCAACCACCACGTATACGGGAAACTCCCCGATCTCGGTCAGCCTCTCCTGGGGTTGGCCGACCGCGTTGTAGACCTTCGCCTCGCGGAGACAGGCCTGCGTCTTCGCGTCGAGGGAAACGGACGTGCTGGACCACCCGATGAAGACGCTGCCCTTCTCGGTCTTGAACTCGTAGATCATCGTCGGCGGCTGGTCGCTGATGGCGCGGGCGAAGCGCGTGCCGGGCGGGAGGGTCCAGGAGAGCGCGTTCTGGGTGATCATCATCTTGCGGGGGATTCCGCCCCATTCGAAGAAGGGGTGGAAGCCGCAACCGTGCTCGCGGTTGAGGATGATCGGCCAGTTGCCGATGTGGAAGAAGACCTTGTCCACGCCGTTCGCGAGCGCGACGACCTCGTGCTTCACGGTCGCGACCGCCGCGAGCATCTCGCTGTCCTCGCCGGCGTGGATGAGGAACTGCGAGGTGAGCGTGGTCGGATCGGGGTCGTCATCGGCGTAGATGCCGTACTCGGTCATCCAGATCGGGTGCACGGCGCCCTTGGCGCGCATCGTCTCAACGGCGCTGCGAAGGCCGGCCTGGAACCCCTCTGGGGGCTGCAAGCCCGGGTAGCGGTGCTCGCTGAGGATGTTGATGGCTGAGAGAACCGGCGCAACATCGTCCATGTCCTTCAGGTAGTGAAGCCCCGCGCCCATGATCTGTGCCTGAGTGCCCGTGCGCTCGGCGGCGTGCCTCGCGGCCTCCACGAAGCGCGGGTAGTTGCGGGCCATGTCGAGGTTGCAGCCCTGGCCGCCCTTGGCGTCCACCGGCTCGTTGAAGACCTCCCAGTACTTCACGCGCTTCCCGTAGCGCTCCATCAGCGCCGCGACGTAGTCCTCATAGAGCGCCATGTCCTTCGGCAGCCACCAGACGCGGCGGGACTCGGCCTCGGCGCCGGTCGATTCCTGCATGTCCGCCGGTGCGGTCGAGGCCCACTCGCTGGAGGGATCGCCCAGGCAGAACTGCACGTTGAAGCCCAGGCGCTCCAGGCGGTCGAGCTGCGCATCAGCCTCGGCGAAGTCGAAGCGGCCCTGCTGGGGCTCGATGTCATCCCAGCGCACGAACCACGAGCGCACCCAGCTCGTGCCGGCGTCCTGGGTGAGCATCATCAGTTGGTCGGTCACGAAGGAGTGGTTCTGCCCCAGGAAGGTGTCCTGGCCGCGAAATATTTCGCGGAGCAAATATATAACGCCCACGCGCAGGCGGCGCTCCTGCGGGCCGGCGGGAGAGTCCCACTGCGCGCGGAGGCGATAGAAGCCGGGCGCCTCGAGGCGCGGAAGCGGGCGGCCGGTCACCAGGGAGGGCAGGGCGACGATCGTAGGCGTGGCGCCTCCCGGCGCGGCGGTGAGGGGGATCGAGGCGACGGCGGCGGGCTGACGGAAGAAGTCCTCGAGGCTGAGCTTGAGTTCGAGCGTCTGCTCCGTCGGCGTGGCGTTGTAGACCGACACGCGCAGCGGCGCGGTCTCGCCGACGTGGTACAGGTTGCCGACGCGCCCGGTGTCGAAGCCGACCTCGACCGGCAGCGCGGGCTCATACGCGGTCGGCTGGACGCCTGCCTCAAGCTGGACCGCATCGACCCAGAGGATGCTCGGCCCGCCCGGCTCGAGCGCGATGCGGACGAAGGCGGTCTCCGCCTGGGGCTGAACGGACGCGACGACGCGGGCCCACTCCGTGCCGACGGGTGCGGCGCTGCTGCGGTCGGCTCCGGTGTCCTCGGTCAGGCCGAGGCGGACCTGGCCGCCGGGTCGGTCGGCCTTCACGTAGGCCGAGAGGGTCATCGGCTTGCCCGGCGTCATCGGCAGATAGCCGGCGGTCACGAGGGAGACGGTCACGGGCGCGTGAGTCGGCTTGCCCTTCTGCACGTAGGTGAAGTCGTTCCAGTGGATGGGGAGCTTGTCGGGCGAGAGGTCCAGCTTGAAGCTGCTCTTCCCATGCGAGGCGGTCGTCGAGTCGATCTCGCCAACGAGGAACGTGTGACCATAGCTGCCCCAGCCATAGGTCCCGACCTCGAAGCCGCTGTTGGGCACACGGTTCTTCGCCCGGCCGACATCGACGATGTTGGGCGACTTGGGCGCCGTGGTCTCGGTGAGCGAGACGCGATCGAGCCAGAGCGTACCGGTGCTGTCGAAGCTGAACTGCAGCCGCGAGACGTCCTTCGAGAGGTCATACGGCGCCCTGAAGATCGCGTGGTACTCGCGCCAAACAGAGGTGGGGTGGAACTGCTGCCAGAGGTGGTTGGCGTTCCAGTCCTTCGTGTTCCTGAGGGCGGCGATGATGCCACTCGTGATGCCCTCCTGGCGGGCCCAGAAGGCCAGGTCATACCACTGGCCGCCCTTCACCTCCACGACGCCGGTCTGCCCGAGGCCCGGCCCCCAGATGCCCTCGGCGCGGGTACACCTGACCTTCGCGCAGCGCCCGCCCTCGACGCCCTCGCCGACTTCGAGCGTCCCGTCACCCTTGTCGGCCGCGATGTAAAACCACTGCGCAGGCGTCTTGCCATCGGGAGCGAGGGTCTCGAAGTCACCATTGGCGCAATGCTCCTCCGCCCACACCGCCCCCATGCCCATTGCCAGCAGCAACGTGCCAAGCATCCACTTCATCCTGCGGTCCCCCTTCGTCCTCCGGTGTCCCGACAGCTTCGCGGGACGTGCCGGGGCATCCTCTCCGGTATGCCGTCCGAATCGGGAGGGCCGGTCAGGGATGGAGGTCCGCCAGGTTCCTGGCCTCCTGCTCCTCCCAGGCCCGGCGTTTGGCGAGGAAGTGCTCGTAGCGGGCGAGGTTGTCGCCGGTGAAGGTGTCGCGGTAGTCGCCGAAACAGGGCACGAGGAGGTCGATCCAGGTGGCGAAACGGCCGAGTTCCTCCGGAGTGAGGGTCGCGCCCCCATGGCCGGAGCGGAGGAGGTCGATGAGAGGTGAGCGGGCGGCGCCGGCGCGGTAGGGCGGGAGCATCGAGGGCTCGGACTGCGCGTTGATCCAGTTGACGAAGCGGCGGTTGGCGAGGTTCACGTAGCTCTCGGGCCAGTAGCGGAGGCTCTGAGGGTCGAAGGAGCCGTCGGCCTTGAGGCTGAAGGCGGCGGTCGGGTCCGCGGGCGCGGCCTCGCCGCCGAGGTCCACGATTCCCACGTCGATGTACTGGCCGCCGACGGTCTGGTGACAGTGGACCGCGATGGTGTTCTTCCCCGCGTGCAGGGCCTTGCGGCCCTCGAGAGTCGGGGGCATGAGTTCGTAGGCGGTCAGGAAGCCGGGCGCCCCTCCCGCGCGGATGCCGTTGAGATAGACCTCCACATCCTCGTCGTGGTGGACCACAAAGGCCGGTGCGCGAGGCAGGTCCTCCTCGCGCAGCCCCACCGTGCGCCGCAGCCAGATGTCAGGAGTCAGCCACTCGGTGCCGATCTCCGCGCCGGGCGTGCCCTTCATCCCGAAACCACCGGGGCCGGTCTGCCACGAAGCGTCGTCGAAGCCGGGCTTCTCCCAGGCGGAGGGAGGTTGGGTTGTCGTGTAGCGCCAGGCTGCGTTGCCCCACGGCACCACGACGCGCATCGTGGCGGGGTCGAAGGTCCGGGACTGCGGACGGACGGGCTGGTAGTGACAGCGGATGCAGTGGCGGTCGAGGAGGGGCTGGATCTCGGAGGGGAAGGCGAAGGGGCCGGATGGCCTTCGGCCATGCGGCCCCTCCAACGGCAGCGGGCCATGGGGCCCCTCCAACGGCTGTGGGCCATGCGGCCCCTCCAACGGCAGCGGTCCCAGCAACGGCACGCGCGCAAGGGTGCGCGCGGTCCGAGGTGCTGAGTTCTTGTCTTCGTGGCAGCCGACGCAGGAGATCGTCTCGCCGGGCTGCAGCGTGAGCCAGCTGCGCATGGTCTGCGCAGCCAAGCCGTCGGCATCGAGGGCCTGGAAGTAGAGCGGCGTGCGTGCGGGCACGGTGAAGCAGGCCGAGCCGTCCTCGCGGACGGGGACCGTGCCGAGGATGCGCTTGACGTCCCAGGCGCCCTCGATCGAGATGGGTGTGCTGATCAGCGCGCCGCCCGCCGGGCCGTGGTTGCGATTCTCACCGATTCCCGCCGCGCGGTACTCCAGAGCGACCACGCGCAGGGCCCTGATCGCCCCACGACGCACGCCCGCAAGGCCGGGGCCCTCGTAGATGTCCTGGAGATAGACGACGCCGGTCGACTTGCGGTAGTCCACGACGCTGGGCATCAGCGGCGGAGGCGGGCGCGGCGCGAGAGGGATCGGCTGGTTGCAGGAGATGGACGGATCGGAGGCGAGCAACTCCCGGCGGCCATTGGCGGTGACGAGGTAGATGGCGAAGTGGGGAACGCCCTCGGGCCGCATGGCGACGAGGAACTCGGTCTCGCTCAGCGGGTAGGGGTACTGGAACTGGTCGCCGGTCTGACCGTAAGCGTCGATGCGGACGGCGTCGGTCGGGCGGATGGGGCAGATGAGCTGCGTGCCCGCGTTCTCCTCGCGCCCAAGGGCCGGGTCGATGGTACCGAGCCAGCCGTTCTGGAGCGTGTGGTGGCCGGAGAAGATGGCCACGTACTTGCCCGTGCCGGGAATCGCGCGCGCGTGCAGGAGGGCGGTCGGGAACCAGGAGTTGTTCCCGTAGAGCGCGGTCTGCCCGGTGCCGTCGGGGTTCATGATGAA
>VGFC01000245.1 GCA_016869045.1 Armatimonadota bacterium
CCTGCTTGCGGAACTGCTTGCCGAACGCCTCCACGTCGCTCTCGGCCACGTGACACGCGACCAGCAGCCTCACCTCGGCTGCCGGCCGGTTCAGCGGGACCATCGCCTCCTGCCCGACCGCGCTGAGCGCGATCACCTTCCGGTCCGTCGGCAGCGCGAAGCGTGTTCGCGCGGCGGTTACCTCGCCCTGGGGCAGAGGGGAGAGGTTGATCGCCGGTTCCCCCGACCCGTCTGCGCGCAGGTTGGCCGCCGCCGAGAGGTCCAGCGGCGTCTGCGCGAGGCCCTCCGACGGCGACGGCTGCAGGGCGATCCGTCGTAGCACGCTCCCCGCGCGCTCGTCGAGCAGCCCCCGGTCCAGCCCGCGCCCGCCGAGCCGCGGGTCAACGTTCCACGAGAACTCCGCCGAGGGGATCAGCGACACGTACGAGAACTCGACCGACCCCCTGAAGTACGTGTCCGTCAGCCACGGCATCTTGTTCCACAGGCCCTGCATGTTGCCGATGACGTAGGCCTGATCGTTGCGCGGCACGCCCACCGAGTTTGAGCGCACCACGCCCAGGCCCAGGTCGCGGAAGCGTTTGTTCGAGTCTCCCGCCAGCGTCGAGGACCAGTTCGCGATGAGCATGTCCCTTGGGATGCGCTCCAGCGCCTTCCACGTATGATATGGCGGGCCGCCGTTGTGCTCGGGCAGGAGCATGTCGCCCCACATCATCGCGCGGATGTTGCGCTGCGCAAGGTGGTCGTGGAAGAGGATCGCCTGGTCGGCCACGATGTCCGGCCAGTCGCTCTTGCAGCGCGGGCAGCGCTCCGCCTCGGGCAGGCTCAGCGTCCGCCACCAGCACTCATCCATGCCGATGTGGAACGTGGTGGGCTGGAACAGGTCGATGACCTCATCGAAGACCTCTGCGATGAGCGGGTTCGTGTCGGGGTGGCGCACGCAGGCGATGTTCTCGTCATGCCCCGCCTCGCGCAGCTCCGGGTGTGGGATGCAGAACCAGTTCGCATGGCCCAGCACCGTCACCAGCGGAATGACCTCGATGTAGTTGTCGCGGCAGAAGTCGATGAACCGCTTGATCTCGGCCTTGCGCCACGCGTTCGGCGCGCGCAGCTCCGGGTGGCTGTCGAACTGCATCCCTTCGCCAATGATGAAGACGACATTGTTCAGCTTCTGCCGGGCCATCGTCCGGTAGACGAAGTCGTTCACGTACCCCACATCGACCCACGCGTCGTTCGGGTAGCCCCAGCGGGACGTGGGGTTCGACATCGTTGCGCCGCGGAAGGGGAAGGTCGGCCAATCGACGATCTCGCAGCACGGCGCTGCCGCCTCCGCCGGCAGCTTTGTCTCATCATCGATCGCCGCCAGCAGCGACTGCAGCCCATAGTACAGGCCCGCCGCCGACCGCGCGGCAATCGCTGCCCGCTCGGGCGTCACGTGGAGCACGTACCCCTCTTCGCCGACGTCGGCCAACCGCTTCGCCAGCGCCCCCGGCAACAGGCCCTTCGGCAGGCCGTCGGCGTGTTCCGCGACCGCTGCCATGACCTGTCCCTCGCCGCCCTCCGCAACCGTGACCTCCCGCCCGTAGTACGCCTGCATCTCCCGCGCGAACATCCCCAGCGTCCGCCGCAGGTCATCCGGTTCCATCCCGCTCCCGCACGCGCGCACCGTCTTCCCGAAGCGCAGCCGACCCTCCGTCCGCCGAATCTCCTTCGGCACCGGGTAGATGGCGATCGACGGCTTCGTCAGTTCCCTCTGGGGGGCGAACACGGGGAACGTGTACCCCCACGCCGCCAGCCGATCCGCGCCGCTCGCGAGTTCGACCGCAATCCGCGCCGTCCCGTCCTGCGTCACCGTCGGCGCCAGCAGCAGCGACGCCTCGCCCGCCTGCCTCTCCTCCTGTCCGAGCGTCACCTCGGCCTTGCACTCCTCGTCGGCCAGCGTCTTGAGCGTTGCGCGCAGCGTCGTGCGGTCGGCGTCCAGCGCCGACAGGTCCGCGCGCACCTCGACCCGCCCGTCCGCCAGCACGCTCACCGCCGGCGCCTGCAGCGTGCCGTTCAGCGGACCGGGCCTCACCGCCGGGTCGGCATCGAGCAGCGCCGGTTCGCCCGGTGCCTCCAGCGCGATCTGGTCGATCAGCACGTCGTGGGTGCCGGTGCAGCCGAAGTAAACGCGCCGCAGTCGCGCCGGGTCGATGCTCAACCCCTCGCGGCTCCAGAACGTGTGGAAGGGGATATCCACACGCTGCCAGTCAGTGCTTTCCAGCGGTCGCTGCGCGCTGAAGCCCGTGCTGCCCTCCTGGTTGGTCTCCACGTGGATGACGACGTGACCCGGGCTGCCGTCGCCCTTCAGCCAGAAGCTGAGGCCCCCCCACGGTTGGCTGCGCCAGGGGGCGTCCTCGGGGAAGTAAGGGGATACGCCGTTCGCGCCCTTCTCGACGTCCCGGTACGTGCACAGCAGCGCGCCTTGCCCGAACTTGGCGTCCGCCGACCCCGCGACCTTGCACTCGCCCCCACCCCACGGATTGCCCCACCAACCCTCGATCCCGCCCTCGAAGTCGAACACCACGACCCGCGCCGATCCGCCCTGCGCCGCCGCTGCACCCACCGCCAGCCACAGTGTCAACGTTACCCACCCTCGCCTCATGCCGTGCCTTCCTCCCTCCTCAGCCGTCTTCGCCGTTCTTCGAGTCTTCGAATCTCCCCCTTTCGTCGCCTTCTATCCGTTCATCGGGATGCCCCGGTCCCGCAGGTACTCCTTGACCTGCCGAATGGTGAACGTGCCGAAGTGGAAGACCGAGGCGGCCAGCACCGCATCCGCGTGGCCCTCGACGACGACCTCATGGAAGTGCTCGAGCTTCCCCGCGCCACCGCTGGCGATGACCGGCAGGCCGGTGGCGTCCGCAATCGCGCGCGTCAGTTGGATGTCGTAGCCGTCCTGAACGCCATCGGTCGCCTTGCTCGTCGGCAGGAGCTGGCCGACTCCCAGGCCGGCCATGCGCTCGGCGAACTCGACGGCATCGGCGCCGGTGGGGGTCCGGCCGCCGTCGATATAGACCTCGCGACCCGAGGGGCAATCCGGGTTGGCGTCGGCGTCGATAGCGACCAGCACGCGCTCCGAGCCGAACCGCTTCACCGCTTCCGCCACCATCTCCGGATCGCGGTACGCGGCGCTGGAGATGGAGGCGCAGCTCGCCCCGGCCTCAAGGGCTGCCGCCACGTCCTCGCACGACTTGATCCCGCCACCGACCGTCACCGGCACCTTCACGGCGGCCGTCACCCGCCGCAGCAGATCGAACACCGTCCGCCGGTGCTCAACCGTCGCCGTGATGTCCAGGAACGCGATCTCATCCGCCCCGCCGTCCGAGTAGGCCTTCGCGGCTTCCACGGGGTCTGCAGCATCTCGCAGCTCGACGAAGTGCACACCCTTCACCACCCGCCCCTGGTTGATGTCCAAACACGGTATCACCCGAACCGGTCTCATGTCGTATTGTCTCCTCTCATCCGTCTTCGCCGTTCTTTCAGTCTTCCGGTCTTCCCGTTTTCGTTGCCGTCAACGCCTCACCCGCCCCGACGCGGCTCCCCCCACCAACGCTGTGACCTCGTCCAGCGTCACGTAGTTGAAGTCACCCTTGATCGAGTGCTTCAGGCAGCTCGCGGCGACCGCGAAGCGAATGGCCATCTCGGGGCAGGCGTACTCCTCGCCGGTCAGCGCGAAGATCAGCCCTGCCGCGAACGAGTCCCCCCCGCCGACGCGGTCCACGATGTCGCGGACCTCGTAGGGCGCGTACTCCCCGCTCTCATCCGTTTGGGCGAAGTAGGCCCGATCCGACGCCACATCGAACAGCATCCCGCCCCAGTTGTTGTGGTCCGCCGAAATGCTCTCCCTCAGCGTGATGCCTACTCGCGACACGTTCGGGAACTGCCGCACGATCTCCCGCGCGACCTGCTCGTAGGCCGCCGCGTCGATCCTGCCTTCCTCAACCGAGGTCCCCGCGGCCTCGATGCCCAGCACATCCGCCGCGTCCTCCTCGTTGGCGATCACGAGATCGACGTAGGGCAGGATCTGGCTCATGCACTCCTTCGCCAACTGCTTCGAGGTCGCCGGCGGTCGCCAGTTCCAGAGCTTCTTGCGGAAGTTCAGGTCGCACGAGACAGTCGCGCCGCAGACCTTCGCGCGCTTCGCCAGCTCCAGCGTCGAGAGGAACGCGTTCTCGCTGAGGGAGGGGGTGATGCCGGTCAGGTGCACCCACTTCACGCCCGCGAGCGCCGCGTCGAAGTCATACTCCTCCGGCGCCGCGAGGGAGATCGCGCTGCCGGCGCGGTCGTAGATCACGTTCGAGCTGCGCTGGTTCGCGCCGGTCTCGAGGAAGTAGATGCCCAGCCGGCCCTCCCGGCGCCTCAGGATGCACTCGGTGTCGATCCCGAGGCCCCGCAACGTCCCCATGAGCGCCTGCGTGATGGGCGTGTCGGGAATCGTGGTCAGATAGCGCACCTTGCCCCCGAGCATCGCCAGCGACGCACAGACATTCGCCTCGCCGCCGGCGAAGGTGATGTCCACCTTGCCGGGGAGACACTGCCGAAAGCGCAGGTGACCCTCCGGCGCCACCCGCATCATGATCTCACCAAATGCCAGGTACATGCTCGCCCTCCATGCCGCTGACATTGCCTACGATCCCGCCGGTTCTCTCCCGCCCGACAGCCAACCTCCCACCCCCTCCGCGAGGGAGGCAGTTTGGCAGACAGGGACAGAGGGTGCTACAAGATCAGGGACGGGTGCCAGTCCCCGAGTCTTGGTGCTCGGGCAGGGACCGTTTCCGCCGCCGTGGCCGAGGCCGGGCTCACATATTGTAGCGGTGCGTCAGGGCGGAGTCGGCGTCCTCGGTGCGCTTGAGGCGCGCGTAGTTGCGGCGGAGGGCACGGAGTTCGTCGGTCTTGGCGTCAGGGTCGGCGAGGGCCTGGTAGAGGATCGCGCCCTCGGCCTGGCGGGGCGTGGGCCACTCGGCCAGGTGACAGACGGTGGGCACGATGTCCGTGAGCCAGGCGTTGCGTTCGAGCGTTGCCCCGGGCTTGATGCCCGGGCCCTTCAGCACCAGCAGGCCCTCGATGGAGCCCAGCCCGATCTTCGCCGTCGGGAGGATCGGGCCGTGTTGGCCGCAAAAGTGCTCGGTGACCGCGAAGACGATGTCGCCCACGCGCTCCCCGTACAGGCCCAGCACGCGCGCATCCTCCCGCTTCCAGGCGAAGGCGAAGGGCTTCCGCCCGGTCGCAGGGTCGGTGTAGTCCATCAGAAGCGCGATGATCTCATCCCGCACGCGCCCGTACTCCTGGCCCGGCTCGACGATCCCCTCGGGGTCGCGGCCCCTCACGTTCAGGTAGACATAGCAGGAGCGCTGCGGGATCGCGCGGGTCTGCGACCAGTCGATGGCCTCCGCACCCGCGTCGTCCTTCGTGAGGACAAGGTAGCCGGCATCGATCAGGATCTTGCGGATCGGCGCGTGGCCCGTGGTCGCTTGCGCGCCGTGGTCGGAGACGACCACGATCAACGTATCCTCGTCGGCCTGGGCGAGTACGCGCCCGAGCATGTCGTCCCACGCGCGATGGAACTCCCGCTCGATCTGCTCGAACCGCGCGCGGACATTCGGGTCAGATTCCGTGAGGGGGTCCAGGCGCGTCGCGATCGCATGGTAGGCCCAGTCGGGGCAGTGCAAGTGCATGGCGAAGAGGTCCCAGGGCCGGTTCGCCAGCAGCCACGCGCTCGCGTTACCGAGCCAGTGATGGCTCTCCCACATCACCTCGGCCCAGGTCTCGTCGTCGATCCACTCCAGGCTCAGCTCCTCGAAGCCGAAGTTGCACAGGGGTAGCTCGGGCACGCCCGCCGCAAGCTCAGCGCCGAGGGATGCCGGGTGGTGGTATCCATCCACGGCACAGAGGGGAGACAGGAGGAGCTTGACGCTCTTGCCGGAGGGCTTCAGTTCGAGGAGCTTGAGCCGGAGTAGGGCCTCCTTCGGGCCCTTGTCAGTAGCGAACGTCGCCGAGAGCCGGTCACTCCACTCCCCGACGGCGAGCGTGCAGAACGCCTGGGCGCAGTCTCTCACCGGCGCGATGCAGAGGCGCGAATAGCCGCCGGCATCCTTGAGAAGCAGGCCGTGCCAGGTCTGGGGACCCATCGGCGAGAGACAATTGCGGCCAGTGACCTGCAGCGTGATCTCGCGGTCGGCCCCTTCCGGCGCGTTGGCCCAACCGGCCGCAGGCATGACCTCGACCACCTGTGCGCGCGGGAACTCCTCGGTCGCGAAGAGCATGGAGTTGGACACGTCGTTGCGCACGTCCCACATCGCGGTGGCATCGAAGTGATGCCGCCACTCGTTGGGCGCCAGCCCGGCGCCCGCCACCTGGATGCCCCATTCCCCCATCCGCGGCGGCCACGTCGAGGGGTAGTTCACCACAATGGAGCGCAGCTCTTCGCGCGCGATCGCCTCCCAGAGGAACTCGGCCTCGTTGTCGGCTGAGTCGAAGCCCGCGTGCACCTTGTCCAGCGGGTCGCCCGGGTTGTGCACGTGGAAACAGGTGATCCCGTGTGTCCCCGGCCAGGCGCCCGTCACGATCGTCGTCCAGTTCGGCGGCGTGATCGTGGGGTACGGCACCATGCAGTTCGTGGCGAGGGTGCCGCCGTCGATCAGGGACTTGAGGTTGGGCATCTCGCCTTGAGCTACGTACATCAGCGTCCGCGGCATGATCGGGGCGTCAACGCCGAGGATCATGACCTTGGTCGGGCAAGGGCTGGGCATCGCGGACCTCCCGCTTGGGGTGGGAACGTGCGGCGCTGCGCTACAGGCGCGCGAAGTAGGCGACGTAGTAGTGCCCGGACATATGGCCGCTGATCGTCATTCGGGCGGACATGACGGCATAGTCGAAGGTGTAGTTCCCGCCGACGTTGCCCGGGTCATCGGAGGCGTCGATCCAGTAGTTCAGGCGGCCCGAACGCGTCTGGTAGCCCCCGAGCGACCAGCCACCGTCGTCCGAGTCGGAACGCCACGTGCCATCGTCCCGGAACTGCATCGTCTTCCCAACGAAGTACGCGGGAACGCCGTCCTCGGTCAGGTCGGTCTGCCGCCAGGCGGCGACCAGCTCGGGGTCGATGCCCCAGAGCCCGCCCGCTCCGCCACAGCCGCCGGCGACCGACAGAACCACGAGTAGGAGCCCCAGCCACACGAGCCGTTGCATGGTGTCACCTCCGCGTCCGTCACATTCGCGGGCACGGAGGCGGTTCCCTTCGGCGCCTCAAGGTGAGTCGGGGATGGTGAAGAGGAAGGTCGCGCCCTCGCCGGGCCTCGATTCGAGCCACAGGCGGCCGCCGTGGCGCTCGACGATCCTCCGGCATAAGGCCAGCCCGATGCCGGTGCCGGGGTACTCGCGCCGACTGTGGAGGCGCTGGAAGGGCACGAACACGCGCTCGGCGTGTTGGGGGGAGATGCCGATCCCGTTGTCGCGAACCGTGAACAGCCACTCACCGTCCCGATGGGCGGCGCCGACATGGACCCGGCAGGGCTCATCGCTGCGGAACTTGATCGCATTGCTCAGCAGGTTCTGGAAGACCTGCGCAAGCTGCGAGCCGTCCGCCATCACGGTAGGGAGTTCGTCATGGGTGATTCTCGCGCCGCTCTCCCGGATGGCCTCGCCCAGATCCCGGAGCACGCGGTCGAAGACCTCGCGCGTATCCGTTGGCGCGGGTTCCCGGCCGCGCGTACCGAGGCGGGAGATGGCCAATAGGTCGCGGATCAGCTGGCGCATGCGCTCGGCGCCGTCGAGGGCATACCCGATGAACTCCTTGCCGGAGTCATCCAATTGGTCCCTGTACCGCTTCTCCAGCAGTTCCACGTACGACTGCACCATGCGGAGGGGCTCCTGCAGGTCGTGGGACGCAACATAGGCGAACTGCTCGAGTTCGGAGTTGGAGCGCGCCAGGTCCCGGACGGTGGCCTCCAGCGTCTCTGCCATCCGCTGTTGCTGGATCGCGGCCGCGAGCGTGTTGCCTGCCGCGCGCAGCGCGTCCAGTTCGGCAGGCAGCCAGTCCCGCTCGTGACGGCACTCGCCGAAGCCGATGAAGCCCCACCAATCGTCGCCCAGTCTCACCGGCACGACCGCTGCCGAACGGATGGCCAACGCCTTCAGGACGGCGTGTTCGCGCTTGGGGAAGTCGGAGCGGTTGCCCTGAATAACGTGGCCCGCCTCCAACAGCGCCGCCCATCGCCCGAGCCCGACCTTGCGGAGCGAGACGCCCGTCCGCATCTCCCGCCGTCCCACCGGCGTATGGCCCTCGGCGACCCACTCGTGATCGACGACGAACTCCTCGTCACGATCACCGGCTCGCCGGCGCTCACAGACGTACACCCGGGTGACACGCGCCGCCCGCCCCAGCGCCTCCAGCGCCCCACCGATCTCGCTCCGCCACGAGCGCCCCTGCAGGACGCTCTCAGCGAAGTGACTCACAGCGGCCAGGATCGCCTCGCGCCGCTGGAGAGCCTCCTCGGCCTGCACGCGCGCCGTCACGTCTCGCGCGACCACGATGAGGCCGCCGACCGCCGCCTCAGGCCCGGGGTTCGTGCCCGTCGCCTCGAAGTGCCGCCAATGGCCGTCCTGCGCTCCGATGCGAAACGGCGTGGGCTCCCCGACCCCCCGCTCACGGAGGCGACGGGCGAACACGGACTGGACCGCCGGTCGGTCCTGAGGGTGGATGAGGGCGAAGACACTGACACCCACAAGGTCCTTTGGCGGGTAGCCGAGGATGCGTTGGACCGAAGGGCTGATGAACGCGATGGCGCCCGAGGGATCGATCACTGCCATGACGTCCGAGCCGTGCTCGACCAAGGCCCGCCACCGGCTCTCGCTGTCGGCCAAGGCCGACTCCGTCGCGCGGCGCTGGGCCACCTCCGCCTCGAGCGCCTCCTTCGCCTCCTGCAGCTCGAGAGTGCGCCGCCGCAGCTCGAGGCGCGCCATGACCTGTTGCGTCACGCGATGCAGGCCGTCCAGTTGGTCCTCGCTCAGCCGCCGCGGCTCGCTGTGGAACACGCCGATCGCTCCGATCGCGTGACCATCCGGGGTCACCAGAGGAACCGCTGCGAAGGACCGCACCCCATAGCACACGACGGCATCGAGAAGCCGTATCTCCGGAGGAGCATCGTCCGTATCGGCGACGATCAACGATTCCCCGCGCTCGATCACCCGCGCGGCCACGGACCCGGCACGCGGGATCTCCAGCATCGAGTTGTTCAGTCCCGCCTTCGTCCATGAGCGGGTCTCGTCCACGAACGAGAGGATGCTGGACTTGGCGCCGCACACGCGCGCGGCCAGCACCACGAGGTTGTCGAAGGCCTCCTCGGGCGGGGTATCGAGGATGTAGTAACGGTGCAGGGCGGCGAGCCGCTGCGCCTCATCGACGGCCGTGAGCGTTGCCATGGTACATTCCTGGCCCACACTCGCTTCTTCGGAGAACGGCGGCGAGTGAGCCGACACCTCTGAGATACCACAGTGCGGCCGGCTTCAGCAGAAGAGGTTGGCGTCGGCCGAAGCCTAGAGGCTCGACCTCGTCTCCGTGCGTGAGGGGACAGCGTAGCTCTGAAGGGATGTCGTGCCCGCCGCTGCCGCGCGCGGCGGCGTGACCGCCGTCACCTCGGGCCCGGCGGACGCCGACTGGTGACGCGCGCAATAGACAACGACGACCCCGACGAGAAGCGCCACGGCTACGGTAACGGCCAGGAACTCCACCATCCCGAACCCGCTGCTGCGTCGCAGTGCGAACATCGCAAACGCCTCCGAAGGCAGGCAGAGATCGACCACGTGTGACAACGCTCACTTACCACGAATCGCAGGGGGCCGGGACACCCGCCTCGGGCGTATCGGGCGGGTAGCCCAAAGAGTTGCACTTCGGTTCCGTGCGTTTGCGCCGTGTTGAGGTGGGGATTCGCTACAACTTGCCGCCCTTGCCCAGCCGGCGACGGATCTGCCCCTTGACGTGGTCCGGCAGGTCCTCCGCTCGCGGCGGCGTCTCGTCAGCGACGCCTCCCGGCCGGGCCTCGGGGGTCGCCTTCACGCGCCGGCGCCAGAGCCACCCGCGGTCGGTAGCGCGCTTGGGCTCGTAGGGGGCCAGCCCGAGGACGTCGTGCAGGATCATCAGTGCCGCCTCTTTGTCGGGGATCGCGCCCTCGCTGCCCTCGGGATCGTGGGGGACCATCGGCCTGAGGTAGAAGCCGACGCAGAAGGGGCAGCCCTCCTCGCACGGGCACTCCTCGATCAGCGACAGCGTCGTCTCCAGCAACTCCTCGATTCGGCTGAACGCCAGCTCCGTGAACCCCAGAGCGCCCTGGTGGTTGTCGAAGATGAACGCGGAGAACGGGCTGCAACCCCACCGTGCGCACTCGGCGTCCGGGGCCTCACTGGTGCGCACATCCAGCGGGTCGCAGCTCGCGAAGAGCGCCGTCGTGACCATCAGCGCCTGTCCGAGGCCATACCGTCCCGCATCGGGATCCCGGCCGCTCTGCAGGATGCGGTCGGTCGTCTCGCCGGGCGGGTTGACCCAGTACGCCACCGTCTCCAGAATCTGCGGCGGGAGGTTCACGGGCCGGTTCTCGAACGCCTCACGACTCCAGAGCCGGATCTTGTCGTAGGAGTCCGTGTTGAAGTGGCACTGCACGTCGCCGAACCACACCTCGCCCCCGGGGAACTGCGCGCGCTCCTCGACGTTGTGGATCACACCCACTCCGCGCCCACCCCATGGCGAGGTGTAGTAGTCTACGTTCACCCGGCGCACCTCGGCCCGATGGCGCTCCAGGTCCAGCTTCTCGACGTAGTACTGCTCCCCTGCGTGGAAGTAGATCGCCTCGGGGTGGAGCAGCGGGTACGCGTTGATCTGGTCGATCTGGCCCAGGACTGTCTCCTGCCCCGGATCGGTGCAGTCCACGATGGTGTAGTTGTGCTTCGTGATGGCGCGCAGGCTGACGCGGTAGGCGGGCTTCGAGGTCTCCGTGTAGAACCAGCGTCCGCCCGACCAGCGCACCAGGCTCTCCTCCTCCATGAGTCTCAGCACCGCCTCCGCCTCGGCGACCGCCTCGTCCGCCTCATCCTCGAAGACCGGCGCGCCCGGCCTCCGCTCCTTCGTCTGTAGCTCCGCCTCCGCCTGGGGCTTCGGCCCCTCGAGTCCCGCCTCCGCGTGCGCGCGCAAGGCCGCCTGCTCCCGCTTCAGGAGCGCCTCGATGTCCCGCGTCGGCAGGTGCCCGGTCACCTTGCCCGCGACGAACGTCTCCAGCTCGCGCCTCTGGAGCGGCAGCTCGTGGC
>VGFC01000246.1 GCA_016869045.1 Armatimonadota bacterium
CTACGCCTTCGCGAAACTGAGGGTCGAAATCGGCGTAGAGGCCCCCTACACCCCCGTAGCGCGATCAGGGGTCTCTCAAAGTCTCAAACTTGCGCTAGCCTGCGAACTTGCCAACTGCCGTTCGGGGGCCTGGATCGCTGTGGTCGGCGGGGAGGTGGCTCCGCCTTGGACCGGGCAGGCCTCACCAGCGCCCGCCCTTCGCCTCAGCCCTTCTCGGCCTTTGCCGTCCGCCTTGTCTTTGCCGTTCTCCCAGACTCCTACACTCCCACGCTCCCGCCGTTCGGGGGCCTGGATCGGTGTGGTCGGCGGGGAGGTGGCTCCGCCTTGGACCGGGCGGGCCTCACCAGCGCCCGCTCTCCGCCTCAGCTCTCCTCGGCCTTTGCCGTCCGCCTTGTCTTTGCCGTTCTCCGAGGCTCCTACACTCCCGCCGTTCGGGGGCCTGGATCGCTGTGGTCGGCGGGGAGGTGGCTCCGCCTTGGACCGGGCGGGCCTCACCAACGGCGCCCTTCGCCTCAGCTCTCCTCGGCCTTTGCCGTCCGCCTTGTCTTTGCCGTTCTCCCAGACTCCTACACTCCCACGCTCCCGCCGTTCGGGGGCCTGGATCGCTGTGGTCGGCGGGGAGGTGGCTCCGTCTTGGACCGGGCGGGCCTTACCCCTCCCCGTGCACCGCGTACCACATTCCCATGAAGTACGTCTCCTTCGCCCACTCCTCCGTCTCCTCCTCATACATCCCCCTCAGTTCCTCCGCCGTCAGCACCTTCGCGAGGGCCTTCACCACCGCACGCCGCACGTCCAAGTTCGGGTCTCGGGCGAGCGCCTGAAGGAGGGGGAGGTCCTGCTGGGCTGGAATCCGGCCGAAGGCCCGTACCGCCACATAGCGGGCACCCCAGTGCTCGTCTCGGGCAAGTGTGCCCAGCAACTCCCGATCCCGCACCCCGGCGAGGCGGCTGAACGTCTCGGCGACTGCATGGACGACGAGTTCCTCCGGATGATAGGCGAGCGAGGAGAGCTCACGAAGGTCCTCGGTTCCGGCGAGTCTGGCGATGCCTCGAGCCGCTCCATAGCACACCATCCCGTTCTCATCTCCCATGAGTTCCAGGAGCAGAGGCCAGTCATCACGGATCGCGAGTTTGGCAAAGGCCTGTGCTGCCCCAGCCCGGGTAGTCCCATCCTCATCGCGCATGAGTTCGAGCGCGAGGTGCCGGTCCTCGGGCGTCACTAGATCCACTAGGGCCCACGCTGCCCCAGCTCGCACTTCAGGCTCATCGTCCCTTGCGAGTTGCCGAAGCAACTCGAGCCCCCTTGGGGGGCGCACTCGCTCGACCATGGCCGCGGCTGCACTCCGAAGGTAGACCCGTTCGTGCGACGCCAACTCCTCCACGAGTCCCGGTCGGTGCTGCGCCGCCACTCGCGCCAGGCTGCGTGCCGCTTCGTCGCGCACCAGGAAGTCGTCGTCCTCTGCCAGGGCAAAGAGCGGGCCGAGGTCGTCGGGGCCTAGAATGCCCCCCAATGCCCCGGCCACCGCGAGGCGCACTCCCGGGTTCGGGTCACAGGCCCGGCTGATGAGGAGGGGGAGGTTATCGGCCGTAGCCATCCTGGCGACGGCATCGCTCGGCGCCCGATACAGACCCTCACAGGCTGAGAGCAGGACATCGAGGTTGTCGGGGTCTCTGGGGCTCTGGCTGAGGAGGCAGGCGGTGGCCTGGCGGATGCGCCAAGAAGGTGATTCTATGACCCAACTGCGGCACCGGGTAAGCACCTCTGCGCCCGGCCGCACATGATCCATCGCCTTCAGCGCGTCGCACAGCGCCTGGTGCGCGATGTCGTACCCGACTCCCTCACACGCGTCCAGCAGCCGCCCGAGAACCTCATTCTCCAGCCGGCCCGAAACACGCGGCTGATCAGCAATGCACCCAGCGACAAGCAGGAGATGCCGGTACGTGTGGCGCTCGGGGCTCTCCGCATCGCCGCGAAGGACGTCGCCCGTCTCCAGGAGCCTGTTCAGTATCCCTTCGGCCCCCTGGCTGTTCCGCTGGATCACGCCGACGTAGCCGACCGCCAGCCGCGTCACCTCCCGCCAGCGCGGGTCGGTCGCGCGGTTCAGCACCGCCGGTGCCGCGGCGACGAGCCTCACGAACTCCTGCGCCGCGAGGTACTCCTGGAAGGTCTGGTGGAAGAACGACCACCGGTCTGCCCCGCGCTCGCGGAGGAGTCCTGTGTGCCGCGCCGCGGCGTCGATGTAGCTGTCCGCGGTCGCCTCGGCTGTCTTGCCGTCCGGTAGACGGTCACCGAGTTGCTTCACCAAGCGGTTGCGCAGATCGACCGTGTGCACGCCCGCCGTCGGCTGTGTCTCGTGCATCCAGAAGGCAATCGGCGCCCACACCTCGCAGAAGTCGTAGTAGTCGAGCCTCGCGCCCTCGGGGATGGCCAGTTGCACCGCCGACAGCGAGCGCCGCCTGTTCCACGTTTCGACGAGCATCCGCAGGGCCTTGTCGTATAGCTCCACGCGTCGGTCCGGCAGCGAGCCCTCCTGGTGCTGCACGATGGCCGTCAGCGCGATCATCAGCGGATTCCGCGCGAGGTCCAGCACCTTGGGGCTCGAGAAGATCGTCTCCGCCAGCGTCTCCGCCTCACGCTCGGCGGCGGCGTAGTCCGGTGCCTCCGGGTGCCGGTACTGCTCGAACGCCCGCCACCACTTCCTCGCGAACTCGCGCACCTGATCGTCGCTGAACGGCGCCAGCTCGGCATGCTGCGGCCCGGCGACCCTCGACAGGCCGTAGCCGATGATCCGGGAGGTGATCACGAAGCGGCAGTCGGGGCACTGTGCGAGCAACTCCCCCACGCACTTCGCGACCGCGATCCGCTGCTCTACCTCAGGAATCTCGTCCAGCCCGTCGATCAGGATGATGGCCCGCCCCGCCTGCATCTCCGCGAGCGCCAGTTCCCCGCACGCCTCCTCGCACCCGAGTGCCGCGACCTCCTCCCGAATGAACTGCCACAGGTGCAGTCGCGGCTTGTCGTCGAGTGCCTTCGCGAACCTCGCCGCCGCGATCACGATCGGCACGAGGTCCTCCTCCGTCCCCAGCCGCTCCCGCACCGTCTCCGGCCCCAGCGCATACGTCTGCGTCAGATAGCGCACCAGCGTCGTCTTCCCCGACCCCGGATCACCGAGCACGACCACCTGCCGGTTCCTCAGCACCTCTCCGACACTGAGCCGCTGCTCCTCCGGGCGGAACCGGACGCTCATCTCCGCCAGTTGCCGCTCCGCC
The DNA here is from genome assembly GCA_016869045.1 of Armatimonadota bacterium. Classification (GTDB taxonomy): domain Bacteria; phylum Armatimonadota; class Zipacnadia; order Zipacnadales; family VGFC01; genus VGFC01. Next base: position 3,270 of record VGFC01000246.1, read on the forward strand.
GCCTCCCGCTCATCTCCTGCCAAGTCGCCCCGCTCCAGCCGCTCGACCAACTCCCGCTCCTCGCGCTCCGGCCCGACGCTCCACTCCCGCGCCACGAACTCCAGGTCCACATACGCCTCCTCGAGCCTCAGCGTCACCGCCCTCTCCAGCGACGCAATCCCCGCCGAGTCCACGTACTGGTACTCCGCCATCCTCAACAGGCACCCGCGATACGCCATCAGCTCAACCTGCCGCTCCACCTCCGCCGGCGTCACGTCCGCCACGCCTTGCCGCGCCAGTTCGGCAACGACTTCGTCCTCGTGCCTCGGCAGTTGCGCCCGGATTTCCTGAACGTGCGCATACACCTCGCGCAGGAGTTCCGCGTGCTCCTCGGCCTCCCGTTGATCCTCCAGGCTCGTCAGCACCTTGGCGGTGTTGAGCACCGGCAGCTCAGTGAGCGCCTTGAGCCACTTCCAGAACTTGCTCTTCTCCGGCGGCTTGTCTGCTGCCATCGACCCTCACCAACCCTTCCTGCCGCACCATTCGCCTTCTGCCTGCCCCACTCCCTCCCTGCAAGGGGCTTGCCTGCCGCGCAGGTGTGCCGCGATACGCGCCCAAGCGTGCGCCCGCCCGACGCTGCGTGAGAATGCCGTACCGACCGTTCTGGTGTCGCTGATCGCCGCAGTGGATTGGTGCGGCCGTGAGGGGAAAGCCGTCTACACTGCCGTGCCTCGCGCCGACGTGTCCTTCAGCGCCCGGACCCCAAGGTCCGCAACCCGAGACCCGAGACCCGAGACCTTCCTCGCCGTTCTAGTCCCACCTCACCTGCGCGGTGACACTGGGCCTGGCGGTCAGCGCGGGTAGCGGCATGGAGACGGTGAAGTCGCCCGAGTGGCCCGGGCGGATGAGCTTAGGCGTGACCGGACCGTCCTTGCGGGCGACGACCTCTCCGTAGTTGTCGCGGACGGTGATCCGCACGCCGACGTTCTTGGCCAGCTTGGTCCCGGAGTTCACGACCTGGCCGCGCACGACCAGCGTGTCGTCGTCGGTGTACCACGAGCGGTTCGTGATCTCGCACTCCGCGTGCTCCTCCCCGCCGCTCGGGGGGACGTTTGCCTTGCTGCCGCTCTCCTGGTTCCCTGCGCCACCTTCCCCGGGTCCTTCCACCGGCTCCTCCGATACCTCCTCGGATCCGGCGGACTTGCCGGAGCCCGTTCCCTTCGAGGGCTCTTCAGGTCCCGTCGCCTTGGCGGGGGTTCCCTCCTTACCGGTGCGTGCGGGTTTCGGTACGGCTCCGGTGCGCGCTGGCGGTACAGACGTGCCCCCGGCCACGCGCCTTTGGTGAGCCTTGATGGCCTCGCCGACGAGCAGCAGGATCACCAACAGGAGCGCCGCGAGCGCAATTAGCAGGACGGTCAGGTCGAGCGAGCGTCGCCGCTTCCCGGTGCCTCTGGGCGCGCGCTCGCGGACGGTCACCTCCCCCGTATCGTACGGGCTACCCCCCGGTCTACGTTCCTCGCCCATGCGCATCGTCTCCTCACCTCCTGCTTCGTCGGGGGCCGGCGACTCCCCCAGGCGCGCCAGGCTTAGCGCCGCCGCCTCGCGCACTGCCGTGGACGGGTCGCTGCCCGCCTCCCTGAGCGCCCCGGCCGCCTGCCGCGCGCCGATGGCTCCCAGCGACAGCGCGGCCTGCGCGCGCACGTTCTCCGAGTCATCTCCCAGCGCGCGGGTCAGCGGTTCGATCGCCGCCGGCGCCGCGCATTCGCCCAAGGCCCACGCCGCCCGCCAGCGTCGCCCGCTCTCCGGAGCGCGCAGCTCGCGCAGCAACGCCTCGATCGCCCCGGGTCCGAGCCGCCGCAGCGCCGACAGCGCCGCCTGGCGCACCCGATCGCTCCCGTCGCCTACCGCGCCCACCAGGTCCGGAATCGCCTCCTCGGCGTTCAGCTCCCCCAGCGCCTCTGCCGCCTCCGCCCGCACACTCTCCGTCGTATCCCCCAACGCCAGCGCCAGCGACCGCGTTGCCCGCCGATCTCCCATGCTTCCCAGCGCCCTGGCCGCCGCCGCCCGCGCCGGCGCCGAGTACTCCCGCAACACCCTCGTCAGCGGCTCGACCGCCTGCCGGTCCCCGATCTTGCCCAGGGCCTCTGCCGCCTCTTGCGCGATGTCGCTCGACGAGTCCAGCAGCGCATGGATCAGCGCCGGTGTCGCACCCTTCGCCTCGCGCTCGCCCAGCATCCGCGCCGCGGTCGCCCGGCAATCCCGATCCGCATCGAACAGCCCGCGCACCAGCTCCTCATCCACCGAGGCCTCGGACGCCGTCGCCAGCGCACTGAGCGCGTACATTCGCTCGGCGGGGTCTCCCGACCGCAGCTCCTGCAGCAGCTTGTCCGCGTCGCCGTTGATCCTCATCGGGTTGCCCGCACGTCATCCCTTCCGTCGATCCGCCAACGAGCAGCCGCCCGCCACCCGGCCGCGAGACCCCGGTCCCTTTACGCTTCGGTGCCATCTTCTTTATACCACAAGCGGCGAGGGACACCATCCCTGGTGTCCCCCGCTGCCGTCGCCGTTCGTCTTTGCCGTTCGCCTTTGCCGTTCGCCGTTGCCGTTCGCCGTTGCCGTTCGCCGTTGCCGTCCGCCGTTCTCCTGCTCTCCTGCTCTCCTACACTCCTACTCTCCTGCCGTTACGTATGCCCCGTGTACTTCGGCAGCCTCCCGAACTTCCGCACATGCGCCTTGTGCAGCTCCTCCTCGGCCGACCCCGGGCTATCCGTCATCGCCCATCTCACCCGCACCCGCGCCGTATCCTCGTGCTTGCGGATCTTCTCTCCCGCGGGATGATGTCGATTGCCTCGGACCATCCCCTGTTTCACCCGCGCCCGCAGGTCCGACGCCCTCCCGATGGTCAGTTGCCGCTACCGCCTATGTCATTTGATTTTCTCCTCAGGCCCTGTGCCCGGTTGGTCAACGGCAACGCCGTCTGACCGTTACCCTCCGCCATACTAGAACGTCTGTTCTACGAAGTAGAACAGACGTTCTAGTATGGCGGAGGGTAAACGCACCCCCTTCCCCTTGTGCGCCCCCAAACAAGACCTCGGGAGGAGCCCAAGGGCGCAGGGGGCAGTCGCCGCCCTGCATGGGGGGCTGAATGGGACTAAAGGCCTACTCGTGAGGGGTCATGGGGCGGAATCGGCGAACATCTGTTCGAGAGGCACGTTAGGAATGCCCCGTGCGGGCGCGCAGAGGGGCCTACAGTGCGACGAGAGGGGGGAAGTGGGGCAAGGGTGCCGGGCGAGGCAAACAGGGGCTCAGAATCGATCTACGGGGCGAGGAGCGCGTGGAGGTCGGAGAAGCGCGTGGGGGCCAGGTGTTCGAACTCGGATTGTTTGACTTGAAGATAAGTCCAGCAGACGCCGGTGAGCAGAGTCGCGCTCTCGCACCAACGTTGGCCCGCCGCGCGCTTGTGGGGATCGTCCACGTCCTCACGGCCCTTGGTCTCTACCAGCCAGTGAGCGCCGTCCGCATTGACAACAACGAAGTCGGGGTAGTAGAGACGGAGGTTCGTCGCGGCGTCGGTGTAGTCGATGGCGAAGCCAAGGGGCAGTGCCAGTTTGGCGAAGGCCGCGACACCCTCGGCGTTGTCGAGGAACTGCGCGAAGTCCCGCTCGAACTGGTTGTCACAGGGGACGAGGTTGAAGATGCTGCACCGCGCTTCGAGGACGGGACCGGACCAGGGGAAAGGCTCAGCCTCCGAGAGCCGGCGCGCGGGCGTCAGCAGCGTCGGTGTTTGCTCCTCGATGGTCAGCGCCTTCAGCGCGTTTGCGAAGGTCTTGACGCAGACGAAGTGAGCACGGTTGGTGCTCATGGCCGGCAGAATGTCCGGGCGCTCAAGCTCGACGGGTTCACCGAAGGCCTTGGTCTCGAAGAACTCGCGGACCTTGGGTGCAAGGGCGGCGAACTGCGAGGGCAGCTTCACCTGCTCGGCGATTCGGCGGGCATAGTAACCGATGACCTCCTGCGGGGTCTGGGGCGGCGGAACGGCGTACTCGCGCTCGATCTCCTTCTTCAGCGTGATGACATCGTAGCCCTCGTACGTGAACGTCTCGGCCTCGGCGCTGCTTGCCTCGATCGGGAGTTTGGGGCAAGACAGGGCCGAGACATCGAGGGCCCCGATCTCCTCCGCGATGCTGCGTCTGCGGATGAGGCTGGGGGTGAGTTCGGGGAGGGCGATGTCGAACTGGCTCTTCTCGGGGACCGGGCGGATGGTGACGATCTGCAGCCGGTCCTTGCCGACCTGGAAGGTGTCGATGTCTAGCCCTTCGAGCTTGTCCAGGTCATCGACGAACTGGAGGAAGGCCTCGTTGCCGAGGATGTCCACCTGCTCGCGGTAGTTGATACCCAAGTTCCGAAACATGAGGCGCAGGCCGCGACCGATGGTTTGCTCGGGGAGGATGTTGGCCTTCGCCGTGTAGGGGCGCAGGCCGACGACCACGGTGACGTTCTGGACGTCCCAGCCCTCGCGCAGCATGAGGACGCTGACGATGGCATTCACCGGGCTTGTCCCGTCGTCCACCTCCTTAGCGGCCTTGCGGGCTTCCGCGATGTCGCCGGTCGTGATCTCGCCGTTCAGCTTGGTGTGGATGACGAGGGTCCTGTCGCCACCGAAGTCCTCAGGATAGCGGGTGCGCAGCGAGTCGCCGACGTCGTCCGCCTCGTCGGTTGAGTTCAGCATCACGAAGAGGACGGGCTTCTTGTTGTGAACGGCGAGCTGGTCGCGGTACTCGCGCCACCGCTCGACGCCGGCAGTGAGGAAGCCCCGATAGCGGACGCTCGCGTGGTCGGACTTCGCCTCCTGGACCTTGGCGATGCCCTTGTACGGGCGCTTGACGACGCCGTCCACGATGGCCTGCTTCAGGGGGTAGTCGGAGATCGTCCAGGGGAAGACTTGGCCCTTGGTGTAGCGGGGCGTCGCGCTGAAGTCTAGCTGCGCGACCAGCGGCATCCGCTCGGCGTGGAGGCGGCGGATGACTTGGTTCCACTCGCTGTCTTCGTCGTGGGTGTGGTGGCCCTCGTCGTTGATGACCAGGAGCTTGCCGGCGCGGAGGGCGATGCGTTCGGCGAAGTCCGTGAGTTCCAGTTTGCGCGCGGGCGGCGGCGGGCCGAGGACGGCGGTCATCTCGTCGGGCTCGTCGTCGGCAGAGCGGTCGGGGCGCTCATAGAACTGCTGGATGTTGGTGAGGAATAACGTGCCTGCCGCGTGGGCCTTCTCGCCCTCGCCGCGTATGACGCAGTCGAAGTCCCAGAAGGCCCGGATGTGCTTCGGCACGACGGGGTCGCCCAGCGGGCTGAAGATGCGGGCGCCGGCGAAGTCCGTCTTGAGGCGCTCAAGGACGATGACGTTCGGCGCGATGAGGAGGAAGGTGCGGGCGTACTCCTCGGCCTCGGGCCCGGTCTCGCGTTGGGAGTTGAGGAACTGCCAGGCGACGGCGAGGGCCATGACCTTCGTCTTGCCGCTGCCCGTCGCCATCTTGGTGCAGTACCGGGCGAAGGCGTCCTCGGGTGGGACGCGGGCGGACGTCGGCGGGGAGTACCGGCGGAGGAGGTCCTGGCGGTTGCGGACCTTCTCGACCTCCCACACGAAGATGAGGGTCTCGATCGCCTCCTGCTGCGAGGCATGGTAGGCGAAGGGCGTCCCGCTGGGGAGGCGGTGGTCGGTGCAGAACCAGTAGTTCAGGAGTTCGCGCGTCGTGTCGGTGATACCCTTGTAGCCGCCGGCGCGCCAGGCCTTGACGGCCTCGCGCAAGGCCGGGACGCACGGGCCGGTGGCGACCTCGAGGGGGATGTCGAGGGAGGGGTGGTCGGCGGAAGGGCGACGGCGGCGAGGCATGGTTCACACCGGCTTCCGTTGGTGTTGACGTTCGCTGGGAGCGCCGGCACCCTTGCCGGCAGAGGTGGCGGGTCGTTGTCTTGAGTCTCGAGCGTTGCCGTGCCGACAGGCGCACCAACTGCGGCCACCACTGCCGGCAAGGGTGCCGGCGCTCCCAGCGAACGTCAGAGGCCGCCACAGCACACGCGCGCGCCGCGCGTGCCACCAGCGGCTATGTGACCTTCACCGTCACCGACTTCGTCGTGTCGTTGCCGAGGATGTCGATGACCTTGACCAGGATCGTGTACTCGCCGGGCTCCTCGTAGGTGTGCACGATCTTCTTCTGCAGGGAAGGGTCTTTGCGGGTGCGGTAGCTCTGCCACTGGTTGTGGAAGGTGTCGCCGCGGAAGTCCCAGTCCACCGCCCAGTAGTCGATCCACTGCTCCCAGTGCGTCACGCTGCGGCGCACGTCCTCGGGAACGTCGTCGGGCGGGATGACGAAGTCGGTCAGCTCCAGGGAGACGTTGCGCTTGGTCTGCTTGACGTTCACGCTGAGGGCGGCCAGCTCGAAGAAACGGATGTCGCCCTGCTCGACGGCCTTCTTCTCCAGGACCTCGCGGGGGATGCGGCGGAAGGTGGCGTCCACCTTGGCTTCGGCGGCCATCTGCTTCGCGATCTCGTTCAGCTCGAAGGCGAACTCCCAGCCGAGGACATCGACGGCGGCCGAGGCGCCAACCGCGCCGGCGGCCTTCCAGACCTCGCTGACGATCCCGCGCACATCGGCGACGGTGACGGGCGCATCGACCGTGGCGACGTGGACCATGCGGCTGGCCTTGACGCCGTGGAGCCACGTGTGCCCCGTGACGGGCTCGGCGTGGTAGAGGTCGAGGATGAAGCGGCGGTAGGCGGCCTCGCGGGCCTGCCCGTCCTCGGGATGCTCGAACTCGGCCGCCTGCCACGCCTGGCGCTCGTACTTGCCGAGGTTCTGGACGACGAAGGGCCGCACGTTCTCGATCCCGAGCAGGCGCTTCCGCGTCACGTGAATCGCGAAGCGCCCGAGGTCGCAGGCAATCCAGCGCCGGCCGAGCTTCTCCGCGACCGCGGCCGTCGTCCCCGACCCGCAGAAACAGTCGAGGACGAGGTCGCCCTCGTTCGACAGCCACGCGATGAAGGTCTCGAGCAGATCCTCGTGCTTCTCGGTCGGGTACCCGGTGAGCTTCCCCACCGTGTGTACGCCAGTTAGCACGTCGCTGGCAAGGCGAGTATCCGCCGGGGGGACGTAGTGCTCGGGCTTGCCCGTGCTGCTCAGACGCACGAAGTCGAGCGCTTGGCCCGTCTGCTCAAGGTGTCGCAGGTAGTACTCGTCTATGCTCGTGTGGGGGGCTTCAGCTTCGTGGGTGGCGTAGTTGGCGACCGCCCGCTCGGTGCGTTCCCTTGACCAACGCCACTGGCCTGAGGTAGGGGCCGGGACGCCGAGGAGAGGGTAGCGCATGGTGGGGCGGTCGGTCCCTCGCCAGTGGTTGTTCCAGGTTCCCTCTCTCCGCGTCGGCAGATCGATCTCCAACTTGCGGAAACGGCGGGAAGGGGAGGCTGAGTAGAGTAACACCACATCGTAGCCACAGGAGAGGGATTGGAGGGACTCGAACTGCCCCTGCAGGTTCTTGGTCCCGCGGCTCACGACCATGGCGTTCCGGTAGTTGCTGCCCCCCCCGCACACTTCGTCCACAATCAGGCGCCCGCAAGGGGCCATGAGGCTGTTGAGATGCACCAACAAGACCCCTTCGTCAGCCAGCAACTCGTGGAGCATAGCTACGGTCTCGTACAGCCACTGGAGGTAGCTGTCGAGTCCGCGGCCCCAGGTGTCGCGGTAGGCTTTCTGTTCGAGGACGGAGGGCTCTTTGGTGAAGGACTCGTCGGTGTCGGGGATGGTGGTGGTGAACGAGAAGTCGGCGCCGGTGTCGAAGGGCGGGTCGATGTAGATGAGGTTGACCTGGCCGGCGAACTCGGGGAGGAGGCTGGGGAGGACGTACTTCTTGTCACCCCAGATCAGGCGGTTGCGCCACTCGGTGGGTTTGCCCGACGAGAAGAGGTCGAGCGTCCGCTGGCGCTGCTGGGCGGACTCGTTGACCGTCTCGATGGTCTGGAACGGAAGGGCGATGCGAACCGGAGCCGTCTTCCGGCCCGAGGCGTCGTACTTGCCCTCCCAGATGAGTTCG
>VGFC01000247.1 GCA_016869045.1 Armatimonadota bacterium
CCTCGACGGCTTCTACATCGACGAGTTCGCCCCGTACTGGGTGAAGAGCTACGACCGATGGGACGGCTTCACGGTGGACATCGACCGAGCCACCGGCGCCATCGTGCGGCCGTACACGGACGCCGCGCTCGCGGGCGCCGCCTTCCGCAAGCAGCTCTGCGAGTACGCGCTCTCGAAGAACGCGGTCATGGTCGCCAACACCTTCGGAACAACCTGCACCGAGAACGCCCTGCCGGTGATGCGCTTCGCCGAGACCTGGAGCAACTTCGACGTGCTCAACCTGCCTAAGACCGCTAAGCCGCCCCTCAACCAGTACATCGCCTCGGGCCAGTTCGGCACGCCGATCGGGCTCGGAGTCCTCGCCCCCTCACGGGGGATCAACAGCGCGGAACTCCTCACGCGCGGGCTGATCCTGTACCTACGCCACGGGGTGCTCTACTACCACTACTTCTACGGGGACATCCCGGAGACCGGTGAGGGTAGCGGCGAGTACGGCCCCATCAACCACATGTTCCCGATCACTCCGATCGAGCTGTTCGAGGGCGGCATCATCGGTAAGGAACGCATCATCTCCTGCGTCTCCCAGGACTTCGCATGGCGCGGCCCCGCCGAGCCGACCATCCTCATCTTCGGACCCGACGGCCGACAGGTCGAGGGGGGCGGCTCGCGCATCACGAAGAGCGCGGATGGCTGGGACGTGAAGCTGGTGCTGCGAGACTGGGAGCAGATCGGGGTCGTCGAGTGAAGAACGGGACGGAGGCGTTTTTCGCGACCTGACCAGAAACGCCTCCGTCCCATTTCTCGCCCAAGGAGGCCATCCATGGGACGCACGCTCAGACTCCCCGGCCGCTACTACCGCACCATCCCGCTCAACGGCTCAGGCTACGAGGCCACGGAGGTCGAACTCGCCGCCGACAAGACGGCCCTCGTGGTCCTGCACTGCTGGAACATCGGGTGTGAGGGAGGGCCGGCGGTCGATCCGCGCTTCTGGGTGGGCATGGGCTTCCGCGAGGACTTCGTCGAGGCCGAGCGCATCATGCGGGAGGTGATCCGACCATGTATGGACGCCGCCCGCGCGGCCAGCATTGTGGTGGCCCACGTCGAGGCTGACTCCATCGCCGCGAGACATCCCGAAGCGCAGAAGGAGGCTGACGCGGCACCCGCGCCCTCAGGCGGGTCGGTCACCGAAGTCGTGCCGGGTTGGCGGGCGCAGATCGTCGCGCGCTCCCATGGCCCCGAGTATCCGACGAGGTCGCCCTACGCGAAGATGGACCGCGCGCAGATCGTGGCGCCGCTGCCGGGGGAGCCGTTCGCGTACCAGACGGGGCAGTTCCACCGTCTACTGCAGCAACGCGGGATCGAGAACCTCATCTACACGGGGTTCGCGACCGACATGTGCGTGTTGCGCGCTCCCGGGGGAATCGAGCCGATGGCGGGCTTTGGTTACCGGCTGTACCTCATGCGCGACGCGACGCTCGGCATCGAGCTGCCGGGCACCTTCGCCGAGCGAACCGCGACGCGCTGGGGCATCGCCTACTTCGAGACGCACTACGGGGACACGGTCCTGAGCGAGGACTTCATCGCCGCCTGTCGGGCGTGAGGAATGGGATGGGGGCGTTTTCGGAGACGTCACCGGAAATGCCTCCGTCCCATCTTTCACGTGGTTGACTGGTCCTCTTCACTCTTTCGCCCCTCAAGGTGGCGCCAAAGCGCGTTCGCCAGTTCAATGATCGGCGCGGGCTTGTCGAACCACGCGTCCGCCTTCATCCACCTGAGGACTTCCTTCGGGTTCCGACTGAACTCAAACCCCGTCTCATCCGCCACTGAAGTGAGGATGATGATCGGCGAACACTGGAAGCGGGGGTCGCGGCGGAGTTGGCGCGACAGGCGCGCACCCGAGTCCGGCCGCTCCATCATCAGGTCCAGCACGAATGCGTCAGGAACCTCGCGGTCGCTGACCTCGAGGGCCTCGTCACTCCGTTCCGCGGTGACCACGACGAATCCCATGCCCTCCAGCATGATCCGCTCTTGCTCGAGGAAGTCGGGGTCGTCGTCCACGACGAGGACCTTGATGCTCTCGGGGCTTGGCATAGGCGTCACATCCATCGGCGGAGACATCGGGCAGTTCGTAGGTTCACGGCACGCCCGGGCGCAGATGGTCCCGGAGCGCCGTGAACCTGCGGACCTTCCATCCTACCGACCTTCGAACCTGCCCAGAAGCTACGCCTCGACCGGAATCTGCACCGGCTTCCTGGTGCGAGGCGTGTACTTCGTGTGCAGCAGGTGGTGGCTCTTCTCGCTGAGCGGCTCGCCCAGGAACCTCTCGTAGATCGCGGTGATCGAGGGGTTCTCGTGCGAGCGGCGGATCGGCATCTCGCGGTCCGCCTGGTAGATGGCCGCCGCCCGCTGCCTTCGGATCTCGGGCGACGTGGGAATCGGCTGGCCGCCGCCACCCAGGCAGCCGCCCGGGCAGCACATGATCTCGACGAAGTGCCAGTCGCCCTCGCCCGCCGCGATCTTGTCCAGCACTTGCGCGGCGTTGCTGAGCCCGTGGGCCACGGCCGCCTTCACCGGCAGGTCGCCGACCATGATCGTCGCCTCGCGCACGCCATCCATGCCGCGCACCGCCGTGATGTCGAGGTCCTCGAGCTTGGAGTTGGTCAGCACCTCATACGCGGTGCGCAGCGCCGCCTCCATCACGCCGCCCGTCGCGCCGAAGATGACGGCCGCCCCGGTGGACTCGCCGAGCGGGTCGTCGAACTCGCTCTGGGGAAGGTCGGCGAAGTTGATCCCCTTCTCCTTGATCATCTTCGCCAGCTCTCGCGTGGTGAGCACGTAGTCCACGTCCTGGTAGCCCGAGTCGTTCATCTCCGGGCGCGCGGCCTCGTACTTCTTGGCCGTGCAGGGCATGATGGAGACGCTCACCATCCTCGCCGGGTCGACGCCCGCCTGTTGCGCGTAGTAGGTCTTCGCGAGCGCGCCGAACATCTGCTGCGGCGACTTGCAGCTCGACAGGTTCGGCAGCAGCTGCGGGTAGAAGTGCTCGATGTACTTGATCCACCCCGGGCTGCAGCTGGTCAGCTGCGGCAGGACGCCGCCCTCCTTCACGCGGTGGATCAGCTCGAACCCCTCTTCCATGATCGTCAGGTCCGCGGTGAAGTCCGTGTCGAACACCGCATCGAAGCCGAGCGCCCTCAGGGCCGAGACCATCTTGCCTGTGACGATCTCGCCCGGCGGCATGCCGAGGGCCTCGCCCAGGGCAATGCGCGTCGCAGGGGCGGTCTGGACGACGGTGAACTTGTCAGGGTCTTCCAGCGCGGACCAGACGCCCGGGATGTGGGACTGCTCGACGAGCCCGCCGGTCGGGCAGCGGTTGATGCACTGCCCGCAGTTCACGCAGAGCGCGTGGCCCATCGGCGTGTCGAACGCCATGCCGACGACGCTGTCGTAGCCGCGGCCCTTGAGGCGCAGGCCGCTGACGCTCTGGATGAGGTCGCAGGTCTGCAGGCAGCGGCGGCAGAGGATGCACTTATCGGGGTCGCGCACGACGGAAAGGCTGGTGGCATCGACCTCCAGCCCGCGCGGCTCGACCCGCACGCGCACCTCGCGGATGCCCAATTCCTCGGCCAGCGACTGCAGCTCGCAGTTGCGGTTGCGGTCGCAGACCACGCAGTCCGACGGGTGGTCGCTGAGCAGCAGCTCGACCACTGTGCGCCGCGCCTTGCGGACCGTCGGCGAGTGGGTCTCCACGATCATGCCGGCGCGCACCGGGAAGGAACAGGACGGCTGCAGCACCCGCTCCCCCTGAATCTCGACCAGGCACACCCGGCAAGCGCCCATCGGCGGCAGGTCCGGGTGATAGCAGAGCGTGGGGATGTGGATGCCCGCCTGCTGCGCCGCCTCCAGGACGGTCATGCCCTGGCTCGCCTGCACTTCCTGACCGTTGACGGTAATGGTGAAGTCTGACATAGGGTTACCCTCCTGCGTAGTCGGGCCGGAGCGGCCGAGTTACGCTTCTTCCTCCACCATGACGTAGTCACAGTGCAGGCAACGCGACGCCTCGCGGTACGCCATATCGACGGAGTACCCGAGTTCGACCTCGCGGAAGGTGCAGACGCGCTCCTCGTCGGCGATGTGGGCGGACACCGTGGCGGGAATCTCCTCGTCCGCCGTCTCCTCCAGCGCCGCCAGGATCTCGGCCGCGACCTTGGTCTTCTTCGGCACCTTGGGCGGAGGCAGCGGCTCGCCGGACAGGAAGCTGTGGATCGCCGCGGCGGCCTTGTGGCCGTCCGCAATGGCATCCACCGCGGTCATCGGGCCCGGGGTCGCGTCGCCCGCCGCGAAGACGTTCGGCAGCGCCGTTGCCATCGTCAGCGGATCGGCACAGATCCTGCCGCCCTCGACGTCCACGCACACGGCCTTCTGATCGAGCCGCTGGCCGATGGCCGCAACGACCGTATCGACCTCCAGGACGACCGGGGCGGCGTCCTCCGACTTCACGGGCCGGCGTCGGCCGCTGAGGTCCCACTCGCCCAGCGTCATCTGGTCGCAGACGAGCGCCGCGACCTTGCCGTCCTGCACCGCGATCTCCTTGGGCGCCATCAGGTAGTGCAGCTTCACGCCCTCATGGTCGGCGGCCTCGATCTCCTCCTTGTGCGCCGGCATCTCGTCGCGAGTGCGGCGGTACACGATGTGGACCTCTTCCGCACCGAGACGCAGCGCGGAGCGCGCCGAGTCGATGGCTGTGTCGCCGCCGCCGATGACCGCGACCTTCCGCCCGATCTTCGGCGTCTCGCCTCGCGCGATCGCCTTCAGGAACTGCACGGCATCGACCACGCCCTCGGCGTCAGAGCCGGGCACGTCCAGCAGGATGCCCACGTGGCAGCCGATCGCCAGCAGCACCGCTGCGTGGCCGTCCTGCAGCAGGCCGTCGAGGGTGACGTCCGTGCCGAAGGCGACGCCGGTCTTCAGCTCGACACCGAGATCGAGGATGTCCTGAATCTCGCGCTGGAGGACCTTCTCGGGCAGGCGGTAGTCGGGGATGCCGTACGTGAGCATCCCGCCGGGCTTGGCCTCCTTCTCGAAGACCGTGACGTCGTAGCCCCTGCGGATGAGGTCGGTCGCGGCGGTCAGGCCGGCCGGCCCGGACCCGATGACCGCCACCTTCTGGTGGCGCTTCGGCTGCATCGAGGGCATCCAGTGCTTCGAGTAGGTGTCCGCAGCCGCGCGCTTCAGCAGGCGAATGCTGACCGGCGCGTCAACCTGGGCGCGACGGCAAGAGGTCTCGCAGTACGCGGTGCACACGCGGCCGCACACCGACGGGAACGGGTTCATCTCGCGGATGACCTCGTAGGCCTCGTCCAGCTTGCCGTCGGCGATGAGAGTCACGTACGCCGGGACGTCTACGCCGGCCGGGCAGCTGTTGGCGCACGGCGCCTTCATCATCTCGGCGCAGGTGCCGGCCCGGCAGTGCTTCAGGCGGATGTGCTCATCATACTCGTCGCGGAAGTAGCGGATCGTGCTGAGGACCGGGTTGGGCGCCGTCTGCCCGAGGCCGCACAACGAGGTCTGCTTGATCTGCTCGCCCAGGTCGATGAGCAGCTCGACATCGCCCTCACGTCCCTGGCCGGCGCAGAGGCGCTCCAGGATCTCGAGCATCCGCTTCGTGCCGATTCGGCAGGGCGGGCACTTGCCGCAGCTCTCGTCCTGCACGAAGTCCAGGAAGAAGCGCGCCAGGTCCACCATGCAGGTGGTGTCGTCCATGACGATGAGGCCGCCGGAACCCATGATCGAGCCGAGTTCCTTGAGGCTCTCGTAATCGATCGGGGTGTTCAGGTACTCCTTGGGGATGCAGCCCCCGGACGGTCCGCCGGACTGTGCCGCCTTGAGCTCCCGGCCGCCGCGGATGCCGCCACCGATCTCGAAGATGACCTGGCCCAGCGAGCTGCCCATCGGCACCTCGACCAGACCCGTGTTGTTCACGTGCCCGGCCAGCGCGAAGACCTTCGTGCCCTTGCTGGTCTCGGTGCCCATCGCGGCGTACCACTCCGGCCCGTTGAGGATGATCGCCGGGATGTTGGCATAGGTCTCGACGTTGTTCAGCAGCGTGGGCTTGCGCCAGAGGCCCTCGTTCGCCGGGAACGGAGGCCGCGGGCGCGGCTCGCCCCGCTTGCCCTCGATGGACGCCATGAGGGCCGTCTCTTCGCCGCAGACGAACGCCCCCGCGCCCATCCGCAGCTGGAGGTCGAAGCTGTGCTCGGACCCGAAGATGCCCTCACCCAGCAGAGCGTAGTCGCGCGCCTGCTGGATCGCGATGGACAGCCGCTCGATGGCCAGTGGGTACTCGGCACGGATGTAGATGTAGCCCTTGTTCGCGCCGATGGCGTAGCCCGCGATGGCCATCGCCTCGATGACGCTGTGCGGGTCGCCCTCCAGGACGCTGCGGTCCATGAACGCGCCGGGGTCGCCCTCGTCGGCGTTGCAGACCACGTACTTGGGCGAGCCCGTCGCCTTGGCGGTCAGCTCCCACTTCAGCCCGGTCGGGAAGCCGCCGCCGCCGCGGCCCCGGAGCCCCGAGCGCTTCACGATGTCGATGACCTCGGCGGGGGTCATCTCGGTGACGACCTTCGCCAGGGCCTCGTAGCCGTCGCGGGCGATGTACTCCTCAATCGAGCCCGGATCGATCTCGCCGCAGTTACGCAGCACGACCTTCTGTTGCAGCGCAAAGAACGGGATCTTGCTGATGTCGAGCTCCGGCTCTCCGCCCTCGGGGGGAACGTACATGAGCCGCTCGACCGGGCGGCCCTTGAGCAGGTGCTCTTCGACGATGAGGGCGCCGTCTTCGGCCTTGAGCTTCTGGTAGAAGACGCCCTCGGGGTACACCACGGCCACCGGCCCCAGGTCGCAGGAACCCATGCAGCCGGTGCGGACGACCTTGATCTCCCTGTCCAGACCAAGCTCGCCGATACGGGTCTCCATCGCCTCGGCTACGGCGTGGCAGCCGGAGGAGACGCAGCCCGCTCCCGCGCACAGTAGCACGTGTGATCGGAACGTTGGCATGAGCTAGTTTCTCTCCCTTTCCAAGCAGCCTGTGCGAGTGTTACTCGTACTTGCCGAGCACGTCGGCGACCTTGGTCGTCTTCATGCGCTCGTAGATGTCGTCACCCACCGTCAGGACCGGCGCGAGGCCGCAGGCGCCCAGGCACCGCACGATGTCCACGCTGTAGCGCCGGTCCTCGCTCGTCTCACCCACGCCGCAGCCGCAGTGCTTCTCGACCGTCTCCAAGACGCGCTTGCCTCCGCGCACGTAGCACGCGGTGCCCTGGCAGACCTTGACGAGATGCCGACCGCGGGGGACCGTGGTGAAGAAGGTGTAGAAGGTCACGACGCTCTCGACGACGCCGGCCGGGACGTCGAGCTTCTCGGCGACGTACTCCTGGACCGGCTGGGGCAGGTAACCGACCTCCTGCTGAATCGCGTGGAGGATCTCAATCAGCGAGTCGGTCTGCGCGCCCTTCCGCTCGATGATCGCGTCGATCCTGGGGTAGACGTCAGCACAGATGCACTCGGTTTGTACAGCCATTGCGCGCTACGCCTCCGGTCCGGCCCCGATGGCGTACTCGGTGACCACCTGGCCGTTCACGAGATGATCCGCGACAATGCGACGCATTGCCTGGGGGGTCAGACGACAGTAGGTGACGCCCGTCTTGCCGGGTACGATCACCTCCACCATCGGCTCCCGATCGCACAACCCGCGGCAGCCGGTCTGGGTCACGGAGACATCCGTCAGCTCGCGGCTGGACAGCTCATCCAGCAGTGCGCTCACGATCTCCCGTGCCCCGGCCGCGATGCCGCACGTGCCCATGGCGACAACCACGCGGGGGCCGCCCTCGCTGTCCCGGACAGCCAGGGCCTCCCTCGCGCGCTCACGTATGGCCCGGAGTTCCTCTCGGGTTTTCACGCCTTCACTTCTCCTTTCGACCTCGTTGGCTGAGGCGCAACCTTGGGTGTGTCACGGACCGCGACGCCCCCACCTGGCGTCACGGCCCGGCTGAACCTGTTTGTGAACGCCGTCACAATCTCACGCCTGCTGCTTGCCGCCAGGCGACCGACGCCCTTCGTCGCTGGCCCCCGAACCCATGCCAAACGCGCGTTGCGTTCCGTCAGGCCTTGCTGCCCGTGGAGAGAATGCCGTTCCTGACAAACTCCGCCAGCCAGCACAGCACCCTGGGGTCTGTGACCGGCACGTTCCCGAGTTCCTTCTGCAGGTCGCGCGTGTCGATCTCAAAGCGCTTGCCGTTGGTCTGGTGCCGGTAGCGCAGCGAGGTCCGCTCCGCCTCGCACGCCAGCGCCTGCACCACCTTGCCCATGTCCCCGAGCGGTGGGCGGTCCAGGTGCGTCAGACGCATCGTGGCCCGCACTTCCGTCCCCTCGCCCGGCTTCGACCGGATGTCCAGTGCGCCCTCGCAGCGCTCGCAGGTGGCCTTCAGCAGCGGCAGCCCCAGCCCCACCTTGCGCGTCTCGCGCGTGGTGTAGAACGCGTCCGTCGCGTGCCGGAGGCTGTCCTCGTCCATCCCGCGGCCGTTGTCCCGCACAATGAGCTCCAGGGCGTCGGTATCCTGGTGCTCCACGATCGAGACCTGCAGAGCGGTAGCCCCCGCCTCAATCGAGTTCCGAGCGATGTCCAGGATGTGTAGCGAAAGCTCCCGCATCTTCCCCTCACCCGGCCGCACCGAGCAGCTCCCGGGCCACTTCCCGGCCCCAGTCCACGACGCCCAGCGGCGCCTCGGCCAACTGCGCCGAGACCCGGGTCGCCACGGCCCCGATGTCCTGCGGGAAATGGGCATCCGATCCGTTCAGCAGCGCCCGCGTCCTCAGCTCCGGCCACATCTCCCGCGCCCCGGACGGCGCCACGTTCGGCGAGAGTTCCCACAGGTCTGCGTGCAGCCCCGGCGGCACGAAGCCCAGCGTGGGCAGCAGCCCGTTGGCGCGGCGGTCGATGTGAGCCGGCACCGCTACCCCTCCGTGCGCCGCCGTCAAGTCCGCGATCTCCTCGATCCCCAAGTCCACGGCCGCCGAGAGCAACCGAGGGTCCTCGCCCACCACGTCACCCATCACATCCATCAGGAACTGCGACCCGAAGACGTCCACCCGGTTCGGCCGATCCGGCAAGTGTTCGGCTATCAAGGAGTCCATCGCCATCGCGGCGTCCGCCGCCTCGAACAGGGCCAGGATGTGCACGCCCTCCGCGCTCTCGATCTCCAGGCCGACGAGCACCCTCACATCGAACGCCGGCGCCGCCTCCAGAACCGCCTGCGCATTGCGTGCCGTGCCGTGGTCAACGACGCCCACCACCCTGATCCCTCGTCGTTCCGCCTGGAGGAGGATCGCCGGGGGAGTCATCTCCTCGGCGGCGCAGGGCGACAGGGCGGTGTGAACGTGCAGGTCGATCGCGACGCGCTCCGCCATAACGTCCGCCCCTCGTGTCTATCTCACCCCAAGCTCATACAGCCGCCCGGCCAGCGTGTAGGAGGTCTCGGCGGAGATGAACAGGCCGATCTCCTCTTCCTCGGCGCGGGCGACGGTCTCCGGCTCGGGTTCGAAGCCACCGGCGATGAAGATGGCGTGCATTCCCGCCAGGCCCGCGACCGCCACGATGTTCGGGTGGGTCTGGATGGTGATCCACACCTGGCCGCGCTTGCCCTCAGCCATCACGTAACTCAGGAGATCGCTGACCTGCGCCCCACTGATCTCGCCACCGAGTTCGGCGCTCACGACCGCTGCGAGCCCAAGCGCCTCAACTGCTCGTCCCACTGTCACCGGCTGCAGGTACCCCACTCTCGCATCCCTCCCGGTTGAAGGTCAGGAACAGGCGAACGCCTTCGCCCTTCCCGCTCTGGATCTCCATCTTGTCGGCCTGATCGCGGATGTTCGGCAGCCCCATCCCTGCCCCAAAGCCCAGGGCGCGCGCCTCGTCGGAGGCGGAGGACCAGCCGGGAGTCATCGCCAGCTCGAGGTTCTCAATGCCCGGCCCCTTGTCGATGACGGCCACCACCACGCGGTCGGGGTAGATGTCCAACGCCAGGTACCCGCTCCGCGCGTGCAGGACGACGTTCATCTCCGCTTCGTAACACGCGACCGCCACGCGCCGAACCGTCGCCTCACTCACCCCCGCCTCGCGCAGCACCTGCTTCACCGACGTCGAGGCCCGCCCGCCGAGGAAGTAGGCTCGGCCGAGGATCGGAAACTCGTGGTGCGCCAGGCGTCGGGTGTCCATCCGGGCAATGGGACGGAGGCCTTCTCGATGTTGTCGGCGGAGAGTGCCTCCGTCCCATTCTCCGCTGTCGCCCCTCAGTTCGGCGTTACTCCCTTGCGATACGGCCGCAGGCCCGCCTGCATCAGCAGTCCACATGCCTCGTACTTCGACAGGGGGGTCTGGTAGACGGGCACGCCCTCTTCGCGAGCCGTCTCCACGAGGTCGGCCTGCACCGTCTTCCCCTCGATGATGACCACCGCGACCAGGTGCATGATGGCGGCAGTGCGGATCGCCTGGTCGGTCGCCAGGCCCGTGACCAGGAGCGAGCCCTCGCGGCCGAACGCCAGCACGTCACTCATCAGGTCGGCGGCGAAGCACCCGCTGACCTCCAGGCTCCCATCGGCCGCCGGCACCACGGCTTGCGCCTTCAGCACCTCTACAGCGCGAGCTAAGGTCAAGGCCGTCGCTCCTCTCGGCCGCGGCACGTGGCTGTAGCCAGCCCTCGCATTCTACCGCGAGCCAGTAGATCCTGTGCTAGCCGTATGGGGGAAAACGACCTCCCCCAACCGGGGGAGGCCCCGCCCTATGGGGCTATCCAATACGGGCTCCCTGAGCCCTTGTCGCATCCCCGAGCCGTCGCCGGTCCGTATCCGCTACGAGGATTCGACCCGGCAAGTCGCTGTCCCTCCCGGAGGGGTCGTCTGCCGACGCACCCAACGTCGATCTTGTGTTCCCGGCTGGAGGCTGCTATAGTGCGAGCCACGGCGTCCCGTCAGTTGGTCCTCGGGCGCTGCCGGCCCTGAGGAGCCACACGAGGGCGGCGCCACTCCCCCCAACACAGGCGTGTGCATTGCCAGGAAGAGGTGGTGACCCGATGAGAGATGCTCCAGAGCATGTTCTCGGCCGCTGTTGGGCGCTAGCGCAAGTTTGAGACTTTGAGAGACCCCTGATCGCGCTACGGGGGTGTAGGGGGCCTCTACGCCGATTTCGACCCTCAGTTTCGCGAAGGCGTAGTGTAAAGGACTTTGGGTATTCCGCTTGACATACCTGGTGAACTTGT
>VGFC01000248.1 GCA_016869045.1 Armatimonadota bacterium
AGCTGGTGCTGCTGAGGCGCTGCAGCGTGCTGTGCGTCCCGAGCCGGATCGCGGAGGTGCGCGGCCTGGTGGCGATGGAGGGGATGGCGGCGGGGGTGCCGGTGGTCGCGCCGAACGCGGGCGTGTTCCCGGAGATGCTCGCGCTGACGGGCGGAGGACGCCTGTACGCGGCGGGGGAGGCCGGGAGTCTCGCCGAGGCGCTGGCAGACCTGATGGACCATCCGGAGGAGGCCGACGAACTGGGCAGGCAGGGGGCGGCGGGCGTGGCGGCGCGCTATTCTGTGGAGCAGTCGGCCGAGAGCATGGAGGCGGTGTTGGCCGAGGGCATGGCGACTTGAGCCTCCGATGGAGGTAGCCTCAAGACCCCACCGCCAACAAGGGACAGTCCTCGTCCCGCAGTCGCGGGACGGGACAGTCCCGAGCGGCCCACCGCGTCCTGAGACTACCTCGATGGACCGAACATAGCAGGGCGGACACCGGGTGACGGCACTTCGACCAAGCCTACTGCTCGCCTCCATCGGCTTGACGCTAGTCGACGGCTTGGCCGCCGACTGGCCCCAGTGGCGTGGGCCGCAGCACGACGGCATCACCACGGAGGGCTCGGGCTGGGAGGGCGGGGCGTGGCCGCCGGCGGACCCGGCCTGGGTCCGGAACGTGGGGCGCGGGGGCTCCTCGCCCATCGTCGTCGGCGACCGCGTGTACGTGATGGGCTGGGCCGACGAACGGGACACCGTCCGGTGTCTCGACGCGGCCACCGGTTGGGACGTCTGGAGGCAGAGCTACCGCAGCCCACGATACGGCCGGTATCACGCGGGCGACGAGCACGCCTACGACGGTGTGTCCTCCACACCCTCCTACGACCCCGCCACGGGGCGGCTGTACACACTCAGCATCGACGGCGACCTGAACTGCTGGGACGCCGGGGAGGATGGCGCTCACGTCTGGGGCCTGAACCTGTATGACCTCTACGGCGTCGGGCAGCGGCCCGCGATTGGGGCCAACACGCGCGACTACGGCTACACGACGGCGCCACTGATCCACGGGGACTGGGCGATCGTCGAGGTGGGCGACGACGAGGGCACTCTGATGGCCTTCGACAAGGCCTCGGGTGCGCGGCGGTGGGTGTCGGAGTGCCGGGACCCGGCGGGCCACACGGGCGGCCTCGTGCCGATGACCGTCGAGGGAATCCCGTGCGTGGCGGCGCTCACGTTGCGCGGGCTGCTCGTGGCGCGGCTCGATGCCGGCCACGAGGGAGCGACTCTGGCGACGTACCCGTGGGAGACGGACTTTGCGAACAACGTCCCGACGCCCGCGGTGTCGGGCGACTTCGTGATCCTTACGACGGGCTACAACATGAACCGAATGGCGGCCCTCAAGGTCAGCGCGAGGGGGGTGGCGCCCGTCTGGCAGCAGCCCACGATCTCGAAGGTCTGCTCCCCGGTCATCTACGGAGGGCATGTGTACTTCGCCTGGGGCAGGGCGCGCTGCCTGGACCTGGCGACCGGCGAGCAGCGTTGGGCCGGAGGCGGCTTCGCCGACGACTCGTCCTGTCTCGTGACCGGCGACGGACGCCTGGTCGTGTACGGCAGCCGCACCCTGGCCCTGATTGAGACGGCCGACCGGTCGCCCGACGCATACCGCGAACTCGCGGCGCGGCGGGGCGTCGGCGAGGCGGAGTCGTGGCCGCACGTAGTGCTCGCCACCGGGAGGCTCTGCGCGAAGGACCGAAAGGGCAATCTGAGTTGTTTCGTCTTGAGACGGTGACGGCGGACCAGGCGTTTGCCGATCAGGCACTCAGCACGCAGGAGGACGACTCGATGGTTGGAAGAACCGGAGTTTTGTTGCCCGGGCTTGCGGTCGCGTTACTCTTGACTACCGGCGTGACGGCGGGCGCGGCGGATTGGCCGAAGTGGCGAGGGCCGAACGGCGATGGGATCAGCCTCGAGACGGGGCTGCTGAAGGACTGGCCGCAAGGCGGGCCGCCCGTGGTGTGGCAGATCGACGCGCTGGGAGAGGGGTACTCCGGCGCGGCCGTGAGCGGCGGAGGCCTCTATACACAAGGCAACGTGGGCGGCGTCGAGAAGGCGATGGCCTTCAAGGAGGCGGATGGCAGCCCGCTGTGGTCGGTCCAGACACACGCGGGCCCGGGCTACACGCACGGAGTGGGGAACGGGCCGCGCGGTACCCCGACCGTCGCGGATGGGCGCGTCTACCTCGAGGGCGCCTGGGGCGATGTGTGGTGTCTCGACGCCAAGACGGGCGCTGCCGTCTGGCACGTGGACATGGTGAAGCAGTTCGGCGGCCAACTCCCCGGCTGGGGGTACAGCGAGTCTCCCCTGCTCTATGGTGACCTACTCATCGTGACGCCCGGTGGGCAAGCCGGGTCGGTCGTCGCCCTGAACAAGAACACGGGCGCTCCGGTCTGGCGGACGGACCAGGCCCCGAGCGCCGCCGAATACTCCTCGCCCGTTGCGGCCACCATCGGCGGCATCCCGCAGATCGTGCAGTTCGTGAAGGACGGGGTCTTCGGCATGACGGCCGATGCGGGGCGCCTGCTCTGGTCGTACCGCCATCAGAAGGCGCAGAACAGCATCAACATCACGACCCCCATCGTCGCCAACGACTGCGTGCTCATCTCAAGCGCGTATGGCAACGGGACAGGGATGGCGCGCATCGCCACGACGGGCGGGCAGCAGGTTGCCGAGGAAGAGGTCTACTTCATCCCGAGCTTCGAGAACCACCATGGCGGCATCATCAAGGTGGGCGACTACGTGTACGGCACGAACAACCAGGGTTTGATCTGCATGGAGTTCATGACCGGGCGGATTGTCTGGCAGGCGCGCGGCGCCGGCAAGGGGTCCCTCACGGTGGCCGATGGGATGCTCTACCTGCTCGGCGAGACGCGCGAGATGGCCTTGGCGGAAGCGATGGCCGACGGGTACCGCGAGCACGGGCGATTCGCGATCGAGAATCGCGGGAAGCCGACTTGGGCGCACCCGATCGTGGCGAACGGACGGCTGTACATCCGCAATCAGAGCGTGCTGACGGCCTACGACGTCAAGGCGAAGTGACGGGTAGGCGGGAAGGCTGAGGTCTCAGCGGAGCCCCACCGCCAACAATGGACAGTCCATGCGTCTCGGTCCTGGATCAGGACCGAGACTTGGACAGTCCTAATGCCCCGGCAACACCAAGGGAGGGTGTGGCGATGCGCGCGCGTTGGCTGATCGTTCCCCTGTTTGCGGCGCTGGCGGCGAGCGCCGGTGCCCAAGCGGTCCGGCGGCTGCTGGTGAGTGAGTACCGGGACAAGATGATGGCCGGGTGGATCGGGCAGATCGCAGGGGTGTCGTTCGGCGCGCCGACCGAGTTCCGCAAGTCGGGGGAGATCATCCCGGAGGCCGAAACGCCGAAGTGGTCGGAGGACATGATCAACAGTGCCTTCGGCCAGGACGATCTGTATGTCGAGATGACGTTCGTGCGGACGCTGGAGCTGTATGGGCTCGACGTCTCGATTCGGCAGGCGGGGATCGACTTCGCGAACAGCGAGTACGGCGTGTGGTGCGCGAACCGCGCCGGGCGCGAGAACCTGCGGCGGGGCATCGCGCCGCCGGACTCGGGCCACCCGCAGTTCAGCCGGAACTCCGACGACATCGACTACCAGATCGAGGCGGACTACTCGGGGCTTCTGTCACCCGGGCTGCCCAAGAGCGCCATCGCGCTGGGCGAGAAGTTCGGGCGGATGATGAACTACGGCGACGGGCTGTACGCCGGGCAGTTCATGGGCGGGATGTATGCCGAGGCGTTCTTCGAGCCGAACATCGAGGCAGTGATTCAGGCCGGTCTCAAGTGCATCCCGGCCGAGAGTCAGTACGCGGAGATGGTGCGCGACGTGTGCCGCTGGCACATAGAGAACCCCCAGGACTGGGAGAAGGCCTGGGCGGAAGTCAACGCCAAGTACTTCCGCAACGCGGACTACCACCGGTACTCCGGGGGTGGGATCGACGCGAAGCTGAACGGGGCGTGCGTGCTGCTGGGCCTGCTGTACGGTGACGGCGACCCGGAGAAGACGATGGCCATCGCCTGCCGGTCGGGCTGGGACTCGGACTGCAACCCCTCCAGCGCGGCGGGCGTGCTGTTCACCACTATCGGGTACGCGAAGCTGCCGGACCGCTTCAAGAGCAAGCTGCGCCAGGACGGGGTCTTCAGCTACACCGCCTACTCGTTCCCGAAGCTCGTCGAGGTGTGTGAGAAGCTGACGCGCCAGATCGTGGTGCAAGGCGGGGGCCGAGTCGAGACCGACGCGAACGGCGCAGAGACCTTCGTGATCCCCACCCTCGAACCGAAGCTGGGGCCGGCGGAGCGCTCGTGGGAGCCGGGGCCGATCGCGAACAGCCGGTTCACGCCCGACGAGATGAAGCTCATCCGGTTCCCCGATGAGCTGACGCGCGGTCTGAAGGCCGTTGCCCCCGGCTGGACCCTGAGTGACTGCGGACAGGACATGGGCGCCCCCGCGCTCCTCGGCGAGTTCTCCGGCAAGAAGAACGTGCTCATCACCCACCCGCTGAACCGCGACACGGGGAGCGTGCTCTCGCGGGACATCGAGGTGCCGGCCGGCAAGAAGACCACGCTGCGACTCACCGTTGGCCACTTCCCGCAGGGCGATTGGCTGCTCAGAGTGAAGGTCGAGGGGAAGGTGCTGCTAGAGCAGGCGGTGGGCAAGGATACCGCGCCGGAGGGGTGGCTGGACGTGAACGTAGACCTCACGCCCTACGCCGGGAAGACGGTGCCCGTGGAGCTGGTCAACCAGCCGAACGGGTGGGCGTGGGAGGCGGCCTACTGGGCGAAGATCGCGGTCGAGAGTGAGTGACGGCGTACGGCAACAAGGGACAGTCCTGCGTCTCGATCCCGCACTACGTGCGGAACCGAGACTTGGACAGTCCCAACAACCGAGGCGTGGACAGTCCCCGTCAGCGCAGCAAGACCGGCTCCAGCGGCTGCAGTTCGAGAGGCTGCGAGGCCGGTTCGCCCGTGAAGAGGTTCACGGGCTCCCCCTTCAGACCCCCAAGGGTGACACGTAGCGGCTTCTGCGTGTAGTTCACCAGGTTCACCAGCAGGCCACGGTCGGTCCTCGCGGTCTGGTACTCCACGCCCCAGGCTTCGGCTCCAGTGTCGGCGTCACGCAGGACGACGGTGCGCGGAAGGATGTCACCCAGTAGGCGGACGGTCTCGTCGCGGAGGTCGCGGCCGGTGGCGGCGGAGAGCGCGACCGTGCGCTTCGCCGGCGCGAAGGTCGAGGGCCGGTCGAGGTCGTCCTTGGCGAGGCAGCCATCCCCTGCAGTGAGGACGAGACCGTCGAAGTCCGCAAGGCGGCGGAGGGCTTCCGGCGGCAAGTGGGTGATGCCGGGGGCGACGAGAACCTGGTACTCGGACGCCTTTCCGGCGGCGAGTTGGGGCTCGGTGATGAAGTCGAGCTTCTCGCCGAGGAAGTTGAGGGCGTGGTAGACGCGGTGAAGCTGGCGCTCGCTCTCCTGGCCGCCGTAGACCAGCGAGGCGATGGAGTAGATGACCGCGATTCGGGCCGGCGCCTGCTGGAAGTCGGTGACCTCCGGCGCGAGACGCATCAGGTCCAGCGCCACGCGACCGTGGGCGTCCGCGCACTCCGGCCGGTGCATGATGCTGCCGGCAAGGGCGCTGTGCGGGTCGAAGGTGCGCTCCCAGACCCACATCGTCGAGGCCCCTTCGCCGTGGATGGCGGCCTGCCAGAGGACGTTCCGGAGATGGACGCCGGGCACCCGCTGGGAGTCGCCGTCGATGATGACGTGGTTCTCGGAGTTGAAGCTCGGCTGGCCGCGGCAGGAGCGCAGGAGATCGAGGTGCATGTTCTCGGGCTGCCAGCCGTTTGCCCAGTCGGCGGCCTCGTGGGTGTACCACTTGCACGAATCGTTCCCCGCGATCTGCGACAGGTCGCAGAAGAGCTGCTGGTCGATGCCCCAGCCCTGGTAGGCGTGGTAGAAGAGCGTGTTCATCGTCTTTGCGTGCACGGGGACGTTGAGGTCTTCTTCGTGGATGACGTTCGCCATCCAGGCGTGCCAGCCGGCGAAGCGCTGGTTGTTGAAGCGACACCAGTCGTAGAAGAGCGGAGTCGTCTTGGGCGTCTGTTTCGCCGGGACCGGCACGTTCTCGAACGACCCATAGGCCGCCCGATGGGCCGCGTTGAGGGCCTCCACGGCGCCATACCGGGTGTGGAGCCATGCGGCCCACTGCTGCGCGTTGCAGGGGTCCTTTGAGGGGTCCACGTAGATCGGCTCGTTCGAGAGGCAGTAGCTGTGCAGGCCGGGTCTGCCCTTCAGACGAGAGGCAGTCAGCCGCAGGTGGCGTTCGATGACGGCGCGGGCTTGCGGGGCATCGACGGAGAAGCTCATGAAGCCGGCCTCCACGCCGCCGATCTCGGGCCACTTGTCGTAGGCCCACTGCGGGAAGTAATGCGGCGATAGGAGCAGGTTCACCGCGACGTTGCTCGCCGCCGCCCGCTCGAGGAGGCGCTCGAAGACCTCCACCGGCTCGGCGCTGTCCTCCGTCTCACCCACGACCGTTGACTTCGGCCCGAACTCGACCTGGATGCAGTTGAGGCCGTAGTCGGGGAACTTCTCCACATCACGCCGGACCGAGCCGAAGTGCCCGTAGCCGGTGAAGAAGACCGGGCGGCGCTCTTGGCGGCCATCGGGCCAGCGGACCGTCGCCACGAAGGACGTCCCTTGGATGTCGATCGGGCTTGTCACGTAGCGGGGGACCGGAAGCTCCTTCGCGCCCTCGTCGAGGAGGCCGCGCAGCTCCTTCTCCGCCCGGTCCAGTACGCCCGCGAGTTCGTCGAGCTGCTCGCTCGCGCGGATGACTTGCAGATGGTCGAGGTCCTCCGAGATGAAGTCGCAGAAGTTGTCGGCGACGGTCAGGCTTACGAGCGGATAGGCGGCGTCGAAGCCCTTCGCGCGAGCTTGGTCGAAGAGTGCACGGACGGCCTGCGCGCGCTCGCGTGTGGCGGCGAGTCGGTCGCGCGCAGGGCCAACCGTGTGTAGGGCGAACCAGGCAGAGGCTGAGCCCGCCGTGCGCTGCTCGACGGCCACCTCGACACCGGCATGGTAGGCGGAGGCCGCAGCGCGCGGGATGCCGCAGCGGAAGGCGATGTAGGCGGCCCCTTTGTACAGGGCACCGGTCCAGCGGGCCTCGAGGCTCCTCTCTGAGCCCGGCGGGCCGTCCGGGGTCAAGCGGAACGTCAGCGTGGCCTGACGGAGGTCGGTTGGCGCGCACACCCACGCCCCGAGTCGCAGTTCGGCGTCGGCCTGAACGTCCCGGGGCGCGTCGATGGAGACTTGGGCACGGTCGGCACCATCCTCCGCCATGTACGGTGTCGGCTCGGGGCCAGCCTCGAGCTTCACGTCGTCGATCCAGAAGCCCTCCGTGGGACTCTCCGAGACGACCAGAAGTGGGAATCCGGCCACATCATCGCCTGTGCGGAAGCTCTGAACGATGCGCTCCCAGTTCCCCTCCGTGCGCGGGAAGTGAAGGCGGATTGACCAGCCCGGGCCGCCGCCGATCCAGGAGACTCCCGGGTCGGCGCTGCGGACATAGCAGCTCAGCGTGTAGTCCCGGTTCGGTTCGAGTTTCAGGCCGCCGCCATAGCTCAGCAAGCTGTAGACGTGCGCGCCGAAGGTCGTGCCGTTCGTGAACTTGAGGGATCGCTGGCCGGAATGAGCAACGGTCTCGTCCACGGCCATCGCGCCGTCGGTGTTGCGCCTGTCGAAGGACCAGCTCTTCGGTAGGCCGCCGTCGAGGGTTTCGAAGCCGGAGTTCTCGACGAGGTTGGGGGCCACGGAGACCCAGTCGCCCTGCAAGACGGTGAGTTCCGTCTGGCCGGGCTGCAGGGGCTCGCGGTAGACGTACGGCGTCGCCGAGGCGCCGGGCTCGAGCTGCACGTCGTCAACCCAGATCCCCGGTGTGACGCTCTCGGAGAGGATCATCACTTGGAGAGAGCTGTCGTCGGCCTCGAAGGCGCCGACGACGCGCGTCCAGTCCCGCGCGACGGGGAGCGGGAAGCGGAACTGCCAACCCCGCCCGGTGCCGATCCACGCGGTGCCGGGATCGTCGGTGCGCACGTAGCAGCTCAGCGTGTAGGTGCGTCCCGGCGTCAGACGGACGGGGGTCAGCAGCCGCCCGTACACGTGCGGAGACGCCGGCGTAGGGTTGGTGATCCTGAGCGACCGCCTGCCGGAGTGGGCCACGGTGTCATCGAGGGTGAGCGTCGCCTTGGCCGAACCGGGCTCCCAGCTCCACACGGCGACCTGGCCGCCCTCAGACTCCTCAAAGGAGGGGTTCGGCAGCAGATTGCGCTCGGTCGGCGGGGGCTGAGCGACAGCCGACGCGGCGGCGAAGGCGATGGTCAAGCATGAGAGCGACATGGGGTCCTCCTCGTCCGAGAGCCACGGGAGCGGCCCCGGCACGTCAGGGCGGTTCGACGCGGGCGGCCAGTTACCTTGCGGACAAGAAATGGTCTCAGAGACGAGGGCGCCTGGGGTAGATACCCCTCAGTCAGAGGGCGACTTGCCCGGCGTGCGCGACGAGGGGCACGCACTCCTGTTCCGGAGCGAGGGAGGTGTGGATTTGGCCTCCTCTGCATTCCTGCGACCCAGGCAGTCTACGAGCGCCCTGCCCAAACCTCAGACGCTGCTGGCGTTGATCCGCGCGGTCACTCTCGCGACCTTCGCGCTCTCCGAGACACCGCTGCCCTCCAAGGTCCTGGGTGCGGCAGCGCTGTATGTGGTGGGCGCGTGCGTGCTGGGGAACCTCAAGCCCAAGTGGCGTAGCACGGACATTGCACTCCTCGCAGCCATAGTCTGCGCCGACATCGCGTGGTGCACTGCCGCCTTCGTCTACTTCGGCCCCGAGCACTCGCTGCCGGCGGTGCTCTACGCGGCGCTGGTGGGCGCGGTTGCTGCATCCGCCTCGGGCTGGACGGCGATCACTGTAGGACTGGCGACCGCGTGCGTCTATGCCGGCACGATGCTGTTCAGTCACCGTGACGCCGCTCTGGCGCCGGCGAGCGTCCATCTGGCCGTGTTCCACGCCCTCGTGATCGCTCTGACGGGAACGTTGAGCGGCTGCCTGGCCGATCAGTGGAGGCGGCTGTGTCGGACGCGGAAGACAGCCGAACGGTTGAGCCGGATGAGCCACGTGCCCTGGCAGACGGCGCTTGCCACCGGCGAGGACCGCGCCGTGCTGCAAGTCGCAGCCGAGGCTGCCGCGGACGTGCTCGATGCCGGTCGCGCGTGGATCATGGTCCCGCCGAGCAGCGAGGAGGGAGCTTTCGAGCTGGTGGCGTGGGCGGGGTTCGAGCCGCCGGACCGACAGCACCGCCTGTGCCGCGCCGACGTTGGCGTGGTGGCAAGAGCCTTCGACACTCGCACGGCCGTCCTGATAGGGGCCCAGGAGCATCGCGGGACGCAGCTTTCGCCCTTGACGTCGGCCCTGAGCCTCGGCCAGTTGCTGGCGGTCCCGCTCCACGGGGGTGACGGCCCCCTCGGGGTGCTGGTGGTGACGCGGGACAGCCACGCTACACCGTTCGGCGAGGAGGACCTCGCCGTTCTTGGACTCCTGGGAGACACGATCACTCGGATTCTGAAGACTGCCGGGCTGATTCGCGAGCTGCACCTGAGTTCCACCACGGACTCGCTGACCGGGCTCTACAACCACGGCACCTTCCTCGAGAAGCTGGCCCAGCAGGTCCAGCACGCGCGGGAGACCGGCGCGGAACTGAGCCTCGTGGTGCTCGACATGGACGGCTTCAAGCAGATCAACGACACCGCCGGCCACTGGGAGGGCAATCGCGTCCTTCAGGCCCTCGCGAACGCCCTCAAGGCTTCGTGCCGGGACGCCGACGTCATCGCCCGGTGCGGAGGGGATGAGTTCGCGGTGATCCTGCCGGGCACGGGGCCGGAGGGCGCCACCATCATGGCGGAGCGAACGGCCCGGGTCATGCGGAATGCGACGATCCGCCCGGGGCTGCGCCAACCCATCACCGCCAGCTGGGGGATCGCCTCATACCGCTACGACGGCTCGACCGACGAGGCGCTCTTCCGCGCGGCAGACAACCGGCTCTACGAGGCGAAGGGGGCCGGCGGCAACCACATGGCCTTCGACCCAGTCGTGGCCGGTGGCGAGAGCAGCGGGAGCTACGTCAGGGAACTCGGTGAGACCCCTACGGGGGAGTTGGTACTGCCGCTCGCTCAATGATCGTCTGGCCGCGATCGGCGTACGTGGTCTTCTGCGAGGCCGGTACCGTCCGCCAGATCAGGAACTGCTTGCGCAGCGAGCCGATGAAGAGCGCGTTGGTCTTCTTCCAGGAATTCGTATCCCCCGCGAGTCGGTGCAGGCTCAGGCGGATTGCGTAGATGTCCGATTCGCCGGTGGGCACGCACGCGAGCTCGAAGTCCTGACTCACCCCCAGGTCGTAGGGAGCCAGCCACTGGCGCAGCCGCACCGCGATGCCGGGCCCGCTCGCCGTGTCCACCGCCTCCAGGCGGACGTCGTCGGCGAGGAACTCACCGCCCGCATAGCCGACGTACTCCTGGAAGAACTCGTTGAGGAACGCGACGACCCCCAGCGCATCGCGGCCGGTGACCGTGAAGGGCAGCGAGGCGCGGATGAAGTCCCCTTCGGGCTCGGGCATCTTCCACTTCCGCTCGATGCCGGGCGAGGCGAGCTGTGAGGCCTTGCGCGAGGGGAAGAGCGTCGAGAGCAAGACGACGATCATCACGATGACCGTGACGCCGACCGCCGACAGGGAGGAGTAGTTCAGCTCCAGCACCCCGGCGCTGCCGTGGCTGCTGAGCGTGAAGAGGATGCGGGAGAGCAACTGCCCGACAAGGTAGCCGAGGATGGCGCCGAGATTGGCGAAGACGCAGGCCTCGGCGATGAAGAGCATCGAGATGTGCGCCGGGGCGAGGCCGAGGGAGGAGTAGATGAAGATCTCGCGCGTGCGCTCGTAGACGGAGCCGAGCATCGTGTTCAGCACGATGAGCGCGGCGATGAGGATCGGGATGCCGAGGCTGGAGAGGCCGGCCAGGGAGGTCAGCGCGACCGAGCTGTAGAGGTAGGTGGTATCCCCCACCCCCGCGTAGACGCTCAGCGCGAAGCGGTTCATCAGGTCGTTGACTTCCTTGCCGACGAGGTCGGGGTCGTGGTAGCGGATGGCGACGGAGCGGAGCGTGCCGCCGAGCTCCAGCACCCGGG
>VGFC01000249.1 GCA_016869045.1 Armatimonadota bacterium
AGCTCGCGCTGTCGTGGGGGGCGTTTGCCGATCATCCCTCGCCTCCTCGCGGGTGTGCCAACACCGAAGTTATAGCACACTGCCGCTCGCTTGAGGAGAGGGCGAACCGACTTTTTCAACGCAATCTAAATCGCGCCCCTACATGGGGTGACCGGTAGCCGCGCCCCTACACCACGAACGGTAGCGGGTCGCCGTCATGTAGGGGCACGATTCAGATTGTGTTGAGAAAGGGCCCCGTCAAAGGAAGAACCCTCTCCTACGCGCTCTACGTGGCTCGTAGGTCGGGATACCAATCCCGACAGTGCCTTTGTCAACACAATCTTCATCGTGCCCCAGTGTAGGGGCGTGATTCATCACGCCCAATGCCGCCCTTCCCATCCACCCTCCGAGGCTACCCCAGCGCCAGCGTCAGCGCCGCGGCGAGGACGGCCTGCGTGCTCATCCGGACGTTCTCGACATCCACGTGTGCCGCGGTATCGCCCTCGGCGTGGTAGTGCGGATCGCCGTAGGGCAGGGAGCCCACGTTGATGACCGCCGCCGGGTAGCCGGCGTTGACGAAGGAGCCGTCGTCATCGCCCGGCGACTCGCGCTTGAAGCTCCGCTGGATCAGCCCGATCCCGTAGTCCGCGTTCACCACCGCCATGAGGTCGGCGAGCCGCTTCCCCTCGGGCGTCGTGTACCCCGTCACGCTCGTCCAGGGCGTGTGCTCCTCGTTGCAGAACAGATGCCAGAGGCTCACCGGCAGCTCCTCGGTCGCGAGCCCGCGAGCCATCTCCAGGTTCGCCGCCGTCCCCACCGCGTTATCGTAGGCCCCCGGCGAATCCGCCCAGCTCGGCGAGTCCTTGTGCGAGCAGATCACGATGGCCTCGCCCGCGCGGTCGGTCCCCGCGTGCCTGGCGTAGAGGTTGTGCGCCGTGTACCACGGGTCCTCGGGTTCGGGCTTCGAGTACTGATGGGCCTTCGGCTTGTTCGCATCACACCGAAACGCCTGCACCTGAACCGCCTCGCGCTCGACCGCGTACCCGAACGACTCGAGCTGCCCCTGGATGTACGCGTCGGCCTCGTCCAGCGTGCTTCGCTCGTGGCCGGGGAGCGTGTAGTCTAGCTTGCGATAGGGCAGCGGGTCGGCGGCGAGGTAGTGGATGTGCGCCCGCAGGCGGTCGGCGTCGATCTGCTGGATGAGCGAGGCGATGCGCTCGTCGGGCATGAGCATGGTCTCCTGTCGGTGGGCGCAGCGTGGACTGTGTTGACCTGGGCCTATCGCGGCTCTGGGGAGCCGCGCCACGGGTCTTCTAGATCTCGTGGGGCGGCTCACTAGAGCCGCCAGTACCGTTTCTCAACGCAATCCGTGCTGTGCCCCTACCTGACCGTCAGGACCTTCGTGGTTGTCTCGCCCGAGGCGACGTCCCGGAGGCGCAGCGTCCACTCGCCCGGCGGGTCGTTCAGCGCGAAGGGGATGGACGCACCCCCGCGCCCCTGCGGGCAGTCGATGTTCCGCGAGTACTGCCGGTGCTGCCGGTCGGACCCCGGCGGGAAGACGCTCAGGTGGACGACATGGAACTGCGGGGTGCCCGGCGCGACGCGCAGCGAGGCGCCGACCTCCAGCGTCTGCCCGCGGCGGATCGTCGCGGGGAGGTTGGTCCGCAGCTCCGTCACGCGGTAGGGGAGCAGCGCGAACAGACGCGGCTTGCCACGCGAGACGTCGGCCTGCCAGGACGCGGTCGCCTCCGTGCCGACCTGCTCGCCGTCGCGCACGTCGTACACGTACCGCGCGCCGTCGCGCAGCCGCACCGTGACCGCCTGCACGTCTGGCGTGCGGTTGTGGATGTCGCGCTCCAGGGCGAGGTACTGCAGGTCGCCGTCGCGGTAGAGGACCTGCTCGATGTAGGCGGGGCGGATGCCCTCTGCGTTCCCTACTTCCACCACGGGCGGCGCGGTCCTGCGTATCATGTCGTCGGGAATGGTGCCGGGGAGCCACGTTGGGTCCACCGACCGAGCGTCCGCGAAGGTCCGGAAGGGGAAGTTGAGGTACAGCGTCGCCCCTGCGCCGAACTGGTGCACAACCGAGCCCAGCATCCCCTCGATGTCGTCATCAGCCTCCCCACCCGCCTCCGCCAGCTCGGGTTCGAGCATATGCGCGTCGATGGTCTCGTCGGTGGCGATGGCGAAGTCCACGATCTGTGAACCCGCCTTCAGCGCTTCCAGGCCGGCCGGGCTGCGGACGCCGAAGACGTCATCCAGCGGACGCTCCTTCCGGATCGCGCCGTCGCCGGTGAGCAGCCCGGCGCGGCCATCGGCGATGAGCGTGCCGCCGCCCTCGACGAAGGCGCGGAGGGCAGCCACCTGCCGGTCCGAGAGGCAGGTCGCGAAGGGCAGGCAGAGCACGCGGTAGCCGGAGAGAGCCTCTACGCCGCGCGTCTCGACGTCGTCTGCCGCTACGTGCTCGTACTGGTAGCCGAGGTCCTCCAGCGCGTGAAGCAGGGCCGCGTGATCGGCCCAGAAATTGTCCTCGCCGGCGAAGGGCGCGGCGGGCGAGAAGCGGGTCATCAGCTTCGCGGCGAACATGTCGGTCTGTGAGTACCAGACCGCGATGCCGGAGTTGTCGCGCTGCGCGTGGAGCAGCAGCCGGCCCGGCCCCGAGCGGACCTCCTCGCCTGCCGCGAAGAACCACTTCCCGAAGTCGTTCACCGACAGGTCCGGGTTGAACGGGATGTAGTCGCACCCCCACGACGTCCACCACCAGCAGGAGTTGTAGCCCTGGAAGAGGTTGTGCCAGGGGATGGCTGAGAAGCCGGCCTCGTTGTCGGCGATCGCGTTGCCCCACTCCCCGGTCACCGCCCCCGGCTGCGCGAAGGAGCGCACGAACTCCCCTTGCGGCCAGGAGGCCGTGTAGACCTGGTTCAGCTCCAGGCGGCGGCTGAGCTTCCAGAAGTCGTAGCCGGCCAGCCAGTGGTTGCCGAGCAGCCCGTCCCAGCCGACCTTCGCCCCCGGGTCCTCCTGGCGGACTACACCCGCGAACAGCTCGTGGGCGGTGGCGAAGGCCGAGTCCATGTGCCGCCGGTGATCGAACCACGGCGCGAAGCTCCCCGTCTGCTCCGCGGCCTGGTCGAGCGTCGTGGGCCCGGCAATGTCCGCGAAGTCGGCGTAGGTCATGCGCCAGACCTCGTTGAGCTTCGCGATGGCCCCGTACTTCTCAGCGAGCCACCGCCGGAAGTCGGCGGTCGTCTCGGGGCTGCTGCAGACATCGGTCGGACCCTGGCAGAGGTAGTTCTCATCGCCGAGCGTGTAGGCGGCCGGCGCGTAGGGCGCGGCGTGTCGGCAGGTGTTGGCGATGGAGGCGGCGGTTGACTGCAGGTACTGGGGGTCCTGCAGGCAGGGCACGCGCACCGTCCCGTTCGCCTCCCCCGCGAGGCGCGTGACATACGGCACGAGGCGCAGGCCCGACTCGGCGGCAACCGCGTACTCGCGCGCGGCGGCCTGGTCGGCGTAGCCGCCCATGTGGCACAGGTCGGCCATCTCGGTCCCGAGCTCGTAGCAGCGCCGCTGCGTCTGCCGGATGGCGGGCTCGCCGCCGGCGTAGGTCCACAGGAGCAGCGTGAAGTCATCGTACGGATAGGGCAGGGGCACGGTGAAGCGCTCCCGGCGGACCGCAACCGGGCGGTCACCCGACACGAGCGTCAGGTCAAGACAGTGGCTCACCGCTACGGGCGCCGGGAAGTCGAGGTCGAGCAGGACGCGCTTGCCGTCCACGCGCACCGAGTCGGTCGCCACCTCGCGGCCGAAGCAGTCGGTGACCTCGGCCCGGAGGGTCAGGTTAGCGAGACCTTCGAGGCCCGAGAGTTCCGCCGCGCAGCGGAGGCGGCCGCCCCTCACGAGATCAACGTACGCCGGCACGTCCGGGTGGGAGCGGCCGCCAGGGCTGAGCGTGACGGACTCGATCCGCGCGGCGCCCGTGACTGGCACGAAGGCCGTCGCGTAGCCCAGGCACTCGCCGGCCCTGTTCAGCGCGACGAGGTCCACAAAGCAGTTCCGCCCTACCGGGTAGTCGAGCCTCACGGCCGCCGGCCTGGCGTTCGCGGGAAGCTCCACGTCGTGGACGCCGTCCCACTCGTCGATGGCGCGCATCCGGTACGTCGCATCGGCCGGGAGGCTGCCGCCCACGGAGACGGCTGGCGTGCCGGCCTCGTCGGCGATGCTCAGCCGCACATCGACGGCGAGGGGCCGACCGGCCGCGGCGAGCACCGCCTTCGCCTGGAGCGCGAGGATGTGGTCGGTCGCGCCGTCGAGACCCTCGATCGCGTCGTTGAGGGGGATGAGGGACGAGTACTCACCCAGCCGCGCGCGGAAGACGATCACCCGCCCCTCGCCGTAGCGGTACCCCTGCAGGCATGGGCCCTCCAGGCGGCCGCGCTCGCCGGGCCGCAGGCCGGGGAACTCCTCCCACGGCATCGAGGCGAGGATTGGCGCGACGAGGCTCTCGTCGGGGGCGGCGGTCAGCTCCTCCGGCCAGCCCCCCAGCACTCCGCCATCGCCGGAGAGGAAGAGGCCCTTGCCGCTGCGCACCTGTGCCAGGATCGCGTCGCGGATCCGATCCGTCAGCACGGCGCTGTTGACGCCGGCCACCAGGATGACCTCGTGGGTCGCGTCGCCGCAGACGCGAACCGCCTGGCGCTCGGCGAGCCCCGCCCCGAGCGTGCCGATGCCCGTCTGCCCCGCATAGGGCCAGTAGTCGGTATGCGAGAGCGTGCCCTTCCCATCGAGGTAGAGGTGCTCGACATCCAGCTCCAGCCGCCGCGCGAGTTCCATCGTCTCGTAGGCCGACCACCGGGCGCATAGCAGCGCGGCCTTCACCGGCCCGTCGGGCAGGCTGGCGGCCCAGGGGAACGGCGCGGGCTCGGCGGCCGGGCGCCACGTCTCGGCCGGGCGGCTGAGCTTCTGCTCATCCCGTCGGGCGATGAGCCTCGCACGCTCCGGGTCGACGGGGAGCGGCGTGAGGGGCTGGTCGAGGTCGCCCTGCGCGAGCGCAGCGATGGCCTCGCACTCGCGGTCGGCGAGTCGGCCGAAGTACTCGCGCGTCACCCGCCAGTCGGGAAGGGTCGGGTAGTCATACAGCCCCAACGCGAAGCTCCGCCGCCCGGGGGCGAGCGTGAGGTCCGCATACTCGGCGTAGCCGCCCGCCTCGACCGTGACCTGCGAGAAGGCGCTCGTGTCGCCGAGCAGCAGGCCGGATGACCCGCCGGCCGGCCGGCCCTCCGCGACATCCTCGAAGAGCACCCACTTCTCCCGCACGAGGTCCAGCGGCAGGCCGCCGCCCTGATCGACCGTGCGCACGGCGGTCGTGACGCACCGCTCCCACGGCTTCTCGAAGGTCGCGGGGTAGCACATCAGCCGCAGCTTGCTCTCCTTCACCTCGCCCTTGGGCTCGTACCGGCCGAAGAAGAGTAGCTTGTCGCTGCCGGCGGTCAGCGCGAAGCGCGCCGTCGCCGTGACCTTCGGCGTGTCCCACACGTACTCGACCATCGCGTCCGGGCCGCTGGCGTGGACCACACGGAAGCGCGCGGGGTACTCCTTGATCCCCTCCCCGTCGAAGGTCCACTGGATGAAGCCCTGCCAGTACCAGCCGGCCTGCGAGGGTCCGGGCAGACCGAGAGGGATGTAGTCGATGGTGAAGACCCACTTCGTCGAGCCGACCTTGCCCGGATCGTCCTTCAGCTCGACAATGTCGTAGCAGAGCGTGTAGTCCGCCTGGGCGTTCGCCAGCGTTACGTTCTGCTCGACCTGGCGTCCGGCCTCGACCTGCGAGACCCTCGGCGGCGCGACGGTGACCGTGGCCCAGTCCGTCGGGGGCTGAGCGTTTACCAAGCTTGCGGCGAGGAACCAAAGGACGGCAAGGCTGATCCGCATGGCGCGCCCCCTAGAAAAGAGGGACACCATACCAATTTCCAGACATGAATCCCGAGGATTCAGGCGAAACGCCAGGTGGAGATTGGTATGGTGTCCCTCTTTCTCCTACCCCTCGCCCTCGTCCGGGCCTCCGAGCTTCAGCACGTCGGCATACACGAGGCGCCGGTCGGTGGGCTGAACGACCACCATGGCCGGCTTCGGGGCGCCCTCGGGCGCGTTGTCCACGACGAACCGCTCGTACTCCTTGACGACGACGCGGAACCGCTCCGGCGGCTGGTCGCCGGGCACCGGGAGGCGGCCGACCCAGGCGCTCAGGCGGTCGTTGAGCTTCGTCAGCGTCAGCGGGACCGCATCGCCCGCCGGGACCCAG
The DNA here is from genome assembly GCA_016869045.1 of Armatimonadota bacterium. Lineage (GTDB taxonomy): Bacteria > Armatimonadota > Zipacnadia > Zipacnadales > VGFC01 > VGFC01. The sequence continues at coordinate 6,275 of VGFC01000249.1, forward strand.
CCCAAGGGGCCCGCCACGCCCGGCTGTCGCGTCTCCAGCGTCATCTCCATCTCGCTGCCGCCGCCCAGCGGGCCGCCGTAGGCCATGCCGGTCACGCTCACCTGCGCCATCCGGTTGGCCGCGTCATAGCTGACCCCGGCCGCGCGGTCCGGCGCGAGTTGGGCGAAGTCGGCGAGAACGACATGCGAGAGCTTGCAGTCCTCCGTGTCAGTCTGAACCGACTTCGGCTGGTAGCGGGCGAGGGCTAGCCGGACGAAGGGGTAGTAGGAGTCCTGTGGGTTGAGCTGTATGTCGCAGTACCAGAGCTGGCGGCTCGGGTCGAACTGCACCTTGTGCCCGACCACCGCCACCTTCGCTCCCGGCACCTCATCGAGCGTTAGCCCATCCTCGCTCTGCACGGCGAGCCCGAAGTCCGACGGATCGGGGGCCGGCTTCATCGAGCCCGAGCGGAAGATCGGGTCGGCGCCGGTCTGGGTGACGTAGCGCTTCAGCGACTCCGCGATCCCGCCCCCCGCCAGGGCCCGGACGGCGCGCGCAGCGACCGTCGCCTGCTTCGAGGGGAGCACCACGCCCAGCAGCTCGCCCTCGCCCGATGAGAACCACGGCCGCTCCAGGTACACCCTCAAGCCCCCGCCCAGGCGCTTGCTGGTCGTGCCACCGGCGGCCTGCTCGGTCTCCCACCCGAAGGTCGGGATGACGTAGCGGACCCTGGGCGGGAGCGGGCGCGCGGAGCTGAGGACATCCACCGTCACGGGCTTGTTCTCGCGGGTGATCTTGGCCTTGCCTGAGGAGATGTCCTCATCGGTGAAGGGGAAGTACTCACGGAAGCGCGTGGTGGCGACGGCCTTGTACTTCACGCTGCGATACTTCGTGTCGCCGAACTCGTGCCGGGGGCCCATCACCCGCAGCATCAGCAGGCGCGGCGCGAGGCTCATCCGGTCGGGCTTGGGCTCGCCGGCCCTGACGCGCATCATCGGCACGCCCATTGCCCGGATGGGTGTGAACGTCCGCACCCCGCCGGGAGCGGCCGGCTCCTGGGGGCTGCCCATCACGATCTCGGTGTCCCCGTACTGCACGGGCAGCTCGACCACGTGCGCCTTGCCCTTGAGCGTGCGCCAGGTCGGCTCGCTCAGCGGGTCGATCAGCTCGTCCCATTCCGAAAGCACGTCCACCTTGATCGTGCTCTTGCCGCTGATGGGGAACTTGTCTTCGAGCGTGGCGTAGGTGTTCCCGAACCCCTTGAGCGTCTTGAGGTCCGACAGGTCCGGGGTCACAAGCGGCTGCTGCACGGCGTGAACGAGGGTGATCTTCCGGTACGGCGTCACCATCCAGTGGATACCCTTCAGCACCGCCGTGCTCACGAGCTGCATCCGCTGGAGCTGGGCGGGCTCCAGCCTCACCGCCTGGGCGGCCTGGGCCGACTCGGTAGGCGTGTAGAGCTGACGGCGGACCTGCTGCAGTTGCGCCGGCTGCAGAGCGGCCTTGCGGATCGCGGGCGCCGCGAGCCCCTCGACCGTCCAGCGGTACACTCCCATGTTCGGCACTTCCGGCTCATCGAGGTAGCTGCTGAGCCAGATCTCGGCGATCTCCGCCTTCGGCACGGGGATGACGAGGCGCCGCTGGGACTTGTAGAACTCCGCGCCCTTCCCGCCATCGCCGCGCTCCTCGACGATGCGGATGCGGAAGGGCTCCCAGTCCGGCCAGTCGCCCTCGTAGGGGACCTTGACGACCTCGTCCTCCGGGCCGGGCGCTACGTCGATCTGCACCGACCGGATCGTCGCCCCGACGGCCAGCGGGTCGGGCAGGTAAGGCAGCTCGAGCTGCTCCGCCTCCTCGACCTCCTTCAGCGAGCCGTCGTTGTCGATGATGAGCTGGTAGGTGGCCGCGTCCCCCTTCATGCCCGCATCCGAGTCGAACTTGCCGTGCCACTCGGCCATGCTCTCGGAGGTCTTCGGCGGCGCGATGTGCCGCTCGCAGGCCTCCGGCGAGGGCTGGGTGTCCTTCGCCGGGACCTCGTTGTAGGTGCGGATGACCATGCGCTCCAGCGTCTCGCCGGGGGACTTCGCCAGGTCCGTCCGGGGTGTCACGATCGGCGTTGACACCGGCTCGTGCCGCGCGTACTCGACCGGATCGGAGGCCGCCGATCCGTCCGCCGTTTCGGGCGGCACGCTGTTGCCCGCGAGGTCCACCACACGCACCCGCATCCGGTACGAGTGCCCGAACCGCAGGCGCGGCAGCGAGCCCGGCTTCGGCGTGAAGCTCGTCTCCAGCCCGTACTCGGCGGGCTTGGCCTTGGGGGTGCCCTCCTGCGGCAGCGCTCTCATCGGCCTGGGCGCCACCATGCTCCAGCCATTCCAGGTGAACAGCACCTCGTGCACGTACAGGTCGTCGTCGTCTTCCTCCGTGCTCTCGGTCGCCGCCGAGGAGGCCCATCCCTCGTCTTCGAGGGTCACCTTCCGGTTCACGCCGACGTCCGTGTTGCGGAAGTGATACTCGCCGATCCGTTCGCACAGCGACCGCCATTGGCCCGCGGCCTCGTCCAACACGTCCACGCGGTAACCGCGGCTCACGTCCTCCGCGTACAGGTCGTCCACCTGGCCCGCCTTCTTGTCCGCGAGGTTGACCAGTTGCACGTTCTGCGTCGCGAGGCGCGGAAGCGTCGTCGTCGCCAGTTGATGCGCGCGGTTCACGCGGGCGACCCAGATTCCCGCCGAACGCAGCGACGGCAGCGCCGCGTTCTTCTCCTCGTCGGCTTCGCCGGTCTGAGCCTCCTCGGCGACCGTCATCGCCTTGATCGCCGCGCCGTCCACGTCCACCTGGCCGACCTCGAAGCGGGTGTCGTCGTTGAGCTTCAGCATCCCATTGGCGATGTCGCTGTCGGGCCGGGGCTGGGCCACGAACCGATCCGCCCCGATGGTGCACCGCGTCCGGGGCGTCACGTTCGTCGTCGCGGTCACGGGGCTCCACGTCGGGATCACCGTCACGGTCGTCTGCCCCTGAAGGGCGGCATCGAAGGGCACCTCCAGATCGATCACCAGGCCCACCAGCCGCATGACGCCGGGGAACTGTCCCAACGACGAGAGGATCTTGTGGAAGTCCATCGTCGGCGGCTCAACGGGCAGCCGGATGCGCTCCACACGCGGGGGATACGCGGTCGGACGGTAGAAGCTATTGAGCTGGTGGAAGTCCACGGTCACCGCGGAGACCGCTGCCTTGGGCACATTCGCCCCTGCCGGCGTGGCAGCGAGGGCCCGCGTCCTCACCGAGCTTGCGTCCTCGACAGCGGGGTTGAACAGCGCCTTGGTGGGTGAAGCGCGCAATTGCGTGTCGAGCTGGTTCTTGAGCGCCGTCCTCTGCGCGGCGGGCGGCGCCAGCTCCCCGAGGAACCGCCCGACCGGCTGGGACTGGAGCCGGGCCGGGGCGACCTTCGGGACGACGGTCGGGGACTGGATGGCGGTCGCCTGGTAGGCCTGCTTCAGGTGGGTCATCACGTTCCTTACAGAGAAGGAGCGGATCGCGCGCTTGTCCCAGTCCGGCAGCTTGACGGGCTCGAGGAACGTGTCCGCGTTGATCATCGCCCGCCACATGTCGGCCGCGCCCTCCGCCCCGGTCGGCTCGACACGCGTGGCGGCGATCGGCGGCCGATTGCCGAACTGCACCTGGAACTGCGCCGCGGCAATGCGGGCGGGCCACTCCACGAAGTCGGTGAAGGGCTGCAGCTTCGAGTGGCTCTCGGCCTCCGTCGCTTCCAGCCGAGGCGACACGAACACCGATAGCCGCAGCTTCCCATTCGCCACCCCGTTGGGCAGTGCGGTCCACATCACGGTCTGTTTCATCTTGAGCCCCCTCGGAACGGTACGTGCACCAACCAACTCCGGACTCGGTTGCCGTTTGGAGGGGCCGAATGCGAAGCACCCGGCCCTGCCGTAACGTTGCGGGTACCCCAACGGCGGGCCGGATGCTTCGCATTCGGCCCCTCCAACGGCGCTTACGCGAAGGCCCCGCAGTAGGCCTGCCAGTCCTGGGCCGTCATGGTCTCCTCGATCGTCGGCGGGACCTGCCCGAACGCCCCCCGGCCGAGGCTCGCGATCTCCGCCGCGGTGCCCAGGGCGGCGAAGCGCTCGCCCGTTGGCAGGTAGGCGGAGCCTCCGCCGGAGTTGGCGAACTCGCGCTCGACGGTGAGCGTCACGCTGAAGCTGAAGAAGAGAATCTCGATCTCGACCGTAAGCTTCGCCTGGCCCCAGCAGCGGTTGCCGACGCTCTCGTAGGTGAGGCCGAGGTAGAACTCCGCCGAGATCGTGATCAGCCCGAGCACGCTCAGATGCCCGCCGCACTTCACGTACCCCGTCAGCGTCGAGTCCCCGTTCTCCCACTTGTAGTAGATCCCCGCCATCAGGTACGCCCCGCCGCTCGCGACGCCAATGTTGAGCGCGAACGTGCCCCCGAACTCCAGCGACGCCGCCAGGTTCTCCATGCCGCCCGGCGTCAGCTCGATGGCGAAGAAGCCCCCGCCGCCGAAGATCGACACGCTGAGCAGGAAGGGGTTCTCACGCGAGCAGAAGTTGAAGCGGAAGCGGATCGCGTCGCCGGTGAACGGCAGCGTGATGGCCGCGCCGAGCGTGATGTTCTGGATGCTCATCACGCCGACGGCGACGGTGGGGATCGGGAACTCGTAGCCGATGTACACGCCCGTCGGCGTCACGTCGATGGAGAAGCCGGGCAGGACCTCCTTGAGGAGTTCCTGCAACTGGTTGATGAACGACAGCGGCCCGCCGAACTCGACCTTCGCGATGTCTACGCCTACGTCCGGCTTGCTGCCGCTCTTGGCGGTGAACTCCAGCCGGTTGAACCTCACGATGATGCAGTACAGGTCGATCGTGAAGTTCTGCAGCTTCGCCAGGCTGTCGTAGGTGATGTCCGGGGTGGTGGAGACCGGGACCTCGACCGTCACCTTCAGCTGGAAGGTCGCCGTCTTGCCGCTGTTATCCGCCTTGAA
>VGFC01000250.1 GCA_016869045.1 Armatimonadota bacterium
CAAGTGGGCCGCGGTGGCCGAGGAGCTTGACGGCCGTCACCTGGCCGCGCGTCTCGGGGAGCTTCGCGAGGGAGCGGATCGTGAGCGTGCCGCTGTCGGGCCAGCCGAGCGCGATGGCGTACAGCGCGCCGCGCCTGGTGGTGAAGCGAATGTCGCGGGAGGTGTAGGCGCGCTGGTTGCCCTCGTTAAACTGGCCGCCCCGGCCCTTGCTCGGGCCCTCGCCGAAGACGATCCAGGGGCGCGTGCCATAGATGGCCTCGGAGTTCACGTCCATCCAGTCGGCCATCTCGTCGAGGAACCTGATCTCGTCCGCGTCGATGGTGCCGTCGCCGCGCACGGGGATGTTGAGCAGCAGATTCCCGTTCTTGCTGACGATGTCGGCGAGCATCCCGATGACGGTCTGCGCGCTCTTGTACTGGCAGCCCGCGAGGTAGTGCCAGACGCCGATGCAGGTGTCGGTCTGCCAGGGGTAGGGCTCGATGCGGTCGCTGATTCCGCGCTCGATGTCCCAGACCAGCGTGCCGCGCAGCTCCGGCGGCATTCCCTTGGTGGTGAGGACCGTCTCGATCTTCCCCTGATGCCACTGCTCGCCCGCGTTGTAGTAGTGAGCGGCGATCCGCATCCCCGCGTCGCCGAGCGGCAGCATCGAGTCGTCGAAGTAGAGGAGGTCGGGCCGGTACTTGTCGATGAGGTCCTTCGTGCGGAGGAACCAGTGGCGGATGTAGGCCTCGCTGGGCGGCGCGCCCGGCTCGTGAGGGCGACAGTAGAGTTCCTGCGGATCGAGGCCCTCCCACCACTGGCCCTTCCCGTCGGCCTTCGTCAGGACGCCATCATAGGGCACGCCCGTCAGCGGGCCGGTCTTGTCGCTGTCGCGCGTGACCTCATACCAACTCCAGGAGCGCGCGCTGTGCACCGTCACGCCGAACCGCAGGCCCTGCTTGCGCGCGGCCACGGCCCACTTCCCCACGATGTCCTTCTTCGGGCCGACGTTCACCGAGTTCCACTCGTGGTACGTCGAGTCCCAACAGTCGAAGTTGCAGTGGTGATTCGCGAGAGCCACGAAGTACCGCGCGCCCGCCCGCTTGTACAGGTCGATCAGCCGGTCGGGCTCCCAGTTGGCGGCGGTCCAGAGGCTGCAGATGTCCTTGAAGCCGAAGACCGACGGATGCCCGTAGTGCTCGACATGGTACTTGTACTGGCCGCTGCCCTCCTGGTACATGCCACGCGCATACCAGTCGCCCTGCTCGGGGACGCACTGCGCGCTCCAGTGGGCCCAGATGCCGAACTTCGCATCGCGGAACCACGCGGGGAATCGGTACTGCTTCAACGACTCCCAGTCCGGCGCGAACGGGCCGTCCGCGATCGGCATGGAGGGAGCGGCGAAGGCCGGCGCGGTGAAGGCGAGGGTGAAGAGGAAGAGGGTTGCGCGATTCATGGTTGGTGCTCCTTGAACTCGGCGGAATTCGGGGACACGATCCCAGTTCGCCGTGGGTGGGGCTGTCCGGAATTCGGGGACACGATCCCAATTCGCCAACGACGCGAATTGGGTCATGTCCCCGAATTCCGTCACGCGCCGGGCCTGCCTTCGAGGCAGCGTTGCTTCAGGTCCATGTAGTAGACGAAGTTCTCCCACGATACGTCGGGCGGAACGGTGTGATCCACGTAGGGGATGTAGCCGCCGGCGTCGAGGAGCTGGGGCACCTTGCCGAGCACCTCGGCATCGATGGCCCCCTTGCCCTTTGCCAGCTCGCGCTTATCGATCCCGCCCATGAAGGCCATGTCGCGACCGTATTGGCGGCTCAGCTTCACGGGGTCCATGTTCGCGGCGATCTCGCAGGGCCAGTGGCCGGTGATCCCCGCCTCGATGAAGAGGGGGATCAGGACCTCCGTATTCCCGTCGCTGTCGAGGGTGATGATGTTGACCCCGTGGGAGCGGAGGAACGCGTTGATGCGCTGGTAGTGAGGCAGCATGAACTCGCGAAAGACGGCGGGCGACATCAGCGGGCCGTTCTTGAACGCGAAGTCCTCGAAGTAGTTGAAGTAGTCGATCTCCACGTCCTGCAGCGCGCGCTCGAGGGCGGCGATGGTGAAGTCGGCGATGGACTCCATCATCGCGTGGACGAGCCTCGGCTGGTCGTAGAAGGCCAGCGACAGGTTCTCGGTGCCCATCCACACGCGGCAGTTGCTGTAGATGCCCATCGCGCAGTTCACGCAGAGACAGACCGGATGGTCGCGGGTCTCGAGGCGTTCGACGATGGCGTCGTAGTCCTGAGGATAGCGCGCGGGATCGGTGGGGTCGTAGCGCTTCTTCAGGGCCTCGAAGTCCTCGGGCGTCTCGACGGCGAAGCGGAGGTACTGGTCCATCGAGGGGCGGGTGCCGCGGACGGTGCCCTCCTTGAGGGCCTTGTGGACGATGCCCTGGCCGTCCCGGAAGACGATGTGGCGATCCGTCTCCTCGAGGGTCTCATAGTCGAAGGGCGGCAGCATGTGCAGGTTCACGTTCAGGAACTCGCGGCGGTCCATGGCCCAGTAGTCCAGGCCGTCGAACCAGCCTCCGTCGAGGGCCTCCGGCGGCGCGCCCTCGGTGAGCCAGCGCTCGTAAGTCTGACCCCAGAGCCCCAGCTCGTGGTTCGGGGCGCGGTCGGGGTTGTCGAAGGTGAGGGTGCGGATGAGTCGTTCGCGTTGGGTCATGCGGTGTGCTCCCGTTCTAGGTAGGATAGGAACCCGCGATTCGGAGCCTCGGGCGCGATGAATCGCGCCCCTACGTGGTGGGCGTGATGAATCACGCCCCTACATGAGGGCACTGAGGACGAGAATCGCGGATCCCCATTCAGGGTTCGATCACCTCTGCACATCGCTCAAGGCGTACTTCAGGGCGGCGCGCATGATTGGGTCGGCCAGCTCGCCGTCGATGAGATTGCCCCAGATGTAGAGGATCGCGCCCGGCCGGCCGTTCGGGCGATGGCGGCGAATCAGCGCCGCCGCGCAACCCTCGTAGCGCCGGCCGTTCTCATCGGTGAGGTAGGCCAGCGGTGTGAACTCGACTTCGGCGCCGCGCGTCGGCATCAGTGCACGCCAGCGCTGGTCGCCGATCGCGCTCACGTCGAGGCGCGACGGGAATAGCGTGCGGTCTGCCGCGGGCTGCAGCGAGATGCGACCGACCGGGCGCTCGAAGCCGTACTCGATCGGCAGGCCGATGGCCTGCAGCATCCGGGGCTCCAGGGGGTGGCGCATCTCCCAGCCGGTCGGCGTCCAGGTCACGGGGTACCAGAACTGGGTGGCGTTGCCGCACGCGATCAGGAAGCCGCCGTTCTCGACATAGCGAACGTACGCCGCCGCGCCATCGCCGGGCAACCGCCACGTGTCCACGTAGGTCTCGGGGGTGGGCGCGTGGACCGCGACCGGGAAGCGGTCGGGGCTGAAGGCGGCGCCATCCACGAAGGCGTCCGGCAGGACCTCTGCGCAATCCTGGCCGAGATCGCGGCAGACGCGGGTGATGAGATCGACGCGAGGCTTGTCGGTCAGCGGCAAGATGCCGACGGCGGCGGCCCGGGCCGTTGTCGCGGTGGCCGGCCTGGGCGAGGCGGGCCCGGAGAGCTGGGCCGCCCGCGCGAGGGTCTGGTGGAGCACGGTATCGGCGTACGGGAAGGCGTCCGTGAGCAGCGTGCCCCATACGTGCACGACGCCGCCGGGTGCTCCCTGCTCGCGCGGCCGGAGCATGGCCACCGCCGGGCCGTAGCGCGTGCCCGCGTCATCGTAGAGCGTCAGGACCGGGATGAACTCGTACCCCTCCGGGAGGGCGTCCGCGGTGGCCGGCCGATAGCGGCGGTCGCCGGTGGCCGGGAAGGGAATCGTGTCAGGCAGTAGGCGGACCTCGCGCTGCGCCACCTGGATCTTGGGGAGCAGCACGTCCTGGTCTGTCTCCAGGCGGAAGGTCAGGTTGCCCGCGGGCGGCTGCTCGAAGCCGATGGCGCCGCCGCGTGCCTCGCCGGGACCGAGGAGATCGAGGCCGAACTGCCGCCCGAGGAGTACGCTCTCTCTGGGCCGGCCCTCCGCGCGTGGCGCAGTCAGGTCATCGGGGTAGGTGAACGGGCGACAGGCGCCCATGACGACCAGCGTCCCGCCGCGCCGGACGTAGTCGAGGAGCGCCTGCTCCGCATCGCCCGGCTGCTTCACGGTACGCAGGTAGTTCTCGTCACCCGTGTAGATGAGGAGGGGGTAGTCCGCAACCGTGAAGAGGGTCGGGTCCACCAACTCCTCGGGGCGGAGAGCAATCGAGGGGATGCGGAGGTCCTCGAGGGCGTCGCGGATACGCGCGGCGGCCCGGCCATGCGGAGGCACGAAGGCTGCGCGCACGGCGCCCTTCTTCGAGCATTCATCGGCGACGCGGCGGCGGCACTCCGCCACCATGTGCTCGCGATCGGTCGCGGCGAAGACCTCAGCGGCCTGCTTGCGGGCAGCGGCCGCGGCCAGGTCCGCGACCCGCTTCACTTCCAGCACCCTCTCCGGCGCGAGCGTCAGGGCGAACAGCGAGGCCTCCTTGCCCACGTGGACGGCGGTCAGGGCGGCCCTCGGCGGCGCGACGTAAGGGTACAGCCACAGCTCCCACTTGCGCAGGGGCTTCCCGTCTCGCACCAACAGGCCGCTCTGCGGGTCGATGGGTTGGATCTGGCCGCTGCTCAGCTCGATGCGAACGTCATTCGGGCCGAGCCGCGAGCATAGGAGGAGCAGCCCCTCGACGCGCCTGCCCACCGGCACCGAGGCGCCGCGGACCGCCATCTTGCCCTGGTTGGCATCGGGATCGGTGATTGCGCAGGGCACGCCGCCGGCGTAGGTCGGGCCTGCCGACAGCCCTGCCCATGAGCCGGGGTCGGCCCATGAGCGGTTGACCTGCGTGTTGCACGAAGGCCCGAGATCGACGGAGTGCAGGCCGAGGTCGCGGTCGATGATGGCGCGGAAGCCCGCCGGATGCGTCGGCACCGGTTGCGCAGCGAGGAGGGGAGCATCGCCGACAGCGCCGATCTCAACCGTTGCGCCCGCCTCCGCCAAGAAGAGGAGGTGCTCGTTGTAGGCGCCGGCGGAGTGCGCCTCGGCGGGCTCGCCGTTCACCTGCACCGCAAGCCCCGACAGGTCGCGGAACGGCGAGCTGAAGACCATGCGGAACGGACCCTCATGGGTCCCGGCCACGCGGAATGCGAAGTTGGCCGGCGGCCGGAAGCGGTAGTCGGCGACGTCCAGCGAGGTCGTGCCCTTGCAGAACGCAATCGCTCCCGCGCGACCGGCGGTAACGTGGAGGATCGAGTCGCCGACCGGGTAGGCCCACTCCCAGAAGGAGTCCTGCGGACCATGCAGCCCCGTGCGGACGGCCTTGCCCGCGGTCTCGCCGAAGACGTCGAGGTTCTCGGCGGTGTGGTAGCCGTCGGACTCGAACCCGCTCCACCACTTGTCCAGCGCGCCCCGCACGTAGTACTTGAAGCGCGGGTCGCCGGTCTCCGCGTACATCACGATCATCGAGCGGAACACGTCGCACAGCTCTGCCCAGCTCACCTGGCCGAGCCAGAACCGCGCCTGGTTGCCGGGCATGAGGAAGGTCGGGTCGAGCGTGTCCGTCGGGTCGGGGTCGCCTGTCGTGACGTTCGCGTTGCGCCACACGACGGTGACGGCGAGGTCGAAGGCCTCCTGGGCCATCTGGCGCTTGTGGGGGTCGGGGTCGTCCTGCAGCGCGTAGTGCAGGTTCATCAGGAAGTTCAGCGCGAGCTGCGAGGTCTGCAGCGTGAACATCGAGCAGGGGATGTCGCAGATGTCACCGCGCGTGTAGACGTAGTGCCGCGACCAGTTGTAGAGCCCCTCGACGTGCCACCATAGCCGGTCGCTCGGCTCACGCAGGTACATCGCCAGGAGCGCGCCGGCGAAGCCGAACTGCTGGACATTGTGGACCGTGTCGGCGCGGTCGCCGCCGATCCAGTCCTCCCAGCCCCCTTCGGAGGGGTACTTCCAGTAGACGCACTCGTCGCCGTCGATCGTCTCCCAGATCGCCCGCGAGAGCATCGTCTCGACCTCGCGGCGCAGTAGCGCGAGGGCCGCCTCATCGTTGCGCCGATAGGCCAGATCGACGCCCCGGAAGGAGCCGCCGAAGACCTGAGTGTCATCCTGGAAGAAGAGCGACCCGAAGGACCCTCCCGACTTCGGGACGCGCCCGAAGATCCCCGCGCCCGGCGGCCCCTCCTTGAACCCCTGGCGCTCGACCATCCAGCCGAGGTCGTTCATGCGGGGCACGGTCGGCAGAGCGTCGCGATGGACCTGCCAGAGGTGATCGAAGACCACGCGGTTCACGTCGGCGGTGGGGCCGGTGTTCGCGTCGCAGAGGAGGTCGAAACCGCCGGTGATTGTCACCGGCGCCGAGGGAAGCGTGAGTTCGTTGAAGCCCCGCTGGCGCGGCCAGATCAGCGAGAAGGCATCGTTCGGCCCGCCGCCGACATCCCAACGGTACGCGACCGAGAGGTCATGGTCTGCGCGGCCCGTGTTGCGCATCTCCTGGAAGCAGTACGCAGCCACATGGCCGGTGGTCGGCTGCCAGAGGGCGACCGCCGGTACAGTGAGCGCGGCGACCGCCGGCGCCGTGGACCAGCCGTCGGCCCAGTTCGCGCGCATGTCGCGCCAGCTGAAGGGATACGGGTCCACGCGCGGCGTCGGCGCGAGGAGGCCGTGGAAGTAGTAGATCTCCGCGCGGTCCAGCGAGCAGTCGAGGAAGTGCAAGGGGGAGGGCCGGCCGAGGGCCTTCTCCCAGGCCGACGAGTCGAAGGCCGTGAGGTCGAAGCGGAAGGACACGCGAGGAGAGAGGTCGTCGCGGGTGAGGCGGAACTCCACGAATGAGGTCGCGGCGAGCGTGGGCGTGCCGCCGGAGTCGGAGGTGTCGAACCCGCGGAACGTCAGGCTTGCGTCGGCCACGGAGACGTCCCTGGCCCGCCAACGGCCGCCCGCGCCGAGGGTGATGGTGGCGATCGCTGCGTCGCCGGAACGCAACGTGACGCCCGTCCAAGCGCCGGGTGCGCCGACGGCTTCGAGAGAGGCGCGGGCGCCGGAGACGGTCGGCGCGGGTTTGGCCAGCGCTGGAACGAGGAACAGGATCGTCCCGAGGACGGACGCCAGTCGGTTGGCTGGCAGTCGGCATGTGGCGCGGCGGTCCATCCGGCAAGGCCTCCGAGGTGCTGTGTGTGCGGAGGGGGGTTCAAGGTGATGGGCTGCGGGTCCTTCCGGGTGCGGGAAGGAGGGAGGTTGTGAGGGGGAGTTCGCTGAAGGCGCGTGGACATCTGACGACGATGCCACAGCGTGCCAGCCGGCGGGACGCCCGCGCTCCCAGGGGGACGGCAACGGCACGCGTGCGGGAGGGCATACGATGCTCGCGGTGATGATGGTGCTAGCGGGAGCGATCGACGGCTGGGCGCAAGAGGCGGCGAAGCGTCCGAGCCTCGTGCTGAACGGCTCGTTCGAAGAGGGGCTGAGGTCATGGGCGACTGAGCATCCCTGGTATGAGCTGCCGCAGGGCAGTGGGAAGGGGACAAGCCGGTTCAGTGTAGAGGCTGCTCTCGCACGTGAGGGTAAGCAGAGCGCGTGTGTGGTCGGGCAGGACAACCGAGGGATTATCCTGCAGGATGTCGCCATCCGCCGGGAGCCGCATCGGCTGAGTGGGTGGATCAAGTGTCAGGGGCTCGGAGAGGCAAGCGCGACGATCAACATCGAGTGGGTCGGCGAGGGCGGGAAGTGGCTCGCCGGAGAGGCGGCGGGGTCGGTAAGCGGCGACGCCGATTGGACCTTCGTCTCGGAGGATGTGACGCCCGCGGAGGGCGCAGTCATCGGGCGGGTGGAATGCCTGACGAACACGAACAACGGCGGCAAGGCCTGGTTCGATGACGTGCGGCTCGTCAACATCGCGGAGGGCGACGGCACTCCCCCACCTCCCATCGACTTCCGTGTGCGGGCCTCGAACTGGCTGACGGGTGCGCTGAACCTCGAATGGCTCGGGTATGCGGCCCCGGATGACCTCGGGCAGTGTCGAGTGTACGCGGCGACGGAGGCGATCGCGGGCACGGAGGGTCTGCCACCCGTGGCGATAGCGAAGTCCTCGGAGAAGGCCGTCACCGTTCGCGGTCTGAAGCCGGGGGTAACCTACAACGTGGCGGTCGTGCCGGTCGACTTGTACGCGAATGCACCCGACCCAACGACAACCCGGACGGCGACCCCGGGTCAGGCCGGCGCGCCACGGGTCGAGGTGACGCCGCTGCTCGGGCCGACGGGGGCACTGGCGATTCGCCTCAAACCGGCGCTGGGCGGGGAGGCGCCGCCGGGGTACGTGGTGAGGACCGAATGCGAGGGCAAGCGGCGCACCTGGAAGTGCGGGCCGGAGGGGACGGTGGTTGCGTACGGGCTGCCGACAGAGGCGGACGTCTCGGTTGAGGCGTGTGCGATCGGCGACGAGGCGCGCGTCTCGGTGGTCGCCGCGAAGACGCTGCAAGCGGCGGAGGGCGGCAGGAGCGATGTCTCGGGCACGGTCACGTCGGCCGGCGGGGCGCCGGTTCAGGGCGCGACCGTGAGCCTCGTTTCCTCCGAGTCTCCGCGGCTCGTTGTGCGGACGAATGCCACCGGCGAGTTCGTCTTCACTTCCGTCGGGAAGACCCCTGGCGCGGCGCGGGTCTTTGCCACGGCGGACGGGTGTCTGAGCGCGTATCGCGAGGTGCTGGTCGGGAGCGGGAAGCTGCGCGTTAGCCTGGCGCTGGCTGCGCAGTCGGAGCGGCCGTGGGACGCATGGACGGCTACGCCGCCGGCGCAGGTGTTTGGCGATGCGCAGCTGCCGGGGGGTGCACCGAAGGCGGTCCGGCTGGTGTGCGGCCGGAACGAGAGCGAGTGCGCGCAGATCGTCGTGCGGCCGCGGCGAGAGGTCAAGGGGGCGCGGGTCATCTTCGAGGACCTGCAGCAGGAGGGTGGGCGGAACGTCCTGTCGGCCGCGAACTTCCAGGCGCGCTTCGTGAGCATGGTGCATGTCGAGAAGAACTCGACGGCCACACCGCCGGAGGAACTCGTCCGGCGCGCCCCGGCCGACTTCCCCGACGAGCTCAGCGATGACGAGGAGCGCGACCTCCCGGCCAATCAGACGCAGCCGATCTTCTTGACCTTCAACGTGCCGACCGGCACGGCGCCGGGCACGTACTCGGGGAACGCCTACGTGCAGGCGGGCGAGGTGCTGGAGGCGGCGCCGGTGAGCCTGGAGGTGGTGCCGGTCGACTTCCCCGACGACACGCGGCTGTGGGTCGTGAACTGGTTCAGCACGGACGTGTTCACGACGCACTACGGGCTGGAGGCCTACAGCGACGAGTGGTGGGGCATGTTGCGGGAACATGCGCGGATGTTCCGCCGGTATCACCAGAACGCGGTGACGGTGTCGCCGGGGCTGTGCCGCATCTACGTGGAGGCGGACGGCTCGCGCACGTACGACTGGTCGCGGTTTGACCGGTGGTGCGAGCTGTTCCTGAGCGAGGGCGCGCGGCGGCTGTGCATCACCCACCTGGGCGGGAGGAAGACGGGCGAGTGGGAGTGCCCGGAGTTCGTGCTGTCCGACCGGCCGGCAACCGTGCGCGCGACCGGGGCGACGACCGAGATTGCGCTCGACGAGTTCCTCAAGGAGCTGCAGAAGCACCTGGAACGGAAGGGCTGGCTCGACATCGCCTATCAGCACATCGCCGACGAGCCGATTCCGGTGAACGTGGACTCGTGGAAGCGGCAGTCGGACCGCGTCCACAAGGCGGCGCCGAAGCTCAAGCGCATGGACGCGATTCAGGTGCCCGACCTGCGCGGCTTCTGCGAGCTGTATGTGCCGCAGCTCAACTACTTCGACCAGTGGTACGACCAATACGAGAGGTGGCACCGCGAGAAGGAGTATGAACTGTGGTTCTACGTGGCATGGGTGCCGCAGGGCAAGTACCCGAACCGGCTCATCGACACCGAGACCATCAAGCCGCGAATCATCCACTGGATGAACTACCTGTACGACTCGCGAGGGTATCTGCACTGGGGCCTAAACCACTGGAACATCCGCTTCGCGACCTTCGCGCCGGGGGACGAGTGGATGGTCTGGCCCGGCCGTGATCTGCCGAACTCTTCGCTACGCTACGAGGCCCAGCGGGATGGGCTGGAGGACTGCGAGTACCTGGCGATGCTGGAGGACGCGCAGCGCGAGGCCATCGGGAAGCTCGGCGCGACGGGCTTCAAGCCGGATGACCGCTCGACGGAGATTGGGCGGAGAGTCGTGCGCAGCATCACGGACTACACGAAGTCCTACGAGGAACTGGAGGCCGCGCGGGAGGACCTCCTGCGGGGGATCGCGGAGACGAAGGCCGCGCCGCTGGCCCTCGTGCGAACGGAACCCAACACGTCCCACCCGATTGCGCCGGGCGAGGTGAACGTGTACGGAATCGCCGAGGCGGGGTGCTCGGTGACGGTCAACGGGCAGCCAGTGCAGTTCGACGGGAACCGCTTCCTCGCGCGGGTGCCGGTCAGCGCGCAAGCGTCGGAGGTGAGTGTCGTCATCCGCAAGGGGCGCGCCGAGAAGACGATCACGCGCAGATTCGCGATAGCGACCGGAGGCTGAGCCGATGAAGGTGCTGGGGATCATGGGCAGCCCGCGCATGGGCGGGAACAGCGACCTCCTGCTCGATGCAACGCTGAAGGGCGCCGAGGCGGAAGGCGCGGACTGTCAGAAGGTCATTTTGCAGAAGCTCGACATCCGCCCGTGCCGGCACTGCGACGGGTGCACGCGGACCCAGGGGCGCTGTGTCGTGCAGGACGAGATGCAGACGCTCTACGAGCCGTTGCGCACGGCCGACTGCATCGTGATTGCGTCGCCGACCTTCTTCATGAGCCTGACGGCGCAGACCAAGATGATGATCGACCGCTGCCAGCCGTTCTGGGTCATGAAGTACGTCGCGAAGGCGCCGGTCGCGCAGTCTGAGCATCCGCGTAAGGGGCTGTACCTGGGCGTGGGGGGATGTGACTTCAAGACGCTGTTTGACAGCGCGCGGATCATTCTGCGGTCGTTCTTCACCATCGCCGAAGTCCCGGAGTGGGAGATGGTGACGTTCGACTCGATCGAGCATCGCGGGGAGATCGCCGAACATCCGACGGCGCTCCGTGAGGCGGAGGAGGCCGGGCGGAGGCTGGCGAGGGTCGCGCCGAGGG
>VGFC01000251.1 GCA_016869045.1 Armatimonadota bacterium
CCGGCTGCTGCGCCAACTCGTGCCCATCGCTGAGACGCGCCCCCTCGACCTGTACCGCATCGCCACCGGCACGCTCCCGCGCTGGTGGGTGCTGAACCAGCAGGACGAGGAGCGTGACTGGCAGGTCGCCGGTGTCTTCAACTGGGGCCTGGAGGCCGAGGAGACGCACCTCATGCCCCTCGCCAACCTTGGCCTCGATCCGACGAAGGAGGTCCTCGTCTTCGACTTCTGGTCGCAACGCCCGGTCGGCCGCTTCCGGGGAGCCATCGGCCTGCGCATCGCGCCCGCCTCCGGCCCCGCCTTCGCCATCCACCCGGTCGGCGACCGCCCCTTCATCGTGGCGACCGACCGGCACGTGACGATGGGCGCCTCGGAGCTGGCGAACCGTCGCTGGGACGCGAAGTCCCGAACGCTCTCGGCCGACTTCGTCGCCGGCGTCCCCGGCCAGACGTTCAGCCTCACCGTCTTCTCGCCGCCTCGCTACCGCCCGCTCCGCGCAACCGTCTCCGGGCGCGAGCAGCCCATCGAGAACCTCGGCGACGACCTCTTCCGCCTGCCCGTCCCGACCGATAGCCCCGAGGCGTCCCTGGCGATCACCTTCGAGCGCCTCCAGCCCGAGCCTGTCGCCAGGCCTGAGAGCCGCCTCTTCAGGGGCCTCATCGACCTCTCGAACCGCTCCCTTCTGAAGCGCCTCGCGACGCCGCAGGGCACCGACCGCCTCCTGGCGCAGGCGCGCTCCGGCAAGCCGGTTGTGCTGATGACCCCGGATGAGTGGTCGCCGGAACTCGTGCGCCTTCAGGACGGGCTAGGGCTGCACTGGGGCCTGTGGCGCGCGCCTGGCTCTTCGGGCTACTGCCTGGTGGTCGGCGGCGGAGACGACGGGGAGGATGCTGCCGACGACCTCCTGCTGCGGACGACGTGCGTCGGTCTTGCGCCCAGTTGGGTCGATGCGCTCGCCAGGCCAGTGGGGGAGTCGCTCGTCGCGGTGATCGGGCGGCCCAGTGCGCCCGCCTCCGGCTCCTGGTGCGAACTGCAGGGACGCCTGCGTCAGTTGCCCGACTCAGCCCTGCGACTTGCCAGGGATCGCCAGGCCGACTTCGTTGCGGATGCCTCGTCCACAGTCGGTCCGTTCGATGTCAACGACACACTGACCGAGGGCACGGGGCCGCTTCGCATCTCCACGGCCCTTGCCGACACGCACCTCTCGTTCCACTTCCGCCGCCTGAGCTACTCGCTCATCCCGCACGGTTGGGCGGTGCCGCGCATCACGATCATCGTCAACGGCATGGAACTGCCGCACAACTACAACCCCTGCCGGCCCGAGTCGCCACCGCAGGAGTGGGACAGCCTGTACTTCGCCATTCCCGTCGGCCTGCTGCGCTTCGATGGCACCGACACCGTCACGATCCGCACCGCCTCGCCCGCCAAGGACAAGGCGGCGTTCGCCTCCGACCTGCAGCAGGGCCTCGAACTCACCATCGAGGACGCCGCGGTCGCCGGCAGGCCCCGGCTGATGGACTCGCCCCAGGTCGTCCTTGCGCCGCCGCCGCGGCTCGACGCGCTGCTCGGCCTGGACGGCGGCATCCGCTTCCGCTCGCGCATGGGCGGGGCCGACCTCACGATGGCCGGCGGCAAGCCATACAACGGCTGGCCGGCCGGTCCGCGGGGCGTCTCGCACTGCTGGTTCGACGAGAAGGGGTTCGACGTCGTGGTGCGCGTGCCGCCCGGCTCCTCGGGCAGGCTGGAGGCCTTCGCATTCGACTACGAAGCCTACCGCCGCGAAGCCATTGCCTTCGAGGGCGGCGACCCGGTTCCGGTCGAGGAGTTCGGCGCGGGTAAGTGGTTCACAT
The DNA here is from genome assembly GCA_016869045.1 of Armatimonadota bacterium. Classification (GTDB taxonomy): domain Bacteria; phylum Armatimonadota; class Zipacnadia; order Zipacnadales; family VGFC01; genus VGFC01. Next base: position 1,851 of record VGFC01000251.1, read on the forward strand.
TCCCCTTCGACGCGACCCAGACAGCAGACGGTGAACTCCGCCTCGCCGTCCGCAACGTGAAGGGCGGCAACTGCGTGCTCTCGCGGGTGCGGGTGCAGTTCGGCCCCTGAATGGGAATCCGCGATTCTCGTCCGGGCCGTTCCCGTGTAGGGGCGCGATTCATCGCGCCCGCCCATGTAGGGGCGCCATTCATGGCGCCCTATGATCCATATCGCGGATTCCCACACAGGGTAGGAGCGGCTTCAGCCGCGAGCCGTGGCAACCCTCTCCGCGTGCGTCATCACACTCATCCTTGGCCCTCGCGCATAGCAGATCAGCGTGATCCCGAGCCGTTCGGCCAACTCGATCCCTAGCGACGTCGGCCCGGACCGCGACAGCACGATCGGCGTCCGCGCCACGCTTGCCTTGAGGATCATCTCCGAACTGGCCCGACCCGTCGTTACCAGAACGCCGTCCATCGGGTGTCGGTCATACACGCACAACCCGATGGCCTTGTCCACCGCGTTGTGCCGACCGACGTCCTCGCGCACCACGACCAACTCGCCGCTCCGCGCGAAGACGGCGGCGCCGTGCACCGCCCGCGCCTCGGCGTAGACCGTTTGCGCCGCCTGCATCTCACCCATCAGGCCCAGCAGCCTCTGCGCGTCCATCCCCCACCGATCCGCCGGGACGGGTGCCGGCAGGTCCGCCTCGTCCGGCACACGCCCTCCGGCACACGCGGAGATGAGGACCGACGCCGGCCGCGGCGCGACCTCCCTCACCGTCCGCAACCGCACGAGCCCCGTCTGCTCGGTACACACTTCCAGCGTCGCCACATCGTCCAGCCCGCCGAGGTACCTCTCGGCGTAGCAGTGCCCCAAGGCCAGCTCCGCATCGTGCCCGGGCAGCCGCATCAGGTGCACCGCCACTATGCCGTTCACCTCAATCGCCAACGGCGATTCGACCGGCACGTTCAGCGGTTCTGCCTCTGGCGCAGAACCGCGTCGGACCGAGACGGCCCCCACGGTGCGGATGTCCGAGCGGGGTTGCACTTCCTCGCGCCTCCGACCAAGGACTGTCCAAGTCCTGACCCCGCGAACGCGGGATCAGGACGCATGGACTGTCCGTTGTTCCCTGAATCTCGAATCTCGCCCTACCGCGTCTTGATGACCCAGTCGAACTTCAACATGAACGTCGGGTTCCCTGCATCCTCGGTCGGGAAGCTCGCCCAGGCCTCCAGCAGCACGTTCTTCCCGAGCGGCCCAATCGTCCCGACCGCCGCGAGCCAGTCGTCGCCGTGATGCGTCTGGATGGCGTCTACCTTCCAGTCCCAGCCCGTGTGGAGGAAGCTCCCGTCCGCGCCCACGAAGAAGGCGTGGTCGCCGCCCTGCGTCAGGAACCCCATGTGTCCCCGCAGGTCGGGAGAGAGGTTTCGCTTCAGGGCGATGTAGAACGCTTCCTTCCCGGCTCGACGGCTGTTGGTGATGTTCGCGATGCCGACGGCGGCGGAGAGGCGGTCGTCGTTATCCAGGAAGCGATACTTCACCTGGCCCACGGCGGGGCCGCCCGGTCCGCTACCCAAGCAGCCGTCGAGACCGATCTCCAGGTTCCTGTCCAGGCCCGCCTTGGCGCCGAGGTAGTACAGCGGGGTCTGGGCGCTTCGAACGTTCGTGTACTGCTGCAGTACGAGCAATCCCTCGGGCGTGACGTCCGCGGTCGGGATGTTGTTGAGGCCTGTCGGACTCGCCCAGGCACCAACCGCCAGGAGAGCACACACCACTGCCGTTCCCCCCCTTCTGAAGGAAGGGGGGCAGGGGGGTAGGATCCGTTGCCGTTCCCCCCTTCTGAAGGAAGGGGGGCACGGGGGTAGGATCCGTTGCCGTTCCCCCCTTCTGAAGGAAGGGGGGCAGGGGGGTAGGATCCGTCTCATGCCGCGACCTCGACTTCCTCCTCCGCGGCCGGCAGGCCGCCGCGCAGGGCCTGGTGGACCGCCGCCCCAATCGGCCCGCCGATCAGCGGAGCGATGATGTAGACCCAGATGTCGATCCCCCTGGGCCCGGGGATCGCGATGCTGCCCCAGCCCGCGAAGTACGCCACAATCCTCGGTGCGAAGTCGCGCATGGGGTTCAGGCCCGCCTGAGTGAGTGGCGCAATGATCGAGATGATGATGGCGACCGTGAAGCCAATGAAGAAGGGTTCCAGCCGGAACCTCCCCGGCGAGAGCCCGTTGCGCCGGTCGGTCAGCGCGAAGATGAAGAAGACCAGCAGAGCCGTCCCGATTCCCTCTGCGACGAACGCCATGCCGGGCGTGACCTGCCCGAAGGCCGTCTCATCGGTGCCGTAGGCTGCCGGGTTCGGGAAGTACTCCCCGAACCACATCGCCGAGAGCTGGCTGCCCGGTTCGCCGCGTACGATGGGCGGGTTCTGCTTCGCCTCGAACTGCCGGCACGTCGGGTTGAACAGCATGTAGAGGGTCGCTGCCGCGAGCACGCCGCCCACCATCTGCGCCGCGATGTACGGGCCGATCCGCCTTGCCGGGAAGTCCTTCCCGCGGAACAGGGCCATGCTCACCGTAACCGCCGGGTTCAGGTGCGCGCCGCTGATGGCGCCCGTCGCATAGATCGCCATCGCGACTCCGAAACCCCACACCGACGCCACCTGCCAGAGCCCCTGGTGCGACCCGGTCAGCACCGCGACCGCGACCGAGCCCGGCCCGAAGAAGCACAGAATGTAGGAGCCGATCAGCTCCGCGAACATCATCCGGGGGACAGTGGGTGTGCCCATCTACCCGGCCCTCCCTTTGCCCAGCAGCTCCTCGGAGACCCGCGCGACCTCCTCCGCCACCGCCTTCACCGCCGGGTGATCCAGCGGCAGGTGCTCCCGTGGCAGCGTCTTCGCATCGATCCCCGCCTTCGCCAGCACCTCCTCCACCATCACGGTCGCGTGCACTTCCCCCGCCTTCTCCTCCACCAGCACCTTGGCGCACCGCTTGCCGCACGACTCCACCGCCACCACGTAGTCATTGCGGATGAAGTCGATGTCCTCCTGGACGTCCGCGTAGAGCGCGGGCGCGCAGCCCAGGTCGCTCCTCCCGGGCCCCAGCAGTTGCTCGTGGGCGAGATAGCACGCCTGCCGCCCGATGGTACTCTCCACGCTCTCAATCCCCAAACAGGGCTGAAGACAGATCCTCTCGCGCATCGTAGCCTTGCCCTTTCGTGTATTTCGTGGTTCCCCGCCGTTGTCACAACGTGCTCATCGCCTCTTCCGCCACGATCAGGTCGATCTTCGCGATGGCCTCATCCGCGATTGCTCTCGCGAGCGCCATCCCCTTGTCGCCGAGTTCCGTTCGGTTCTCGCCCGCGATCGACAGCTTGTGCTTCGCCGCCACTTCCGCCACCCAGATCGCCGCCGCGATCTCCAGGTCCTTGCCGTTGGCGATGGCCGTCGCGCACTTCGGCCGGCACCCGTCGATGACGATCAGCGGGTACTTCCTCGCCCTCTCCAGCGCCTCCGGCACGTTGCCCGTCAGCGGGCCCGCGCCCACGACCTCGACCTCCTCCGGCCGGTCCTTCGCGATCATGTAGACCGCCTGCCGCACGACGGTAGACACCAGCCTCCCGATCCCGCTACACCCCAGCACCGCCACCTTGAACTCAGGGACTTCGCTCATGCGTCCTCTCCTTCTGCTCCGGCGTTGGCCGACCCAACGTCGGCCCGTTCGAGATGCCGTCTCACGGTTCTGTCCAGCCGCTCCTCCGAGACCCCGGCGCCTGCCGCGACGATCTCGTCGTTGACCAGGACCGTCGGCGACAGAACCACGCCATACTCCGCCGCCTCCGCGCTCAGCACATCGTACTTCCGCACCGCCACGCGGCCCGGATGCTTCAGCGCCACGCGCCGCGCGACGCGCTCCGCCGCGATGCACCGCGAGCACGGCAGCACCGACCCCAGCTCCTTCACCCCGTAGATCAGCTTGATGAGCACCAACCCCTCGTCGTCGGCCGCCTCCGGCGTTGCCGGCGCCGCCGCCTCGCTCTTCTCGCCCGCCATGTCCGGGATGCGCAAGTGGGGCCGGCAGGTCTCTGCCACGTCGGCTACGCAGTGCCGGATTTCCCAGCACGGGATCAGGTCCAGCAGCCGCCGGATCGCCGTGACCGTCAGCCCCTCCTCGTGCAGCATGTCGCGGATGCACCGCAGCCACTGCAGGTCCTGCTCCGAGTACAGCCGCTGCTGATTGCCGCCCATGCGCGCCGGCGCCAGCAGCTCCGCCTCCTCATACAGGCGAATCGTCCGCGGGGAGATCCCAACCAGGCCCGCCGCGACCCTGAGGGTGTAGACTGGCTGACCGCGATCCGGCAGCATGACCATGCCTACCTTGCTGGCAATAATTTCTGCCAGCTTTATAGACGGTCAACGCTGCCATGTCAAGGGGAAGTGCCCAGAGAACTCGGAAGAAACTGTGAAGGGAGGGGCCGCATGGCCGAAGGCCATCCGGCCCGCCGTTGTCACTCCCCGACGTCCGCCTTCCACCTCGCGAGCAACTCCTCCACCCCACCTCGGATGAAGTACAACCTCCCCGTCCGCGAGACCGTCTCGCCGGGCGGGATGTCGGGCCACGTCGGCCGCGAGTGCAGGCACGCGTAGTGCGCGTTGCTGGCGACGGTGACGCCTTGGTCGTAGGTCTGCGCGACCATCCACTTGCCGTCCCGCGAGCGCAGCGCGATGATCGGGTAGTGCACGCGGTCGCCGCCGACGGGCGCGGGCTCGCCGGGCTTCGCGACGGTCCAGCCGTTGTGTAGCGGTTCGCCGCCGCCCCCGTGCGGCATCCGCAGGAAGCACGTCGGCCCCTCGTCCGTCCACACGAAGCTGCGCACGCGCTCCGGGTCGTCGAAGTACGGTGACTGCCAGCAGTTGAAGCACGTGTTGGAGTGCACGTTCGTGAACGCGCGGTCGGTCAGGTTGCGCAGCGTGAGGGTGAAGTCCACGTAGTCCACTCCGCCCTTCAGCCGCGCCCGCAGCTCGGCCTTCCCCTCGAACGTGCAGTCATACCCAACCACGCCGCCCTCGTTCACCGGCCGGAAGCCCGAGTGCTGCACCCCCCAGCCCAGCGGCAGCCCTTCCGCGCCGATCTGCTCCGGGAAGCTCAGCCCGAAGTAGCCTCGCGGGAACCACGGCACGCGGATCGTCGCCCCCGGCCCCGCGCAGACCATCTCGATCGGCCGCCCCACCGCCCCCTCGTCCGGCCCCGGCATCTCCGGCCGCTTCGGCGCGCCACCCCCCATGTAGGGGCGTGATTCATCACGCCCCAATGTAGGGGCGCGATTCATCGCGCCCGATGTGGGGGCGCCATTCATGGCGCCCGCGCCCTCCGTCCCCTCCGCATCCATCGCGCACCGGAACCCCAGCCAATCGTGCCACCGGCTGTTGTGGGCCGAGAAGTTCCGCGCCGCGCACAGGAAGTTGTACCGCTGTGTATGGACACGCGCCGCGCCCTTCACCACATACCACGCCCAATTCCGCTCCGCATCCTTCGGCGCCGCATCGCTGCCCGTCCACTGCGCCACATTGCCGACCATGTCCATCACGCCATACGGGCTCGCGCCCTTCGGCAGCGACCCCACCGCCGCCGTAGAGACCGCAGGAGGGCAGGCATTCCTGCCTGTCCCCGCCGCGGCGGTGGAAGCCGTAGGAGGACGGGCATTCCTGCCTGTCCCCGCCGCCGACCCGTCATCGATCGCGCACGCCTCGTCATCCCACTCATTCCCCCACGGATACAGCCGCCCATCGGTGCCGCGCGCCGCCTTCTCCCATTCCTCGGCGGTCGGCAGGCGCTTCCCCGCCCACGCGGCGTAGGCCAGCGCATCGTCGGCGTTGACGCTCACCACCGGATGCTCGCCCTGCCCTTCCGGGTACGTGCCCGCGGCCCAGTACCCGGGCGGCCGCCGCCCGGTGGCCTTGACGAACGCCTCGTACTGCGCATTGGTGACGGGGTACCGGTCGATGAGGAACGCCTTCAGGTTCACCTTCCGCCGCGGCGTCCACCCGGTGAACAGGCTCGGATGCACGCCGTACTCCCGCGCCAGCGCCTGTGCCTCCTCCTCACTGATCCCCATCTCAAACTCCCCCGCCGGCACCAGCACCATCTCCGCCTGCACCGGCCTCACCTCCGTCTGCCTACTCCCTCCCATCCCCACCATCGCCAGCAGAACGCCCGACGCCGCACTGAGATGCTCCATGCCCCTCCCTCCGTTGCCGTCGGAGCGCGGACATCTTGTCCGCACGCCGTTGCCGTCGGAGCGCGGACATCTTGTCCGCACGCCGTCGCCGTCGCCGATGACGCTAGCTGGGACCGCCGGCGTCTCGCCGGCACGCCGTCGCCTTTGCCGTCCCCCTTGCCGTCTCCTTCCCTCGCCGCCGCCGTCTTCGCCGTTCTTCAGGTCTTCCGTGCTTCCCGCTTTCGTTCCGTAGCCGTCCGCCGCGACCGAGCCGCAAGGAGTCCAGGTGTCGCACCGCGAAGGAACCGACACAACGACGGGGTACGGGCGGGGGGCGCGCGATGGACTCTGCGACTGCAGTCTTGCTGCTGATCAACCAGCTTGCCACCGGGTTCGCGTCGAGCTACCTGGCCGGTCGCTTCGACGACGCGGCAAAGGGGAAGTTCGGGGCGGCGGTCGAGCGGCTGGCGACCCGCTTCAGGGCGTCGATTGAGAGTGCCCTCGGCCGGGCCCCGGACCCGGAGACGACGGAGGCCGTGCTGGGCGAGGTCGCTGCCGCGGCGGAGTCCGGGGCGTTGAGCCCCGCCGAGTTCGCTGACGGCGCGAGACCGACCGCTGACGTGGTTCGGGACCTGGAGGTGGGGCGAGGGGTTGGCGCGGGCCTCGGCACCGACGAAGCGAAGGCGCTGCTGCGCGAGGTGCTGACCGAGGTCGTCGCAGAGACCGTTCGCCTGCGCCCGGCCATCGAGGAATGGGAGAAGCGGAACTGGGACCGCAACTTCGATCTTCTGGGCGCCATCGGCGAGGACACGCGCGCGACCAGGGAAGACGTTCGGGTCATCCGCGAGACAATGGAGGGTCCAACCAAGCTCGACGACGCGAAGGCCCAACGCTTCGAGAGGCTCTACCGCGCCTGGCTCGCCGAGGACACCTCTCGCATCCGCCTCCTGGGCATCCGCACGCCGGAGGTGGTGGACTTCGATCTGGAGACGGCGTGGGTGGACCTGGGAGTAGCGGCATTGAGGCAGACGGCACCTGCGGGCGAACTGCCCGAGGAGTTGGAGGAGATCGCGTCTCTGGAGACAGTGCGCAGGCGCCTGAGGCGGGCGCGGCACGAGGCAGGCGAGCCGGCGGGGTCTGTAGACGCCATGCTGGCCGTGCAGCGCAGACTGGTCATCGTCGGCGCGCCGGGATCGGGGAAGACGACCCTAATGCGCTACCTTGCACACCTCGCCGCAAAGGGCGAACTACGCAAGGTCGGCAGGCGCCTGCGCGAGGACCGGCTCCCCTTCCTGTTCCTCGTGCGCAGCCTGAACGTCAAGGCCCTCCCTAGGCCGGAGGAGTTCATCGCCCGTCTGGCGCCCAACTTGGAGGGCCAGTACCCCGAGGGGTTCGTCACGCAGCAGCTTGCCAACGGGCGCGCCTTCATCCTCGTGGATGGGCTTGACGAGTGCGAGAAGGCCAACCACGGCAAGGTCATGGCGTGGATCAGGGACCTGACCAACACCTTCGGCGACTGCCGCTTCCTTGTCACCTCCCGGCCAGCGGGTTACCAGGCTGGTGAGCTGCGGGGCTGCCGCTACGGCGAGGCGGAACTGGAGCCCGTGGGCGACGTGCAGCGTGAGGCCTTCGTCCGACGCTGGTACCGGGCCGCCGAGCAGGCCGCAGGAGGGGCGACCGCGGACCAAGATGCAAAGAGGGGTGCCGAGGACCTGCTAGGCCGCATCCACCGCACCGCTTCCGTCCGCACCCTCGCGACGAACCCCCTGCTCCTGTCGGTGCTCTGCGTGGTGCACCGCTACCGCCACGAGAGCCTGCCCGAGCGCCGGGCACAGTTGCTCGACGAGTGCGTGGACGTGTTGCTGCACGAGTGGCGACAGGCGCAGTTGGGCGACAGGCCCGAGCTTGTCGGCGAGCTGGATGCCAGCGGGAAGGCCGCCCTCGTGCGCCCGCTGGCGTGGTGGATGATGGAACAGGGGATTGCCGAGGCGCGGCGGGAGGATGTTCGGCACATCTTCCAGGGAGTGCTGCCCGCAATAGGCGAGGACCCCGCTCGCGCCCCCGAGCTACTAGCTCACTTGTGCGAGTGCAGCGGGCTGCTCGTGGAGCACCGGGCCGGCATCTTCGCCTTCGCACACCTGGTCTTCCAGGAGTACCTGGCCGCGGAACACGCAGAAGACGAGGGCGAGTGGGACGCGCTGCTGCGCCACGCTGCCCACACGCAGTGGCAGGAAGTCATCCCTATGGCCGCGGGTCTGAGCGCCAAAGCCGCACGCACCCTCGTGGAGGCCCTCAAGGGGCAGAAGCGTCTGGCTCTAGCGGGCCGGTGTGTAGCCACGAGCCTGCGCCTCTCCCCCGCGCTTCGGAGGGAGGTCACCGAGATGCTGGCGGAGCGTGCCGGTCGCGATCCCCAGGCACGCACCGCGCTCGCGGAGATTGGGGGCGAGCACGTTGTGCGAACGTGCACAGGGATGCTCGGACAGAGCGCACTTGAGTGGCGGAGGCTGGCCCGCGCGTGCGCAATAGCACTCCCCGCCGCATACGAGGCCGCCTTCTGCGCACCCAACGCCGCACGAGGGGAAGGCTGGGAGGATGCACTTAGGAGGCGTCTGGCAGCCCCCCATCCGTCCCGGGGATTCGCCAAACGCATCGCCCGGCGCAGCAGGGCAAGCGCCGCCTGGGCCACCGCCAGGGGCGCCCTCTACGAGGTTGGTGGGAGCGTGGCTCGCGTGGGCGCGTTGAGCGCGACGTTGAGCGTCTTCGCAAGCGCCACCGAATACGCAGTCCCTAGCGCCATCAGGAGCGCCTCGTGGAGGAGACCCTCGCGGTGTGCCGCGGTTCCCGGGAGGCGCACCGCTAGGCGCGCCGTGAGGATGACGGTGGGCACCGCCATCGCGTGCGCCGCGGAGGCCCGCGAGTGCGAGGCTGCTGAGCGGGGGGCGGCTCTGTCGCAGGTACTCCAGCCTGTCCCTAAAGTCAGGGATTCCCCTGAGGGAATCGAGTGTGGTAGACTGGGAGAGTCGGGGGAGACTTGGGCGGGAGGGACGCGATGACCTCGGAGGCGGTGCTGCTGGAGGTTGCGGAGGCGGCGGGGGGTGT
>VGFC01000252.1 GCA_016869045.1 Armatimonadota bacterium
CTGCACTTCCCCGGTTTGCTCTCCGGCGCGCGCATCCCTTCTCACGGGGCGGATTCCGTCCTCCCACGGCATCCACGATTGGCTGCGCGGCGGGAACATGGCGAACGAGGGTGACCGCGCCATCGAATACCTCGCCGGGATCAGCGGCTATACCGACGTGCTGGCGAAGGCGGGGTATGTCTGTGGGCTGAGCGGTAAGTGGCACATGGGCGATAGCCTCCGCCCGCAGAAGGGCTTCAGCTACTGGTATGCGCACCAGACCGGCGGCAGCAACTACCACAACGCGCCGATGATCCGCGACGGCGTGCCGCACAGCGAGCCGCGCTACGTGACCGACGCGATCACCGACGGTGGCCTGGAGTTCCTGGAGCAGCAGAAGGGCTCGAATCGGCCGTTCTACCTCAGCGTCCACTACACCGCGCCGCACAGCCCGTGGGTGAACCAGCACCCGCAGGACACCGTGGACTCGTACGACTCGTGCCCGTTCGCCTCGTGCCCCGACGTGCCGCCCCATCCGTGGCAGATCGCCTCCGCGCCGCGCGGCACCGGCGAGCAGCGGCGGGAGATCCTGAAGGGCTACTTCGCGGCGGTCACCGCGATGGACGCCAACGTCGGGCGGCTCATCGACTGGCTGGAGGCCAACGGGCAGCGCGAGAACACGATCTTCCTCCACTTCAGCGATAACGGCATGAACATGGGGCACCACGGGATCTTCGGCAAGGGCAACGGGACCTTCCCCCTGAACATGTACGAGGAGTCGGTGAAGGTGCCCGCGCTCATCTCGGCGCCGGGACGCTGCCGCGAGGGCGTCGTTGAGCAGGGCCTGTTCAGCCACTGCGACCTCCTCCCGACATTGTGCGAGTACTTCGACCTCCCGCTGCCCGAGCCGGACAAGCTCCCCGGCGAGAGCCTCGCGCCCATCCTGCGCGGCCAGGGGATGCCGGGCCGGGAGGACGTGATCACCTTCGAGGAGTACGGCCCGGTCCGCATGATCCGCAACCGCGAGTGGAAGTACATCCACCGCTACCCCTACGGCCCGCACGAGCTGTACCACCTGACCGAGGACCCCGGCGAGGCGCACAACCTCGTGAGCGACGCAGCGAGCGCCCCGGTGATCGAGTCGATGAAAGCCAAGCTGGACGCCTTCTTCGTGCAGTACGGTGATCCGGCGCGCGACGGGGCGCACGAACCCGTGCGCGGCTCGGGGCAGCTCGACTTCGCCGGGCCGGCCGGCGAGGGCCGCCAGGCGCACTTCGGCGCGCTGCCGTATGTGGATGCCAACGGCCATCCGCGCGAGGAGGGCTACCAGCCGCCGCCGTGAGCCTTCAGGACTGTCCCGTTCCGTGCCTGCCAGGGCACGGAACGAGGACTGTCCACTGTTGCCGTGGTCGTTCGATCAGCGCCGGGAGGTGATCCGATGCGCTTGCCCTTGGCAGTCCTCGCGCCGTTCGCCCTTGCCGTTCCCTCCTGGTCCGCCGACTTCGCCGATGCCGACATGGAGCTTCCCGACCGCGGGCCGTGGGCCATCTACGGCACGCCCGTCGCGGTCGAGAAGAGCACGTTTGCGCGTGGCGGGACGCAATCACTGCGCGTGGTGACCGACAACCAGGACACGATGGGCGGCAACTACGAGGGCACCTCGCACAACCTCGGGCAGTTCGAGGCGGGCGATGTGCTGCACGTCTCGTTCTGGTTCAGCGCCCGCGAAAGCAAGCCCATCGTCGTCGGCATGGGGCGCACATCCTTCGAGGACCGCTGGGTGCTCTCGGGGACCGACTGGACGGCCGCCGATCTGACGCTCCGCTGCGCGCAGGCCGGGAACTACAACATCTGGCTCAGCCAGGAGGGCAGCGCGACCGAGTTCTTCCTCGACGACTTCCGGTTCGAGGTCCTCCGCCGGCCGCAACTCGGCACGGCGCCGGAGGCCGAGCGCGCGACGCTGGCAGGCGGGCCGCTGCGGCTGACGCTGTGCAAGCAGACGGGTGCGCTGGCGGGAATCGAGAACACGGCGACGGGGGAAGTCTACGCTCCGGTCGGCGCGCGACAGCCGTTGTTCGGACTGGAGCTACTGACCGCCGATGGCCGGGGCTACGAGACCATCCCGTTCACCGAGGCCCGGCTCACGAAGGTGGACGCGACGCAGGGCCGTGCGCAACTGGACTTCGAGGTTCCCTCGATCGCCACGACAATCGTGGTGACCATCGCGATGCACGCGGATGGCTCGGCGAGCTTCACCGGGACCGTCCGCAACGGCTCTCAGCGCACGATCACCGCCTTCGAGCTGCCGATGATCTACAGCGTCTGCCCGGCGGCCGATCCCGCGAAGCTGACGCTGGTGCACCCCTACGTGTGCGGGCAGATCCAGCCCGACCCGATCAAGGCGGGGGGCTTTCGGACGCTCTACCCGGGGCGCGCCGTGATGGGTTGGATGGACCTCTCGGGAGAGTGGGGCGGCGTGTACCTGGCGACACATGACAAGGAGAGCCTCGGCACGCGGCTGTTGGCGCAGCCCGCGCCCGGGCCGAGCTTCGACCTGTCGCTCGCGAAGGAGATCGTCGTCAAGCCCGGCGAGACGTGGGAGTGCCCGGAGGCGGTGCTCGCGGTGCATGAGGGAGACTGGCACGCCTCGGCGGACCGGTACCGCGAGTGGGCGCGCAGTTGGATGAAGCCGCCCGATCTGCCGGAGTGGATTCGGCGCGCCGACGGGTGGGTGCTGATGGGCGTGCAGAACGGCATCCCGTTCCGACAGATACCGGACGTGTATCGCCAGTCGGAGTGGATGGGGATCGACTACCTGCACGTGCAGGGCCAGGGCATCGACAACATGTGGTTCGACGAGCAGGGCAATCGCCAGAGCCACACGATGACCTACCTATACCCCAGCCCGAAGTTCGGTACGCCCGACGAGCTGAAGGCCGCCGTGCGCACGATCCACGAGCGCGGCGGGCATGTGATGTTCTACTTCGTCTACGAGCGCTGGACGCCGAGCCACTCCGTCTCTGATGACTTCGGCACCGGCAAGCGTGCCGATGTGCCCGCCCCCTACCTGCCGCCGCCGGTCGGCTTCTACACGGACAACGCTCTCCTCGAGAGCCCCGGCACGCAGCCGCCGACGGAGCACCCCTTCATGGCGGAGCGGATGATGTGCCTGGGCTCGCCCGGCTGGCAGGAGTGGATGCGGCACTGGGCCATCGACGTGTACGCCAAGGAGTATGGCGCGGACGGGTTCTACTGGGATGTCATGGGGCGCGGCGGGCCGGATCGCTGCTTCAATCAGCGGCACAACCACGCGGGACAGAACGAATGGGCGGCGGGCTGCGCCAAGGTGCTGGAGACGGTGACGCGCGAGGGCCGCGCGATCAACCCGGATTATTCGTCGGCGATCGAGGGTTGCTCGGACGTGCTCGGCCAGTGGAACGGCTTCCACCTCATGTCCGGCGCGACGATGACGCCGAACGTCTTCCGCTACACCTTCCCCGAGTACCTGTGTGTCGATGGCTTCTCGAACACGATCTGGAAGCTCACGCGCGTGCAGAAGGCGCGCCGCGTCTTCCTCGATGGCGAGCGCTTCGACCTGCACGGCTACGATCAGGAAGTGAAGCAGATCATCAACCTCCGCAAGCGCATCAAGCCCTTCATCGACTGGCCGGCGGTTTTCCGCGATACGGTCGGCCTGAAGGTCTCCGACCCCCGCGTGCAGGCGCGAGCGTTCCTGCGCCACGACGGCCGCAACAGCGCGCTCGCCATCACGATGATGAATGAGGAGGGCGTCGAGAACGCGACCGTGGAAGTGGACTGCACACCCATCGGTCGGCCGATCACCGCGCATATGTTCCGGCTCGATGGGACGGTGAACGAGATCGAAAACGTGGGCGCCGAGACGCAGGTTATCCCCGTGCCCACGGATGGCGTCTCGGCAGCTGTGATCGTGAACAACGTTGCGCCGGAGCTGGCGGTCGTCCCCTGGATCGAGCAGATCATGCGGCCGGGGGAGGACGGATATGTCGTGTCCTACTTCATGCCGCTGCGTGGTCTCCCCGAAGTCACCTGCCGCATCACGAACCCGCCCATCTCGCCGACAGAGAACTGGAGCGATCCGAACAACTTCAGCCTCGTTGACCGGACGGAGCATCGCGATCCGGCGCACCTCGCAGGGCTGAAGCGTTGGGAGAGGGTCACCGCGCAGTTCTCCTGGCCGGGCGGCGAGGCGAGCGTCTGGACGATCCTGGCGCCGCCACTGGTGAACGGCAACTTCGAGGAGGTCGAGGACGGCCGGCTCGTCTACTGGGGCGCGCCGCCGTGCGACGAGGACCCGGCCGAGGGCAGGTACTGCATTCGGCTCGACCAGACCACGGCGCCCCAGAAGCTCATCATGACGCTCACGCCGGTCAAGCCGAACTGCCGCTACCGCTTCCGGTGCATGGTGAAGCGCCTGGGCGAGCAGTGGGCCGGGGCCCACTTCGTCGAGTACCTCGAAGGCTCCGAGTTCGTTCGCTCGGCGATGCTCAACAGCACCAAGCGCGGCGAGTGGGAGACGCTGGAGACGGAGTTCACCACCCACCCCAACCCGCGCAGCTCCGCGATCTACCTCTACAACTTCGACGAGCAGCAGCCGGCGTGGTTCGATGGGCTGGAGCTCGAGGAGGCTCGATAGCCGCAGGACAAGCGATGACTGCCCCGGTAGGCTCGCAACCTGCCGGCGTCAGCGGAGGGGAGGCTTCCGATGCGGTACGTGCCCTGGGTCGCCTTCGCAGTCGGCGTGCTGATCGTGGTGATTGTGCTGGTGCTCATGTACCGGCGCGCGCGGTCGTCGGGCCTGTTGCCCGGCGGTGCGCGCGGGGGCCGGCGTGTCACCAGCCACTTCACAAGCCTGGGCTTCTACTCGCCTGGCGTTCGCTCGGTGGACGCACACGTGCGGGAGATCGCTCAAGACGCGACGGAATCCGGCACGCGCATCGCTGCAGACGGCGGCGCCTATGTGGTCTGGCGCCCGGGGGAGGGCATCGAGGTCTGGCTGCAACTCAATCAGCATGACGAGATCACCGGTGGTGACCCTCACTTCGTCGGCCCAGGCCGAGTTGTCGTCGGCATCACCGAAGTCCAGGCCGACGTCGACTCCCCGCTTGCCGGGAGCATCAAAGGGTGGGCCGACCCTCAGGGCGGCATGGCTGATGACGGCGAGTATCCGTTCACCTTCTGGGTGCCAAACCTCCAGCAGGTGCGCGAACGCGTGAGGCCGGGGAAGCGAGTGACATTCCAGATCGCCGCCTTCGCGCACGAGCTGACCTGCTTCGCCTCTGAAGAGGAGCGCCAGAAGGACGCCGTGGGATCGAGGTTTGCGCCGGAGTCTTTCATGCCCGGGATCATGGCGGCCATCGCCTCTAGGAGAGCCCCGGCCGAAGGCGAGCCCGAGCCGCCCGAGGGCATGTTCACGGGGTACATCCAGCAGGCCGAGGAGCTCACCAACCCCGCCACCGGCCAACCGTTCCATCGTCTGCTCGTCAAGACCCTCGGAGGGACCTATGATGTCGTCGCCGACCCCGCAGTCCTCAAGGGCACCCCTACCGTCGGCGGCCTCGCTCAAGGGGTCTTCTGGCTCAGTGGACAGCCGGTCGAGACCGAGCGCTAGGGCGTCAGGTGGGCAACCCGCCCCATTTGCCGCAACCGTCCGGAGGCGCAACCGCATGAACACACCTGTCCTGATGTCCGCCACGCTGGCCGCTGTCGCCTCGCTACTGTCGCTGCCAAGCCTCGCCGCGGAGTTCCATGTCGCGGTCAACGGCGATGACGGCAGCAGCGGCACGAAGGCGAGGCCCTTCGCGACCCTTCAACGAGCGCGGGACGCAATGCGCGAGCTCAAGGCGAGGGGGCCGCTGCCCAAGGGCGGCGTCACCGTGTGGCTTCATGCGGGCGTGTATCGGCTGGACCGGAGCTTCGAGCTGACGGCGGAGGACTCGGGCACCGCGGAGGCGCCGGTTGTCTACCGCGCCATGCCGGGGGAGACGGTCAGGCTCGTTGGCGGGCCCGCGATTCCGCTGGAGGCGTTCGGGCCGGTGACCGATGCGGGCGTGCTGCAGCGACTGGACGAAAGTGCGCGAGGGAAGGTGCTGCAGGCCGATCTGAAGGCTCTTGGCCTGGCTGACTTCGGCGGGGAGTGGCCAGTGAAGTTCCGTGGCTATGCGGGCTGGCCGGAGCTGTTCGTCGATAGCCGCCCGATGACCCTGGCACGCTGGCCCAACGAGGGCTATGCCCGCGTCGCGAAGGTCGTCGATCCAGGCTCGAAACCCCGCTGGGGCGAGACGCCGGACCGTGGGGGCACGTTCCAGTACGACGGCGACCGGCCCGCGCGCTGGACGCAGGCCGGTGAGGTCTACCTGAGCGGCCACTGGGCCTTCCAGTGGTTCGACGAGTGCCTGAAGGTCGCGAAGATCGACCCGGCGGCCAAGACCGTCACCTTCGTCGCGCCGCACGTCTACGGTCTGGGTACGGGCTTCGTCGGCGAGTACTTCGCGCTGAACCTGCTCGAGGAGCTGGACTCCCCCGGCGAGTACTACCTGGACCGAGGGACCGGTCTCCTCTACCTCTGGCCGCCGGAGCCCCTGGCGGGTAAGGAGATCGGCATCTCATTCCTGGGCGAGCCGCTGCTCAAGATGACGGACACGGCGTTCGTCACCGTGAGGGACATCGTCTTCGAGTTCGCGCGTGGGCAGGCGGTCACGATCAGCGGGGGGCATGACAGCCTGATCGCGGGCTGCACGGTGCGGAACATCGCGACCGATGCCATCAGCGTCTCCGGCGGGACGAACAACGGGGTGGGCGCGTGCGACCTGTACGGCATGGGCGGCGGCGGCATCTCGCTGAGCGGGGGAGACCGGGCGACGTTGACGCCCTGCGGCAACTACGCCGAGAACAACCACATCCATCACTTCGGCCGGCTCTTCCGCGCGCACCATGACGCGATCAACCTCAACGGCGTCGGCTGCCGCGCTTCCCACAACCTCATCCACGACGCGCCGCACCACGCGATGGACTTCAGCGGGAACGACCACCTCGTCGAGTTTAACGAGATGCACCACGTCTGCCTGGAGTCCGACGATGCGGGCGCGATCTACACCGGGCGGAACTGGACCGTGCGCGGCACCGTAATCCGCTACAACTACTTCCACGACGTCGGCAGCGGCACGGGCGTCGGCAACCAGGCGATCTACCTGGACGACACCGCCTGCGGCACGACGTGCATCGGGAACGTCATCGAGAGGGTCTACCGCGCGTTCCTCATCGGCGGCGGGCGCGACAACCTCGTCGAGAACAACGTCATCGTGAACTGCCCGATCCCGTTGCACATCGACAACCGCGGCATGGGCGGCGAGTGGCTCGAGGGCCAGGAGGTCTACAACAAGCTCCGCAACGACCTCAAGGAGGTGCCCTACCAGGGCGACCTGTGGCGCGCGCGCTACCCGACGCTCGCGAACATCCTGGAGGTCGAGAACGGACTGCCGGCGGGCAACGTGATCGCGCGGAACCTCATGTTCCGCTGCGGTGGGATGAACCTCGCCAAGGAGGCTCAGGAGAACAGCACCTTCGAGGCCAACTGGGAGACGAAGGACGACCCCGACTTCGTCGATGCCGCCCACGGCGACTTCGCGCTCAAGCCCGATGCGGCGGCGTTCGAGAGGATACCGGGCTTTGAGGCGATCCCCTTCGAGCAGATCGGTCTCGTGACCGACGAGTACCGTCGGACGGTTCCCGCGGCGACGCCCTGGATCGAGCCGCAGTCGGGGGGCTTCGTGGGCGAGCTGCAGGTCACTCTCGGCTGTCGCACGCCGAACGCGGTGGTCCGGTACACGCTCGACGGCTCCGACCCGACCGCGAAGTCACCGCGCTACGCCGGGCCGCTCAAGCTCACCGCTACGGCCACGGTCAAGGCCGTCGCCTCCGGACCGGGCGGGGTAGAGGGCAGCCAGTCCGGCGCCGCGAGCGCAACCTTCACGGCGCTCAAGCTCGGGCCGGGCGCCGGCGTGTACCTCAGCGACCTCGTGCCGGCCGAGTCCTTCGTGCACGGCGGCCTGAAGAAGGACGCGAACTACAGCGGCGCCCCGATCACGATCGCGGGCCGGCAGTTCGCCAAGGGTCTCAGCACGCACCCCGAGACCACGGAGCAAGGCGGCCGGGCATTCGTGGTGTATGCGCTGGAGCGCGGTCTCGCCGCCGCGAAGCGCTTCCGCGCGTGGGTCGGTATCGATGACTCGGCTGAGAAAGCAGGCTCCTGCACCTTCATCGTCGAGGTCGAACGCAACGGCCAATGGGAGAAGGTCTTTGAGAGTGACATCCTCCGCGGCGGCCAACCAGCCGCGGAGATCGACGTGGACATCAGCGGCGCGAGCCGTCTCCGCCTGACGACGACCGACGCCGGCGACAACATCAACTCCGACCACGCGGAATGGGCCAAGGCGAGGGTGGAGTAGGAGGGCCGGGAGCAGTCGACGCCGAACCCATCGACCACCGCAGCTACGGCATGGCCGGGCGGCGTGCCGGGGGCACGGGAGGGAGGGTCGGCTCCCTTGAGTCTCGCGGCGATGCCGAGGGTCGGGCGGATCTCTCTCCCGCTCGACGTGGGTCTTCTGGGCGGCTTCCTCGTATCGGGCCTCCTGTTCGGGCTGGTCGCCCTTGCGCCGTGGCTTCGCGACCCCGAGCATGCCACGCCGCCGGAAGCGGGAGCGGCGATCATCGTCGGGGGATGCGTAGCCGGGTTCTGGATGACCTGGGCCATACTCACGTGGAACGGTTGGGCCGCAATCCAGGACGGCCACGCTGCGCTGACCCCTCGCCAAGCAGTACTCCCCCTGCTGATCCCCCTCTTCAACCTGTACTGGGTGTTCCGGTGTTACTGCGGGCTGGCCCGCGGCATGCACGCCTTCGCCGCCCGCCACCGCACTCCGGGAGTGCAGCTGGATGAGGGGGCTTGCGTCTGGTACGCGGCCCTATTCGGCGTGTCTTTCGTGCCGGTGATCGGGCTGCTGTCCCTGGCAGCCTGCATGGTGTCGGTAATTCCACTTGCAGTCGCGCTGGGCCAGTCCATCAACGCGATCGCCGCCGCGCAGGAGAAGGCCCTCGGTAGGCTTGAGACGCGGCCCGAGCGAGCGCCAAGCGAGTCAAGAACGCGCTGCCCGCGCTGCGGGACTATGAACACGGCGCGCGCGTTGGTGTGCGCCGACCCGCACTGCAAGTTCACGCTTAGGAGGAAGTGCACGAACTGCGGGAAGTCGGTCGCGTATTCCCGACTTGCGTGTGCGAGGTGCGGCTGTGAGACGGATCTCGCACGCTATGCCAAGGGGAACTACGACCTGACAACCATCGCCGTGGGGGGCGTGGGGGAGATTGCGCGGGCGGAGCACAAGAGCACAGGCGAGGTGCACGCGTTCAAGACGCTGCGCGCTAGGCATCGAGAAGACCAGGCCGCTCTCGAAGCCTTCGAACATGGAGCAGCCGTCCTGATGTCCCTATCCGCGCCTGGGGTGCTCAAGGTCCTGGCCTTCATCGACGACGTGGACTTGCCCTACTACGTGATGCCCTTCCTCAGCGGCGGGACGCTGGCGCAGTACATGGGCGCGGCCGGCCCCCTGCCCTGGCAGGAAGCTGCGCGCATCTGCATCGACATCACCTACGCCGTGGAGTACTTGCATCACAACGGCATCCTCCACCGCGACCTCAAACCCAGCAATCTCACACGGGAGTGCCCGGAGGGGCGGTTCGTCATCACCGACTTCGACACGGCGCTGGCCCCAGATGCAGGAAGCACCAAGGTCGGCACGGGGGAGGGCGGCTACACCTTGGAGTACGCAGCGCCGGAGCAACTGAACGGCGACCCCGCGGACTCACGAGTAGATGTCTACGCGCTGGGAACGATCCTCTACGAGATGATCACGGGGAACCGCGGGCTCGAGTGGACGCAACGGTTGGCGGCCTACGCACACCCGGGATCGTTCGGGACCCCGAGGATCCCGATAGGGACCGGTCTGGGGCGCGCGACGGAGGAGATGTCCAACGTAGTCGCCAAGGCCACGGTGATCCCCCCCAAGCACCGCTACGCCGACATGGCGGCCTTCCGCGAGGCTCTGTTAAGGGCGAGCGCGGCGACGAGGTAGCGGCCACCGCCCTCATGCACGAGCCGCGCCTGCCACCGGCCCGATGACCGCCTTCACGATCTCGCCGGGACGATGTGTCACGGCCTCAACGGCGGCGGGGAGGTCCTCCAGCGCGGTGATCCCCGTGATGATCTCGTCGCACCGGTAGACGCCGCGGGCGAGCATGTCCAGACCGATGGCGCCGAGGCGGGTCCAGCGCTCCGCCTCGAAGGGGAAGGGATAGGGCCAGTGGTTGTTCTGGAGGCGCGGGCACTTGTAGTGCCAGGCCTTGACGTTGATCGTCTCGGGCTGCACGTGGAATCCGTAGACGTAGATGGTGCCGAAGGGGCGGACGAGTTCGGTTGCTGTGTCGAGCGCGCCCTGCACCCCGGCGACCTCAAAGACCAGGTCGAAGCCCGCCCCGCGCGTGAGTTCCTCCACCGCCCGTGCGACGCCGCCTTCGCGCACGTTGTACGCCCCATCCGCGCCGTGACGTAGCGCGATCGCGAGCCGCTCGGGCACCATGTCCACGATGCCGACTCGATGCACGCCCCGATAGCGCGCGCCCTGCGCAATGAGCTGTCCGAAGTACCCCGCGCCGACGACGCAGACCGAGTCAGCTGGCTGGATGTCCGCCCCGAAGACCGCACGCGAGATCGCCGCCAGAGGCTCAGCCAGACCGTAGGCGAAGGGCACGCCCTCAGGCAGGTGGTAGACGCGCGGCTCCTCCTGCAGGTAGTAGTCCCCGAAGCCCATGAACCCGTCCACGCACCAGAGCGTCGCGACCCGATCGCCGGGCTTGAAGCGCGTCACCTCGCTCCCGACCTCGGCGACCACGCCGTTCGGCTCGTGGCCGATCTGGTCCGTCGGGTACGTGACGTCCGGGTCCTTGCCGGTGATCACGTACAGGTCGGTGGTGCACAGCCCTACGGCGCGAGTCTCGATGAGCACCTGCGTCGGCGAGGGCTGCGGAACAGGCGCCTCGATGATCTCGATCCGATTCGGTTCGACGAC
>VGFC01000253.1 GCA_016869045.1 Armatimonadota bacterium
GCGCCGCCCGCCAAGAGCACGCGCGCACTCCTTCACTTCGCCAGTTCCGTGACGCTATCCTCCCTCCCCCGACGCGTTTTCCTCGCGCGAAATGGGGTACCCCGCCACTGGAGCGGGCTGCAAAGGGAACTCTGTCATAATGTCGCCCAGAGCCTGCCGCGTCTGGTCCGGCCCTCCGCCCGGCTTCCTCGGCGTCTGGCAATCGATCGCATATGCGAAGAACAGCTGCTCACGATTCGTCCGACTGGTCTCCGGCTTCATCGATGTCATCTCCGGTGAACGTCACGACGTCGGGCGCGGTGAACCGCGCCCCTACATGGCCGGGCACGATGAATCGTGCCCCTACTCGGCGGCGATCCATCTGCAGTGTAGGGGCGCGATTCATCGCGCCCACCGTGTAGGGGTGCCATTCATGGCACCCAATGCCTCGGCCTTCATCTTCCGTACCCGACGCGCACACCAACCGTCTCGCCCGCGCGCAGGTCCAGCTCCAGCGTTCGCCAACCCAACCCCTCATGCGGCACCTCACGCACCTCTCGCGTCTCGCCCGCCACCGTCGCCGCCGTCGGCGCTAGCCCTCCGCACGGCGGCAGCAGCACCGTTAGCCCGGCCACTGCCATCGGCGAACTCACCTCAAACTGCAGGTCGCCGCTCTCCGCATCCCATTCCAGCCCCGCTATCCTCGCCGCGCGCCGGGCGTCGTTGAAGTCGAGCCACTCCTCGGCGTTCACGCTCGGCAGCCCCGCCTCCCGCGCGGTGCTGAGCACAGTGCGCAACCAGCGCTGCGTGGGAATGCCTCCTCGACCGCTGAGGTAGATCGGATGGAAGTACGGCTGGAAGACGCCGTGGTACCGCGTCGCGCTCGCCTGCATGACCTCTAGGGAGAGCGCGATGCACTCGTCCTCCGACAGCGGCGGCAGCAGGCTCTTCGCCGAGGCCATCACGTCGTCCCCGTGGATGGTGCACTGCTCAAAGCAGTCGATCATCTCGCCTCGCCGGTCGATGAACCTCACCGGCAGCCCGCTGCCGTTCGCGTAGCCGGACTGGTACCGGTAGCCGCTGATGAAGTTCGTGTCGAGCCGCAAGCCGACCTCGGCGAAGAGCTTCGGCGTGTCGTCCCAGCCCGGGAAGACACACGAGTGGCTGCGCACGGAGCTTGGTGCGAAGCCGTACTTGCTCCCCATGCGCTCAACAATGCGCTTCACCTCGCGCTCCCACTCGGCGACCGAGGGCCTCAGCGACACCCACGGATGCGGCCCGAAAGCGTGGCCCTGCTCGCGCGCCCGCGCCACGATCTCGGGCGGGAAGTCCTCGATCTGCTCCTGCATCAGGTAGAACGTGAACCGCGCGTCGCACTCCGCGCAGATGCTCGCCGTGAGCGCCAGCTCCTCGCGGTTCATGCTGTCCCCGTCGCCGTTCACGAACAGCACCGCCGGCGCCGAGCGCGGGAAGTGCCAGAGCCTCGGCAGGGGCAACCGGTCCGCCGTCAGCCCGCGGATCACGCGCACCAGCAGGTCCTGGTGCACGTCGGCCTGCGGCACGTGGCGCAGGCTGAAGTCGCGCATCCCCTCCAGCAGATCGTCCGGCGTGAACTTCCCGTCGCGGTTCGCATCGGGGTCGGGGCCGGTGCTCGCGTGCTCGATCCGGCCCTGATGGAAGAGCACGATGCACTCGGCGAGGTCGTACAGAAACGCGACGACCTCCCCCTCCCCGATCCGGTTTCGCGCGACCGCCGGGAACGCGCTCGGCTGGCCGGCTTGCCCCGCGACGAACGCCAGCGGCTCGCAGTCCTTCGCGGGCCACACATGACCCTCGCCCGGACACTGCAGGTCGCACGCCGGGAAGCCCGTCAACCAGGGGTGTTCCTCGCGGACACGAACGTACGCATTGCGTGCAACGGCATATGTCTCGCCCGGCCGCGCGAACCCCAGCAGTTCACACCACTCGACCGGCGGCTTGAGGAAGATGGCGCGCCCGCCCTGCTGCAGATACGCGTAAAATATTTCGCCTGTCAAATATTTTATCGCCCCCGCGGAGATGATGACCAGGGGGTACCGCCGCAGGTCCGCGTCGCCGATTGCGCGGTCGAAGCTCACGTAGCCTTCGGTAAGCAGAATCTCCTCGAGGTACAGGTCGAAGCGATGGTCCTCATCCGGCGCCATCAGCAGCAGGATCGGCGACAACTCACTCATCGGCTAACCTCCCGCCTGCGCTGCGACAACGATCACCGTCTTCGCCGGCGCCTGGATCGAGAAGCCCTGCGGCGCCGCGGCCAGCGCCTCTCCGCTCACCAGCTCCGTTGCGCGCAGCGCGCCCGTGAGACCCAGAGCCGCGTCCAGCGACGCGTGAACCGTCTTGTCCTCGTCGCCATTGTTCCTCAGCGTGAACAGCAGCTCCCGCTCGCCTCCGCCGAAGCGCTCGATCTGCACCTGCTGGTCGTCGGTGCGCGCCAGCGTAACCGGCTCCCAGCCCGCTGCGTTCAGGCGCCGCACGATGGGTATGTACTTGCGCATCAAGGCCAGGTACTCGGGCTCCGACGTACTGAAGTACCCACCCGGCCAGGCGCCAT
Source organism: Armatimonadota bacterium (assembly GCA_016869045.1). GTDB lineage: Bacteria > Armatimonadota > Zipacnadia > Zipacnadales > VGFC01 > VGFC01. The sequence goes on from VGFC01000253.1 coordinate 2,570, forward strand.
ACAGCAGATGCTCGCGCACGTACGGGTCGCGGTAGTGATCCGGAGCGCACGGCAGGCTGCAGACCGGCTTGTGGTGCGCCATCGTGCGCGCATAGGCGGCGGTGTTGCCGATGTTCCACTCATACCCGAAGATGTCAAGCAGCGCCAGCGTCGCCGGCACCGGCGATATGGTTCCCTGGTTCGCGATCAGATACCGCCCCTCCGCGCGCAGGCTCTCGACCAGCCGCTTCTGCAGCTCGTAGGTCGCCATGTCCTTCAGGATGACGGGCTGCAGCGTCAGCGGGTCGAACAGCAGCGGCTCATCTGCATACGCGAAGTGCTCTCTGCGATAGTCGAAGGCCTGCCCGCGCACGTAGAAGTTGTCCCACCCGAACCCGTCGAGGTGTACCCCATTGTCCGCGTAGTACTTCTCGATGGCGGGCCGCCACTTCGTCAGGAAGAACTCGCCCGCGCCGCCGGGGATGTCCGGGTCCGCGTTGAACGGGATGTACTTCGCCGCCAGCAGGCCGAACTCGGACTTGTCCGCGCCGCCGTAGAGCAGGCCGTCGCGGTCGTAGATGAGCGAGGTCAGATACGCCTGGAACACGGTCCGCATCCAGCCGTCGTAGTCCGGCCCCACGCGCTCGTCGTAAGGGAAGCAGTAGCCCCAGCGCGGCAGCGGGTCGGTGCGCTTCGGGTCGGCGATAAACCGCACGCGCTCCATGATCTCCGCATTCCCCGCCGACTCGTACCCCTCCATTGTCACGTGCATGTTGGTCCACTCGATGTAGGGGAACGAGAAGTACCCGTGCTCGTTGTCGAAGCGCGTGGCATTCGCGAAGGTCTCGGCGCCGCCCCGCGAGTCCGGCCCCCAGTGATACTGGAAGCCCAGCTCCGGCACGTTGGCGTTGCCCGCATACGTGCCCCAGCAGCCCCAGCCCCCGTCGCGCGGGATTCGCTTCGCGAAGTCGTCCGGGTGGTCCGCGTAGTACTGCGCCACCGTATCGCGGAAGCCCCAACGCGGGTCGCTTCGGAAGAGCGCGAACTCGAACTCCGCCGTCTGCTTCTGCTTCGTCGCCGCCGGACTCAGGCAGAACTCGTAGGCGATGAAGAGCACCCGCAGGCTCGCGTTGTAGACCATGTGCTGGATGCGCGGCGGCTCAAGCGGAACCGCGAGGGACAGCGCCGTCTTCTCATTGCTGAGGCAGCAGAAGGGATATGGCGAGACACGCGGCTCGCGCGTGTGAGACGGGTTGTTGTAGTACTCCCCGTGGTCCGCGATGGTGCGCCGCCCCTGGATGTCATCCCACCAGGTCCAGCCCTGGGCGTCCACCGGCACGGCGAAGTAGAGCGTGAGCGGTCGGTCGGCCTCCACCTCGTCACGCACCCGCACCCGACACCGAATCCGCTTCCCCTCGCTCCAGTACCGCGCGTTCACCTGCAGCCCCTGCGCGAGGCTGGCCGTCTGCTCCAGCGCGCCGCCATCGCGCCGCACCGCGCCCTCAACGACCTCAACCGTCTCTCCGGCGCGCCAGTCACGGATGAGCAGACCGGAGAGCGGCGTTTCCTTCGGCGACACGTTCGCGTCGCCGACGCGTACGTCAGCGACCCGCCCCCGACTATCCAGGCTCAGCCCAAGTCCATCGGCGGTGCTGAGTGGACGCAGAGGCTTGGCGAGCGGCCGCGGCTCGACGACCGTCGCCCGGCCGTCGAAGTCCAGCGCCCCCGCCGGCATCGGCAGCAGTTCCAGGCCATCCACCAGCCACGTGTAGTTGTCCTTCCACGCGGGGTTCGTCTCGTAGAGGTAGATGATGATCCCGCGCACGCGATCGCGGTTGTAGGTCATCAGGTTGTCGGTGAGCTGCACCCACCTGCCCACCGGCACTGTGTGGCGCACGAACTGCTGCAGGGGCGAATCGCCGTTGTACACCACGATGCACATCGCCTTGTTCGTGACGGTCGGGTCCTCCGACTCCACCTTCACCCAGTACCGCAGGGCCTGGTACCCGCTCCAGTCGTTCGCTCCGGGGTCCAGGCTGCGCCCCCACTGCGGGTAGCTCTCCGCGTCGCTCCTCGCTGACTGCACGTGGAAGCGCAGGCAGCCCTGCCCCTCCTTGCAGTCCGCCGTCTCCAGCGCGAGGGAGCCCGTCCATCGATGCCCCAGCTCCGGCTGCGCGGGCGTGTAGAGCGACGGGTCTTCCATGCTGTCCAGCAACCGGGGCTGCTCTTGTGCGCACGCGCTCGCGCACAGCAGCACAACGCCGATCGCCAGCCACCTTGCGGAGCAGGCCAACAGGTCGAGGGTACTCATTTCGTCGCCTCCGGTTCGCCCACGCAGAGTCTCACCGGCTTGAAGATGCCGCCAGCCATCAGCGAGTCACAGACCCTCACCGCCAGCAGGTTCCCCGCGCCGGGCCGCGCGTTGGGGAGCTTCACGTCGAAGGGCTTGTCCCAGATCTGGTGGACGGTCTGGCCGGTTGAGGCGGTCGAGTGCTCGCCGACGAACTCCCCGTTGAGGTAGACCCAGGCCTCTTCGTCCACGGCGCCGAAACGCAGCACCAGCCTCTTCCCCGTCACTTCGGCGGGGATGGCAAAGCGCACCCGGTACCAGGCGACGCCGTCGTACGCGCCCACGGCGGTCTGCTCCCAGGCGATGGGCACCGGGATCGCCTGCCAGGCGCTCTCGTCGGCATCTGTGCGGAACCAACCGCCCTGCCGCCCCTGGTCCTGCGGGTCGGTGCGGAACAGCCACTGACTGGGAAAGACGGACAACTCGGTCAGACGCTCGGTGGCGCCCTGAAACAGGAACGGCGGCAAGGCTAGACCGCCGGCTCCGTCCGCGCGGAACACGACCTCGTTGCGGCCCGTCGAAAGACGCCCCGTCAGGTCGATGACCCGCTCGTCGCTCCCCTTCGCCAGATAGCCGACGAGTGTCCCGTTGCACCACAGCCACAGGGCCGACCCGCGCAGGTCCGGCACGTACATCCCCACCGACCGGCGCTCGTCGCCCTTCCAGTCGAGGCTTACCCGGTACCACGCCACGCCCCGGTACGGTCGCCCCTCGGGTGTGACCACTCCCTGCAGGTGCCACGCGCTGGTCAGGCCGATCGGCCGCCAGCCCTCCGTGCCGCCGGGCTGGCTCCACCTTTGGACGACGCCCTGCGACGCCGGATCGGTCCGGAACAGGGCTTGGGCCGGAAGGACGGTCACGAGCTTCCCCTGCGAGCCATCCGTCCAGGGCAGCACCTTGCGCATGGCCTCCGCGACGCCCGCCCCTGAGCAGACGCCTCCCCACGGCCCGGCGTCCTGCAGCAACATCGTGTCGCCCATCTCACCGACCGTCTGCGTCGCCTTCTCCGCGCACTTCGCCGCCCCCGGATAGTCGCCGGACACCGCCGCATCATGCGCCCCGGCCAGTGCGGCCATGCGGTCGAAGTGCAAGCGGAACGCCCTCACGCGACCGGCGTAGGGTTCGTCCGCGGCCAGTCGCGTCGCCACCGCCAGGAGGCTCGCAGAACGCTCCCGGAACGCGGGCGGGAACAGGATCGGGACCGCATCCCGCGCGTCCTCCGAAAACGCGAACAGGTGAGCCGGGCAATCGCGCAGGGCTGCCTCGACGCCCGTGTAGTACCGACGCATCGGCTCGGCGGCCGGCCCGAAGAAGCGCGCGCAGAAGTCCCCGATGATGTCGGCGGGGTCCTGCCTGAGGTCCCACGCCAGCCGGGACCGCACGTAGTAGTTCAGCCCCGTGGCCATCCACGCCATCTGGCCCTCGTTGCTGTAGCCCCAACCGCCGCCGGCCTTCAGCAGGCGCAGGTCATCGGCGATTGCCTGCGAGCGCCAGACGGGACGCTGGCTGTGCGACCAGTCGTGCGGGTCGTACTCGTAGAAGACCTGCCCCGCGCTGAGCTCCTGCCAGCGCCGCAGCATCGCCGCGTACTCATGCCGCGACGGGCACTGCGGGTCGGCGTAGGAGTGGTTGGTGCACTGCTGGATCGACGCGAGCTGAATCAGCAGGTTGGTCCGTCGGCCGCTTACTCCCTCCGGCGGTCGGCAGCGGTTGTAGTACGCCATCGTGGTGATCCAGTGCTCAGGCGCGGCCTTCGCCACCGCATCGGCCAGCCGGAACACGAAGCCGAAGTACGCGTCACTCACATCCCCGTTGCCCTCGCCCCCGTAGCCGCCGTGCATCGCCGCCGTGCACTCGGGGCAGTGGCACAGCACCGGCGCGTCGGGCGGCGAGAAGGCGAAGGTGTGATGGTCGGGACGCGCCTGGAACTGCGCGACTACCGTGTCCGTCGCCGCCTGCAGCGCGCCCGGGCTCGACATGCACAGGAACCGCTCGTTGCGCCCGCCGCCGGGCATCATCGCGTAGAACTCGGGGTGCTCCGCCCAGAACTTCTCCTTCGGCAGCAAGCGGTACGTACTGTCATCGACGGGGTTCTGCAGGAACTTCGCCTCGGGGTCGCCGCAGTGCGCCCAGAGCCTGCGTTGGGACATCCGGTTGCGGCGCTTCCAGGCATCGAACTCGGCGGACTGAGCCGCTTGCACAGCGAGATGGCCGCTGTACCACGTGTCGCGCACGCGCAGCTCAGGCCGGCAGACCCGCTGGCCGGCAGGGACCTCGATGGTGGCCAGCTTCGGCACGACCTCGCCGAACGTACCGGGGAAGTACCAACGGCAGCCGAGGGACTGCAGCAGATCGTAGACCGCGTACCACGTTCCCTCGTAGGGGTCGGTCTCGTTGCCCGCGAGAAGGAGGGCGTCGCGGAACGTCGCCACGACATAGCCCTCATCATCGAAGTCGAAGGTCAGCCCCTTCGGAATCTCGAGGCCCAGCGCCTTCGCCGCCGGCCCGGCGGCGGCCTCGCCCACGCGGATAGTCAGCGGCTGCCCGCCGGTGGCCGTTGCGACCACGGGAAGCTCCGCCCCGCTGATGCGCTTCAGGTAGGCCTGCAGCTCCGCCGCGGCGGACTGCGCCTGGCTCGAAGCACCCTCGCCAACCACGATCTCTGCTCGCGGCTGACCGTCGCGAATCAACACCAGTCCTCCCGCATGGCACGCCCCCTGCACCATCAGCAAAGCAGCGAGGCCTTGAGCCTGCGTCAGCCCTCTCGTTCGCATGGGTGTACCTCCGTGGTGACGGCACGACACCGGGCCGCTCAGAGGGTGTGAAACGCACGGCATGGGGCGTGATGAATCACGCCCCTACACGTGGGCGCGATGAAGATTGTGTTGAGAAAGGGCCCCGTCAAAGGAAGAACCCTCTCCTACGCGCTCTACGTGGCTCGTAGGTCGGGATACCAATCCCGACAATGCCTTTATCAACACAATCTGAATCGCGCCCCTACACGACGGCCTTGTGCGTCTGTCTGTGACGTAGGCCCGCCGTTCATAGCGCCCGGCCACCCTTGTCATACATGCTCTCAGAGGCCGGTCCCGCAGTCGGTGCACTCATTGCCCTCGCTGTTTGCAGCCTTCCACGCGGTCTCGCTGCCCTCGCTCAGCGCACGCGTGCAGCGCTCGAGGATGTTGCCTCGGTAGCGGTTCGGCGGCGGATTGCCGAGGCGGTCGGGCAGCAGGGCGAGGGCCGCTGACCCCGGCTCATCGAACCCCACGATGTGGTTCCCCGTTAGGTTGAACCGCCCCGCCACCATCACCGCCGCGCCGACGCCGGTCGCGCCGCCTCGCTCGATCACGTTGTCTCGCAGCCAGGACGTCTCGCTGCCATACGAATCGAGCACGACCGGTTTCGCGCAACCCTGGATCGTGTTCGTGTGGATCGTCCAGTTAGCCCCCTCCGGCGGGAAGACCTCGAACGTGTCGCCGACCTTCACCTCGCGAGGGTCGGCCAGCGTGAACCGGCAGGTCTCAGGGTCGAAGTCCTTCACCACCGACGTGCCGACCGCCTTGCCCCCTGCGGTCCAGACGATGTTCCAGCCACGATAGCGGTGAGACTGGCGCCGCTCGAAGGGCACCTGTCCCGGCGTCGGCACGAACGTCGTGGCATCGACGACCTCCGCCACCCGCGATCCCGCGCGGGCCGTCACGATCCCCTGGCCGCAGTTGCGGATGAGGTTGTCGTGCACGGTCACGTTCAGCGCCGGCTCCTGCAATCGGAGCCCCGTGACGTTCGCGTCCGTCCCGGCGCGCATGTAGATCTGGTTGTCGCTCACGATGGTGTCCGACGTGCTCACCAGCACCGCCGTGCGCGCGCTCGGCTTCTCGGCAAGCGAGGTCATGTCGAACAGGTTCCCGCTGATCGTCCCGATGCCGGCGGGGAGATCGGACGGACCGGTCGCGCTGATGAGTTCCACCGCCGACGAGCCGAAGTTGACGAACACGTTGTCGCTGATGATGACCTGCGTCGCGCAGGCCGCCGCGCGAATCGCGCAGCCTCCGTAGCACACGCCGCTCTCGAACACATTCCCGCTCACGATGTGCTGGCCGGTGCCGAGGATCTCGTACTGCTCGGCCCGGCTGCGCACGTTGCCCATCGCGACCGTGCCGGAGTTCCGCACGTAGTTGTCGCAGAAGCGCACGAACCGCGAGGCGCCCTCCCAGGTGCAGCCGCCCACATCGACGATGCGGCAGTGCAGCACGCTCGTGTTCTCGGCCATGTCGTTGTTGTTGAACGCGTTCCGCGCGCTATCGACCACCGAGCAGCGCTCGTACGTGATCGCCTTCGTGTACTGGTCCGGCTCGGTCGTCGGCGTCCGCGCGCGGCCCGCCGAGTAGAAACACTCCGCCGACATCCGCGTGGCGTGGCAGTTCTCGACCAGCACGCGCTCCGTGTTGCTGATCCCAAGCGCGCTGCAGTGCTTGAAGTAGAAGCCCCACACACCCGTCGCGCCTTGCGTCGCGAGGTGCCCCATCTGATCCCGTTCCGCAAAGCCGCTGTGCCCGATGAACCGCAGGTTGCGCAGCGTCACTTCCTTCCCGTCCTGCAGCCGGATGCACGCGCCCTCGCCGTCGCTGATGTCCAGCACGGTGTCCAGCCCGTTCGCGCCCTGCAACGTGATCCCCGGCGCGTTCGCGACCGTCACTCCGCGCGCGAGCTTGTAGCGCCCCGGCGGGAAGTACAGGTTGCGCTTCTCCTGGATCGCCCGGTTGATGGCCGCCTGGATCGCCTCGTCGTCGCAGTGGCGCACCACGCAATCCGCCGCCGTCCGGTTGGCCGCGTCGCGCAACGTCAGCCGGTTGCCCTCGATCTTCTCGATGACGCTCACCAGCTGGTCGCGGCCCGCGAACGTGATGACATACCCGCTCTCCCAATCGAGCGTGCCGAACTTGATCTCCACGCCGCCCTTCAGGGGTTGCCAGTCCCCGGTGATCGGCGTCTTCTCACTCCACGTGCGCCCGAGGTCGGCGGTCCACCGGAACACGTGCGGCGTCGCCGGTGGCATGTCCACCACGTACGGCGTCCAGCTCCCGATGCTCCCGTCATAGCCCCGGAACTGCGCCGCTTCGCCGAGGGGCCGGCTGGCGGCGTGCTTCGGCCGCGGCCCCCACAGGACGCCGCCGGTGAAGTGCAGGTTGCACTTCGACACGGTCACCCCCTGGCCCACCCTGAAGTCCGCCACGTCCGCGACCACAATCTCCTTCGAGCCTTCCGTCGCGTTCGCAGTCGTCTCAAACGTCGAGCCCGACGCCCCGCACTCCGCGATGCTCAACCAGGAGTCATCCTGCGCCATCGCGGACACCGACACGAGCGCGATGCCCATCATCAACAGGTGCTTGCGGTTCATCGGCAACCTCCCACCCGCCTATCGGTCGATCGTCAGTTCTCCACCGCTATCCACTTCGCAGATCGCGCCACCCGTCGGCACCCACGCCAGCCACACGTCTCCGGCCAGGCAGCGATACCCGACGTTGAACAAGAGCGTCCTCACCTTGCCCGGATCGAGCCCGAGCGCCTTCAGCGGAATCCGCCACTCGCAACTCCACTCGCCCTCCGCGACCTGCACCGCATACGTTGTCTTCGTCTCCAGCAGGCCGCTCTGCTCCGCGGATGCGCCCTTCTGCGGGGAGCTGTTGAACGTGCCGTCCGTCGTCCCCCACAGCAGGAAGATCGGCGTGCTCAGGCCCGGCTGCGCGCAGCGGAACGACACCTCGATTCCATCCCCCTGCCAGTTGAGCCCGGCCGTCGGCTTGTGGCCCTTCGGGATCGTGCAACGCACTGCGAGGTGGAGGTTGTCCGCGTCATGCGCCGCGCACGCGAAGGCTCGCGGCTCCGCAATCGGCTCCCCCACCGGACCGACGGCCAGCGTCACGGTTCGCTTGGGGTCGGCCATCGGCCACTCGTCCAGCTTGCCATCCACCTTGACCGGCTTCCTCAGCGCCGGCGCGTGGAGCTTCGGATGCTCGACCGGCTGCACGGTCGCTGAGATCCCCGGCCGCACGGAGGCCTGCGCCAGGTCCGCCCCGCACCCGATGACCTCGTTCCCTTGCCGTATCGCCGCCTCCCATAGACCGGGAATGGCCTCGCGAACGGCCTGCGTGCAGCGCTCGATCACGTTCTCCCGGTACGCATTGGTCGG
>VGFC01000254.1 GCA_016869045.1 Armatimonadota bacterium
TTGTTGGCTACGGAGGCTTGCCCTTCACACGAGTACCTCCGGCGGGACTCTAACCCGCTGGATGAATGCGCCGCGAGGCGCACGAGCGCGGACATCTTGTCCGCATGCCGTTGCCGGAGCGCGGACATCTTGTCCGCATGCCGTTGCCGGAGCGCGGACATCTTGTCCGCATGCCGTTGCCGCTGCTCGTACGTCCAGTACTGTTCAGTTAGGGCCTGCCGTGTCGTTCCTGGGACCGCGCGCACCCTTGCGCGCATGACCGGTCGTTCCCTGTTCAGGCTAACTGAACAGTACTGTTCGTAGGTCGGGCGTCCACGCCCGAAACGCCGTCACCGCCGTCAACCCGAGACCCGAAGCCCGGGGCGCCTTCGCCGTCTCTCACTCCTCATCTCTCACTCCTCGCCGTCAGCATCTCCAGGAACGCCTGGATTCTGGTCTCGAGGGCGCCGGCGTCCTCCATGCTGTAGTCCGTCTCGAGCTTCAGCAGGGGCAGGCCTTCCTGGCGCATGGCCTCTTCCACGCGGTGAGTCTCCATGCTGTAGGGAGTGCAGAACTGGATGACGTACTGCAGCACGCCGTCGGCGTTGAGGTCCCGCGCCATCTCGATGATGTGGCCGATGCGCTCCTCGTTGGGGGTGAAGACCGCGCAGTCGATCTGCAGGTAGCGCTCGGCGATGGCGTCCAGCATCTTTTCGCAGGAACTCCCGCCCTCTGCCACCTCGTTGCGGGTCCCCCGTTCGCCGACGCACGACTCCTCGCCGACGATGACGCCGCCGTTACGCTCCACGAGGAAGGGCACCTTCCAGTTCGGCGCCGCCATCGGGCAGCCTGAGACCAGCACGCGCGGCGCGCTGGATGGCGCGACGCCCTCCCCCTCCGCGACGCGCCCGTCCAGCTCATCGCACAGGGCGTGAACGCTCTCCGTGAACCGCACGGGATCGTCGTAGAACTGAATCTGGTTGATGAGCAGCGCGTCCCGGCCCGAGATCGGCGCGGGCTCGGCCGCCCGCAGCCTTGCCAGTCTCTGCAGGGCCGCCCGCTTCGCGTTGACGATGCGGATGCCCTCCGCGAGGCCCTCCGCCGTGATCGTCACTCCGCTCAGCTCCTTGACCCTCCCGACCAGCCGGCCGATCTCCGACCGCCACAGCGCCCGGGCGCTTGCCGACTTGGTGTGCGGCACTTCGAGGACGAAGGTGTTGTGCAGCTCTCCGAGGATCTCGTACGCCTTCTTCTTCCCATCGCACGTCGTCTCCCCGATCACCAGGTCCGAGGCCTCGAAGTACGGGCAGACCTTCGCGAGCTTGAAGTCCACGAACGAGCGGATCAGCGCGCACGTGTTGTTCGGCAGCAGCCGGCCCGACTGCCCCGTGCCCAGGTCCGCCCCCGCGCACAGGCCCACCGAGATGCCCTTGGCCGCCAAGATGATCTCCTCCGGCACGTACAGGCAGAACGAACCCACGACCTTCCGCCCCTCGGCCTGCGCCTCCATCAGCTCCTTGATCCTCAGGCCGTGAATCCCCGACACGCAGAAGTCGAAGTACGCCATTGCCTCGGGCCGGTTCTGCTGCGACAGGTAGATATCGCGATACGCCGCGCCCAGCACCGTCAGCAGCCCGTCGTGGGCCTCCAGGTCCAACCCAAGTTCCTGCCACATCGCCGTGTAGTCAGCCGACATGGGTGATCCCTCCGGGGATGGGGTTCCGCGCACCCGCGGGGCGCGCGTGGCCCGGAGGGTTCTCAACGGGGAGACGCGGCGCGCGGTGCGCCGGCCGCACATGCCCTCCGGGTCCGGCATCTCTTGGGCGCCCAACTGCGCCCACTGTCTCCGCCTCACACGCAGGCCCGCGACCTTCGCACCTTGCATCCCTCCTTCCGTCTGCGTCGTGGCACGGGCGGCCTCGCCCGTGGTCGCTGTTAGCCAACACTCGCCTGTTCGCCGTCGCCTCTCGCCTCGCCTCCCATGCCTCTCCCGGAAGGCCCTTTCAGTCCCCTTGGGGAAAAGGCCCGTCGGCCTGTCCCCCACACAGGAGGTACGTCCCATGCTCCGCCCCATCGCCATCCTCGTCGCCGCAGTGACCGTTGCGGTTTGCCTCTCCCAACCGATCCTCCGTTCCGACCTCGGCCGGAAGGAGAAGCTCCGCATCCTGGTGGACAAGGTCATGCAGCCCGAGCGCAACTGGGTCACCGAGGAGTGGATGGTCCGCGAGACCGCCGAGGCGGGCTTCAACGTCTACTCGCCCCGCCACGGCTTCGACAAGCCCGACGCGGTCCGCCAGGTCACCGACTGGTGCGCGCAGTACGGGATCTACCATCTCCCCTGGATGCGCGGCACGCTGGAGGCGCCGACCGGCCCCGAGGCCGACGGCAAGCGCCTCGTCTGGGGGAGCGGCGGGGAGCAGAGCCTCTACAGCCCCAATGCCGACGAGTTCTGGGAGTGGACCACTAAGTACATCGTTGAATATGCAAAGCTGAGCAAAGAGAGCCCGCACCTCTTCGGCGTCTTCCTCGACTACGAGAACTACTCTGCCCGGAGCGAGGGCAACTGCTACGACCTCTCGTACGATGATGTGATCCTGGCTAAGTTCGCCCTGAGTGTAGGGGCGGACCCACGTGTCCGCCCCCTGCCTCTCAGCGAACGCAAGAAGTGGCTCGAGGACCAGGGCCTCCTTGACGCCTTCGCCGAGTTCCAGGTCAACCACTGGCGCGAGCGCTGCCGCACGTTGCGCCAGGCCATCGACGCCATTGATCCCACGTTCCGGTTCTGCATCTACCCCGCGCCCGGTACGCCCTTCATGGTGAAGGCCTGCTACCCCGAGTGGGCCACCGAGCAGGCCCCGCTCATCCTCGCCGACCCCTGGACCTACGGCCGCCCCTCCCGCTTCCTCCCGCAGAGGGAATCCCTCGAGGGCAACCTCCGGAAGCTCCAGGACGGGATGAAGATCCCCCGGGAGGCCGGCATCCCGTTCATCTACGCCGGCGGGATCGACCCCGTCGTCGCCGGCGCCGACCCCGAGTTCTGCGGCAAGAACGCCGTGATGATCTCCGAAGCCACCGACGGCTACTGGATCTTCTACGAGGGCCCAGCCTACAACACGACGCATCCCGAGTACTTCAAGTGGTTTGGTTGGGCGAATGAGCACATCCGCCAGGGCGCCTTCGCCGCGTGGCACGAGCCGCGCGAGGAACCCGAGAACTGGGCCCTTGGCATCTTCGGCTCACCCGGCGCCCAGATCAAGCTCGTCCCGCCGCCCGTCACCGGCGAGAAGATCACCTTCCCCAAGGTCACGATGCGCGGCGAGAACCTCCTCTTCGTCGCCGCCAAGCAGGGCCGGCCCGTCGAGATCGCCCTGCGCAACATCCAGGTCGGCAACTACACTTCGCTTCTCGCGTGGGAACTCCGCAACCCGAAGATGGAGAACGTCGCCAAGGGGATGATCGAGCACAAGGGCGAGGGCACGGCCACCTTCACGCCGGAGATGGATGGCCTCTATCTGCTCGGCCTCTCAGCCGGGAGCTGCTCCTACTCGGTCCTCAGCTCCAACGCGCCCCTCGCGATCCTCGCCGCCGAGGGCGTCGGCCTCATCGGCCCCCAGGAGCGCCTCTACTTCTCCGTGCCTGCCGGCCTCTCCGAGTTCACGCTCAGCGCCAAGGGCGCAGGTGTCGAGACCGTCCGCGTGACCGTCTTCGACCCCTCCGGCGCCCAGGTCGCGACCGACCAAACCACTCCCGCCGAGCAGTCGGTCACCCTCAAGGTCCCCACCGGCGCCTCCGCCGGCCAAACCTGGTCCCTCTCCACTTCCCGCGCCGACCAGGGCGTCCTCGAGGACCAAACCCTCCGCCTCGACCCCAAGCTCCCTCCGGTCCTCTCCCTCTCTCCCTCCCACGCCTTCACCGCCTCCCCGCCGTAGCCTCGTGGCATGACCGGCCCGGTCATGCATCCGGCCGTTGACGTTGCCTGGGAGCGCCGGCGGCCACGCCGGCATGCCGTGGACGTCCTTCTCGCCACAGCAGCCGGCGTGGCCGCCGGCGCCCCCACGATGCGTCAACACCCTCCTCGATCATCCCCCCGCTCCCCCTCAGACCTCTCGCCCCGCCTCACGATCTCCTCGGTGATCTCCCGAACCTCGGGGTTGAGGCGCTCAAGCACAGCCTCATCCCCCCCTCGCTGCCAGTACTCGACCGCCGCCTCGATGGGCGCCAGGGCCTCCGCGTCCTCCCCCAGCCCTTGCTCCCGTAGATCGGCCAGAACCTGCCGGAAGAAGCCGGCGGTGGTCTCCTCGAGGAACTCCCTTGCCAGCCACGTCGCCGCGAACCGCCGCTCGCCCTGCGTCAGCAAGTCAGGTCCCAGGGCCTCCCGAAGCGCTGTCTGGGCGCTGCCCAGGTTCCCCGCCACCAGCTCCAGGCGCCCCCGCTCAACAAGCGCCCGGCTCAACCTCACACTGCAGTCACGGATCTCGGTGCCCTGTGCCGCGCAGGCCAGGCTCAACGCGCGTCGCGCCCTGTCGACTGCCTCTACGGCGAACCGACAGCCTGCCTCGCCCCTCGCGGCGCGCGCCGACTGCTGAAGCGCTAGGCTCCAGTTGTACCAGGCTTGGTGGTCGTGCGGAGCGATCTCGACGGCCCTGGCGTACCTCCTACTCGCCTCCTCATAGAGACCCAGGGCGCCCTCTCGATCGACCGACAACAGAGCGTGCGCCCACAGGCAGAGCGCGGTGCCCCAGTTGGTCCACGCTTCGTCCTCGTCTGGCTTGACCTTGACGGCCTCGGCATACCTTGTGCCGGCCTCTTCGTACAGACCCAGAGCGCGCTCACGGTCGGTGGCCAACACGACCTCTGCCGACAGAAGCAGCGCAGTGCCCCAATTGGTCCAGGCTTCGTCCTTCTCCGGCCTGACCCCCACGGCCCGGGCGTACACCGCCCCGGCTTCCTCACAGAAACGCAGGGCCCGCTTACGATCGCTCGGCAGAACCGCCTGTGCTAGCTGCAGCAGCGTGTTGCCCCAGTTGTACCAGGCCTCGTCCTTGTCCGGCCTGACCTCGACTGCGCGGGCGTACTTCGCCGCGGCCTCCCCGAAGAGACCTGGGGCTTGCTCCGGGCGCGTCGGCAAGAGGGTCAACGCCCATTCCGAGAGCGCCCTCCCCCAGTTGTACCAGGCCTCGTGCAAGTCGGGGTTGGCATCGACCGCACGAGCGTACTTCGCGCCCGCCTCCTCGTAGAGGGTCGCGGAGCGGTGCCGGTCGACGCGGAGGAGCGCGTCCGCCCGGCGGCACAGCGCCAGCCCCCAGTTGTGCCAGGCGTCGTCTCGGCTGGGGTTCGCGGCGACGCAGGCCGCGAGTGCGTCGATCTCGGCCTCGGATTGGCCTTCGACACTGTGCAGCCAGGCCCGAAGGAAGTGGACTTGGGCAACCTGCTGTGGCGTCCCCTCCTTGCGGGCCCGGGCCAGGGCTTCGGCCAGGAGGCCCTCGGCCTCCTCACACTGGCCGCCCCCGATGCACGCCCGGACGGCCCTCTCCCCGATGTCGAGGGCAGCCTCGACGTCCGCCACACCCGCCACGAGGTAGCCCAAGTACTCGGCCTTCTCCGACGCGGCGCGGCGCTGCTGGTGGGCGAGGTCGTCAAGCATGCTCCTCACGAGCTGGCCCGATTCGAGCCAAGCTCCCTCACCGGAGTACCACAAGCTGATGAACTCGACGAGGAACCTCATCCGGCGACGGCCGGCGGGGGAGGTGCGCATCTGGTGCCAGATGCGGAACATGCGCTCGGAGACCACGTAGAGGCGGCGGCGGCGGCGTCTCTGCTCGGCGAGTTCGACGAAGCCGGCCTCCTGCAGCCGCGACAGCATCGTGCTCACCTGAGCCGGAGCGAGGTTGCTGCTCCTGGCGATCTCGGTCGGGGTGAGCGGCTTGCCTTCACGTGCGAAGGCCTCGAGCACCTTCCGCTGCTGTGGCGAGAGGACTTCGATGCGGGCCTTGTAGTACGGCGTGAGGTCGTCGAGCAGCGCCTGCAGGGCAGCGCACACCTCCACCAGCGCAGTCTGACAGAACACCGTGTAGAGCATCAGGATGAGCCGCGGGTTGCCGCCGGTGAGGCGACGGATGGCTGGCAAGCGCTTTGCGTATTCGTCGAAGCGGGCGAGGAAGTCTGTGTTGCCCTCGAACTCCGCGCGCTTCCGAAGCAGATCCTCGGCTTCGGCCCTAGCGAGTTCGCCGAGGTCGATCAGCCGGAAGAACTCGTAGAGTGGTTGGTCGTACCCATTGACCTGGCGGAAGTGGGTTGGCGAGGTCGCGATGAGAGCGAGGAAGCCCTCGTTCATCAGGACATCGCGGATGCGCGACACGTCCGTCTGGTCGGTGATCTGGTCTCCCAGGAGCAGGTCGAGGTTCTCCAGCATGACGAGGAGCTTGCGGCCGGTGGCCGCGCGGAAACCGCGCAAGGCCTCGATGGCGGTCTCGCGGGCGCGCTCGTCGTCGGTGTCGTCCCTGACACGCTCATGGGTCTCGCGCGCCGCCTCGCTGTGGGTCTCCTCCACGAGCACCCGCAGGACCTCGCAGAACAGGTCGCGCGCGCTCGTGATCGCGTACGTCTCCTCAGGGAAGAGCAACGGCAGGTAGGCGCGGCGGAGTTCGTCATCGGCCAGGAGACGCCCGCGGATCATGTGGAGGAAGTTCGTCTTGCCGATTCCGCGCGGGCCGACGATGAGGAGGCTCTGGTTGACGGGCTTGCCTGCCCGCTCGCGGAGGCCCGCGAGCACATCCTGAAGCAAGGCCTCCCGCGCGACGAACGTGGCTTCCAACTCCTCGTCGGACATGAGCGCCGGGTTATGCAACGCAACCTGTCGGGACATCGCGGCTCAACCCTCCCGTGGCACGCGCGGCCCGCGCGTGTGAGTGCTGTGGCCGTCCTCCATGCCGTAGTACCTGCGCCACCAGTCGCGCAGGATGTTCGACCAGAACACATGCTCGCCGGTCGCCGCGTCGGCGCGGATGTAGAAGTCCGTCTCCAGGTCCGCGAGCATCCGGCGGAAGTCGTCATGGCTACGGCGGTCTCTCGCTCTCCGCGCATAGATGGCCCACAGCGTCGAAGTGGCCGCCCGCTGGACCTCCGCCAAGTGCCTGAGCAGGGCGAGCGCGAGGTCGTGATCCACCGGGTCGTACCGTCGCAGTCGGTCGTAGTAGTGCTCGAAGTAGGTGCGGCTGTGAGTACCGAGCACGTCCCGCTCGTAGACGAGTCGCACACCGCGCGGGCCGACCTTCTCGCCCGCCCATGCCGCCGCGATGAGCGCGTCGGCCATGATCTGGATGAAGAAGGGAACCCCAGGCCCGATGGCATCCAGTGCGGCCTTCTGCGCCGCCGGCGAGACCCTGAGCCCGGCATCGTCCAGCAGCCTCGCCAGCAGGGCCTTCGCGTCAGCCGGCGCCAGCTCTAGGAGCACGATCGGCTGCAGGTCATTGATCGTGTCGATGGCCCCGATGCGTGAGAGCGCACCTTCGACGCCGATGGAACTCCCGAGGACGAACCGGCAGTTCCGCAGCCCCTCCCCCGGGTCGGTGCGCAGGTGGCGGAACCAGTGCAGGAAGCTGCGCGTGTCTGCCTCGCTCGTTCCGTAGTCGCGGAAGGCTTCGAGCATGACAGCCAGCTCGTCGATCGCGAACACCACCCGCGCGTCGGCCCCGCGGAGTGTCTGCAGGAGGTCCAGCGACCGCAGCTGCCACTCCCGCTCCATGTCCCGCCGCAGGTCCAGCCAGAAGCCCTGGTCTGGGCTCGTTGCGACCCCAAGGGCCGCAATGCTGGCACGCGCCCACTGCTTCGCCTGCTCCAGGCGCTTCGTGAACGTCGTGCGCCACGATGGCAGGGCCTCCCACGCCGCGTGGATCAGCTGCACCGCAAACGCAACTGGCGTGGTCGTGTACTCCGCGTTCAGGTACACACACTTCCAGGTACCCCGCGGCTCCTCACACAGCGCGTGCATCACGCTGGTCTTCCCGAACCGCCTGGGGGCCACCAGCAGAACGCTGTTGGCCTCCAGAGCCTGCCACACGCGTCTGATGAACGCCTCCCGTCCCCACAGATCCTCGCCCCAAACAGGGGCCCCTATCCACGGTCTCACAGGCCTCAACTCCTAATGCAGACAGTTTTGTTGTACAACGCGCTTGTTGTATAACATATCCGTTGGCCTTTGTCAAGCCCCCGTCGAGAGCCATGACTCCCTTCCGTCCCCACCCACTGTGATCCTCATCACATTCCACGCCCCTCCAGAAAAAACAGGGTGACAAATCCGCCCCTCGATGTAACAAGTATATATGGAGGGCAGTGATTCCGAGCCCCTTCGCCGCCATCTCTCGCGATCGTGAGAGACCACCAAAGGACAGCGACTCCGGACTCCGGACTTTGGACTCTGGACTGGCCTTGCTGGGGGGCGCACAGGGGGGAGGGGGTGCATTTACCCTATGGCTTCCTAGAACGTCTGTTCTACTTCGTAGAACAGACGTTCTAGGAAGCCATAGGGTAATGGTCAGACGTCGTTGTCGTTGACCGACCGGGTACGGGGCCTGAGGAGGGGCCGAACGCCGTAGAGGTCGGCAGTCAGTTCACTCCCAGCCGATGCTCTCCACTCCATCCCTGGTGACGCGTAATCTCTGCGCGCGAATCGACGAGCCGGCTCCCTCTTCGTAGTACACGAACAGCACCGTGCCGTCGTTGAGCGCCACCATGCTCGGGTACGCGCCGATGCACTCATCGAGCTGCAGGTTCGCGCTCCACGTCTTCCCCTCGTCGAGGCTCCAGTGCAGCGACGTATTCGGCACGCGGTGACCCAGAAGCAGAACGCCTTCGGCGGTCCTGAACACGTACGGTGCATGTCCCGGGAAGCCGATCTTCTGCGAGCGCGTCCACGTCAGGCCTTGATCGCGTGACTCCGACCACCACATGCTGTCACCGGGGTTCGTGCGCATGACGCAGAGGAGGCGACCGTCGGGCAGCTCGATGAGGGCGGGTTCATCGTTGTCATCGTTGTCGGCGTCGATCCAGGTGGGGTCGGTCCAGGTCATGCCGCCGTCGGTGGACCGAATGACCGCCGACCAGCAGCGCAGCGGGTTCTGGTACTCGCGGTAGATCGGCCACAGCAGCGTGCCGTCGGCTAGCTCGATGATCGGTGACGAGCAACCCCAACATGAGTTCATCATGTTCGGAATGAGGTAAGGCTCGGTCCACGTCTGCCCGTGGTCGCGCGAGCCGCTCAGCCAGAGTTCCTTGTACCTCACTCCCCCGTCCGGCTTCGCATCCTGTGGGTTCCCGTAGTAGGTGAACCAGTTGCATAGCAGCGTCCCGTCGCGCTGGCACATGATTGATGGGTCGCGGTCATCCCACGGCATGTCGGCGACGATCTCGGCCGGCTGCCAGGTCTTCCCGTCGTCGCCCGACCGCACCGAGCAGATTCGCGCACCCTTTGGCAGCGCGGCGTTCGGCAGCGAGACGTGGTCGTAGCCCGCGTAGAACACGCACAGCAGATCGCCGTTCGCGCAGCGGCAGACATCCGGGAACGCCTCGTAGCCGCCGGCGCCTGCGTCTTCGCAGATGACCTTGTGCTTCATCGGTTGGCCTCCGGCTGAGGAGAATGGGGACACCATACTCATGCCGCCTAAGAGAGCCACAGCGATGGTGGGAATTGCGGGGACACGATCCCAATTCGATGAGGCGCGAACTGGGTCATGTCCCCGAATTCCCGCGCCGAAGTTCCTCATGGGATCACCGCCGCGCGCAGCATGTCGCCGGGGCGGGAGGCGGTCGCCTCGATGGCCTCGGCGGTTCGGTCAAGAGTGAAGCAACGAACGGGTATTGATGATAGGTCGATGCGGCCCGATGCGACCAACTCGGTGGCTTCCTGCAGCGTGTCCCGCGAGCGCCGCGAGAAGATGATCGTCAGCTCCTTGCGGCGCGAAATGTTCGCCTCGAAGCTGATGCGCTCCGGGTGCGGGATGCCGACCACGATCACGGTGCCTGCGGGCCTCGCGAGGTGCAGCGCGTCCTCGATGGCGGCGCTCTCGCCCGCGCACTCGAACACGATGTCGGCCTCGATGCCCGCGTCGATGAGTTCGCTCGCCGACGCCGCAACCTTGACCCCGCGCCTCTTGACCCACTCGCGCCGCCCCTCGACTGGTTCGACTACGGCGATTCGCTCCAGGCCCATCTGCTCGGCGGTGAGTAGCGTGCAGACGCCGATGGCGCCGGCGCCGAGGATCGCGATGGAGTGCTCGCGCGTGACCTGCGCCAGGCGCACCGCGTGGACCGCGACGCCAAGCGGCTCCAGCAATGCGCCCTCGATGAAGGTCGCCGAATCGGGGATCGGGTGAACCGCATGCGCCGGGCACGCGATGTACTCGGCGAGCGCGCCATTGCGCGGCGGGAAGCTCGGGAAGACGATGTTGCGGCAGATGTTCGTGCGCCCGCTCAGGCACATGTCGCACTCGCCGCAATGCCAGCTCGGCTCGACGGCGACGCGCGTGCCGACCGGCGGCGCCGTGACCCCCTCGCCGAGCGCGACGATCTCGCCGGAGAACTCATGCCCCTGGCTGATCGGCTCCTTCGGCACCACGCCGCCGGCATGCCCATCCCAATACATCCGCACATCCGACGCGCAGATCAGCACCGCTCGCACGCGCACCAGCACCTCCCCCGAAGCAGCCTCGGGGACCGGGACGTCATCCAGGCGAACATCACCAGGACCGTGCAAGCGCGCGGCGCGCAACGGATTCCTACCCCCCTGCCCCCCTCCCTTCAGGAGGGGGGAACGGCAACAGCAAGTTCGACGGGGGGAAGCGTGTTCCCTTGGGGAGGCAGGGACTGTCCAAGTCTCGGGTCCCGCAACGCGCGGGAGCCGAGACGCATGGACTGTCCCCTTTTCGCCGACGCTGCGTGCTGACCGCTGCGTGGGCCGGCGAACAAGGGACAGTCCTCGTCCCGCAAGGCGGGACGGGACAGTCCCTGGAGGCAGTGAGTAGGCGCAGGTCGTGGCGGGCCGATGGCGAAAGGATGGGGGCCGAGGCGCTGACGGCGGAAGGAGGAGCGCGATTGCCCGAGCCAACCCT
>VGFC01000255.1 GCA_016869045.1 Armatimonadota bacterium
CGGTAGGTGTGTTCGGGATCGCCGCCGTAGTGGCCGCGGAAGCGATAGGTCTCGAACTCGATCAGGGCCGGGCCGTCTCCCCCGCGACAGCGACCGATCTCGCAGGCGGTCGCCTCCAGCACACGCACGAGGTCCATGCCGTCGGCCTTGACGCTGTGGATGCCGTAGGCGGCGCCGCGCGCAGCGATGCTCTCTCCGGAGACGAACTCGGCGACGGGCATGGCCTCGCCATACTGGTTGTTCTCGCAGACATAGAGCACGGGCAGCTTCCAGATGGCCGCCAGGTTCAGGCCCTCGTGGAAGGAGCCCGTGTTGGAGGCGCCGTCGCCGAAGAAGCACACGCACACCTGGCCCTGCCCCGCGCGCTTCAAGGCGAGGCCGACGCCCGTGGCGACCGTAATCCCGCTGCCGACGATGGCGCCGCAGAAAAAGCGGTTCGGCGCGTCGATCCACTGCATCGGACCGCCGATCCCCTGGCTCATACCCCCGCGGCGCCCGAGCATCTCGCAGAAGACCTGGCGCGGCGTGCTCCCGCGAGCGAGGGAGTGGCCCTGCGGGCGATGGGTCGAGAAGACCACGTCATCGGGTCGCAGGAAGTCACAGACCCCGACCGCCACAGCCTCCTCCCCGCTGTACGGGTGGAAGCCGTTCATGATGAGGTCCTTGTACTTGAGCTGCAGGCACATCTCGTCGAAGCGCCGGAGGAGGTACAGGCGCCGGTACCACTCCAGCATCCTCTCAGTCTCCATGATCGAACGCTCCTTTGCGCAGCGCCACGATGCGCACGGGGCAGGCGTCGATGCCCTCGATGGGCAGCGGCAGGATGAAGCAGAGCACGCGCTCGTCCCCGATGGCCGCGAGGTTGGTGGCCGACTCAACCATCGCGATTCCCGCCTGGAACATCTGCAGGTGGTTGGGCTGGTAGTCCGTGCCGGGCACCTCGAAGCCCGCCGCATCGGTGCCGATCACGTTGGGCTTGACGGTCTCGATGAGCCACGCCATCGCCTCGGCGCTGAGGTACGGCTGGTCGGCCCAGCGCTCCGTGCGAAAGAGGCGGTCCATGTCGGTGCGGATGAAGATGATGTCACCCTCGCGCAGGCGGCCTGCATGAGTCTGCAGCTCGGTAAGCGTGATCTCCTCGCCTGCCTCTTTGTGGGAGAAGTCGAGCACGACAGCCTCGCCGATGAGACGCTCAACCGGGTAGTCGGCCGCGTCGGCGCCCGGCTCCCAGTGGTGGTACGGGAACTCGACGTGCGTGCCCATGTGCGAGGACATCGTGATGTCGCTCAGCACGTACCAGATGTCAGGCCGGTGCACCACCTCCGGCAGCAGTTCCGTCACGTCGAAGGTGCGCGTCTCCAGCCGGAAGCTCTCCCGCCCGGGGAGCATCCGGTGGCTGAGTTCGATGATGGCTTCCCGTCTCATGCGGTCCTCCTGCCAGGAACCACGAGTAGGTCGAATTCGCCGCGGCGTCCAATCTCCCTCTCGGCCGATTGGTGTACAAGGGGTACGGGCAATGCCAACACTCAGCGGGGCATTGGGTCTCGGGGCCCTCATCCTGATCCCGAGCCAGGGAGCACAAGCCGACATGATCGGACCGGACTGCCGCGTGCAGCGCGTCGGGGGAGTGCCGACGTTCGTGATCGACGGGAAGCCGCACTCGGGGATCTGCTATTCGACCTACGATTGCCACCTGCCCCGCCTGCAGGAGCGCGCCGCGCGCTTCGCGGAGGCGGGGTGCGACATCTTCAACTTCGTGGTCGAGATCGCGGGCTACGGCTACTCGCGGCCGATGTGGGTCGGCCCGGACGAGTGGGACTTCCGCGACCTCGACGAGCGCGCCCACACCGTCCTCGAGGCGGCGCCGAAGGCCTGGCTGCTGCCGCGCATCTACATCGACGCGCCCGCGTGGTGGTGCGAAGCGAATCCCGGCGAGATGATGCTGCTCGACAACGGCTCGCCGAGCTTCGGCGAGAAGCTCTTCGCCCTCTCGCGGGAGGGCAACTACCCGTCGCTGGCCTCGGCGAAGTGGCGCGAGGACATGGACCGCGCCCTCGTGACGGTCATCGACCACATCGAGCAGTCGCACTACGGCGCGCACGTCATCGGCTACCAGCTCTCCGGCCAGAAGACCGAGGAGTGGTACCACTGGAGCATGAACTGCGACCGCCTCGGCGACTACAGCGCGCCCATGCGGGAAAAGAGGGACACCATACCAATTCGAGACGTCATGAATTGGTATGGTGTCCCTCTTTTCCCGCCTCTTCCCACCCGAGAGCAGCGCTACGGCGACCGCACGAAGCCGTTCCGCGACCCCCAGACCGAAGCGAACGTGATCGCGTTCCATCGCTTCTGGTCGGAGATCATGGCGGACACCATCGAGCACTTCGCGCGCACCGTGAAGGAGCGAACGCACGGGCGCAAGCTCGTCGGCGCGTTCTACGCGTACACGTTCGAGTTCACCGACCTCGCTGAGGACGCGGGGCACCTTGCGTGCTGGAAGCTGGAGCGCAGCCCGTACATCGACTTCATCATGGCGCCGTCGAGCTACTACAACCGCAACCTGCCGGGCAAGCCCTACTTCCGCGCGCCCGTCGCCTCGCTGCAGTTGCATGGCAAGGTCTTCTGGAACGACTTCGACCAGGTCAGCTACAAGTACTACGACAAGCTGAAGGAGAACCCGAACCTGAAGACGTGGGAGTACCAGATGGGCCTGACGCAGACGCCGGAGGAGTTCGTCTGGATGTGCCGACGCGAGGTCGGAATGGAACTCGCGCAGGGCGTGCAGCTCGCGCACTTCGACATCCACGGCGGGTACTACGATGACCCGACCATCATGGAGGGCGTGAAGCAGCTCATCGACCTCCGCAACGAGGCGCTGAAGCTGCCCGAGCGCGGTTCCAACGCGCAGATTCTCGCGTTGGCCGACGAGGACTCCGAGCACTACTACAGCTTCCGCAGTCCCGTCCTGACACGCCTGCTCAGCCACCAGCTTGCCGAGTTGGTCTTCGTCGCGCCGTACGATACGGCGCTGCTGTCCGACCTCTCAGGACTCGACGCGAGTCGCTACCGGCTCGTGCTGATGCTGGACGCGGCGAAGCTGGACGAGACGCAGCGCAAGCTGATCCGGCGGAAGCTGTGCGCCGACGGGCGGACCGTCGTGTGGCTGAACGCGCCGGGCTACTTCGCGGGGAGCGGTCCCGGAGACGTCCGCAACATCGAGCGCCTGACGGGGATCGCGGTGCAGGAGGGCGCGTGGTTGACGGATGCGGAACCGGTGGTCCGTAAGCTAGATAGCTGGACCTCGGTCTACTCGCCCGGCCCGGTTGCGGCGCGTGACCTCCGGCGACTCGCACGCGAGGCCGGCGTGCACCTCTACACGAACGACCCGGACGTCGCCGTCTTCGCGAACCGGCACTACCTGACCGTGTGCGCGGACCGCAACGGCGGCACGACGACGATCTCACTTTCGCGGAAGTCAACCGTCACGGACACGGCGACACAGCAGACGGTCTACCGAGACGTAGACCGCTTCGACCTCGACCTCCGGCCTAAGGAAGTGCGGATCCTACGGTTGCGGTAGGCCGACCCCCTACGCGAGCCTCTGCCACGCCCTCCTCAGGGCCTCCGCCTGCTGCGCGGCGCTGTCGTAGGGCTGCAAGGGATAGCCGAGCATGACCTTCGGGAAGAGGGCCTCGGCTTGGGGGCAGAGGCCGTCGGGGTACTGGTTGCCCGTGCCCTCGTAGAGCGGGCAGTCCAGCGGGCAGCCGCGCCCGAAGCCCAGGCGCTCCGCGATCAGCGGGTGCTTGTAGGCGGGCATGTTGGTGTAGCCCAGGTTGATGCCACAGCCCTCCTCCTGCAGGGCCTTGGCGAACTCCTCGCGCGGGATGCCATGCTCCGCGCCCTGGAACGTGCCACCCCAGAGATGGAACGTGTGGTCGGCGCCCTCGGGGCCGCGCTGGAGGGCGATCCACGGGCAGTCGGCGACCGCGTCGTCCCAGAGCTTCGCGTTCTCCTTCAGGCTACGGATGTAGGCCGGCAAGACCTCCAACTGCGCCAGGCCGATGGCCGCGATGGGCTCGGTAATGCGGTAGTTGTAGTGGAGGCCGTGCGCGACGGCCATGAAGGTCGGCGCGCCGGCGTGCAGGTCCAGCGTCTTCGCCAAGTCCTCGTCGTTCGTGATCGCCATTCCCCCATCGCCCAGGCCCATCTGCTTGCTCGCCTGGAAGCTGAACGAGCCGATGTCGCCCCACGCGCCGCAGAAGCGCCCCTTGTAGTCGGTCAGGCAGGCGTGGGCGCAGTCCTCGATGACAACCAGCCCGTGCTTGTGCGCGACCTCCACGATGCGGTCCATCTCGGCGGCCAGCCCGCAGACATGGGTCACGATGAGCGCCTTCGTGCGGTCGGTGATCTTCGCCTCGATGAGGTCGGGGTCGAGGTTCCAGGTCACCGGGTTGATGTCCACGAAGACGGGCACCGCGTTGTTGTACATCACCGCGACGGCGCCGAAGACGCAGACGGGGTCACAGAGCACCTCGTCCCCCGCACCTGCACCTGAGGCGATCACGGAAGCGTGGAGGACCGACATCGCGGAGTTCATCGCGACCCCGAACTTCGCGCCATGGGCCTGCGCGAACGCCTCCTCGAAGCGCGGTGTGACCTGCCCGCCGCCCAACCCCGAGAGTTGGCCTGAATCGAGAACCTGCTTCACGAGTTCGAGATCGCGTGCTCCGAACTTGCGGGTCGGCATGAGGGACCTCCTTGGGTGCCTGTCGGCCTTGCGTCATTTCGTCTGGGTGACGCTCAAGGCCTGCTCGGGGGCGAGCGAGAAGAAGCCGCCCAGCTCGTCGCCCTGCTGGATGTACACGTCGTCGATCACACCGATTGGGGCTTTCTCGATGATGAGCTTCCAGAAGCCCGCCTCGCCCGCCTGAACTGCCACCCCCTGACGGTCCACGGACTTCGCGCTGCAGTCGAAGCTTGCGGCTTCCCGCCCGGTCGGCGTGATGAGGCGACCGAGGGCCGTCTCGCCGGGCGGGTCGGCTTCCATCTGCAGATGGAAGGCCGCGACGCCTGCCGGAACCTCGAAGTACACGGGTGTGACTCGGTTGAGCAGATGGAGGCCCTGGTCGGAGAGCCTGCCGCTGACCGCCCAGTGCGCGTTCGTGATCTCCACCTGGAAACTGGCCGAACCCCCGGCGATCACCATGCAGAACGGCGCCGCGCCCTCGGTCGGCAGGGCGACGGGCGCGTCGGGGCTGACGACGCCGGCACCCAGGTCCTTGCCCTGCGCATCGAGGAGCGCATACGTCACGAGCTTGCCGCGAGTGGTCAGGTTGCTGAACCGGACCTCGCTCTGGTCGTCCCCCGTGGGGGCGATGACGAGATGCTGGTCGCCGCGCAGGAGGCAAGGCTGGACGTCCTCGGCATTGGGAGCAGCCTCTGCGGGGCGAGCGACGAGCTTGCCAGGCGTGAAGGGCGGCCTTGACGAGGGCGCCACAGGGGTGAGCGCCAGAGACTGCCGGTTCTCGCTGAGGAACGCGAAGAAGGCCTGGTCGGTGAGGTAGAACGCGGACGCCGTGGGGTTCTCCAGCAGGTTCTGCTGGCGCAGGTTCCAGTGCAAGACCTTCAGGTTGTCGCCGAGCATCGCCAGCCGCGCCTTCGCGTCCGGGTCCTGCACCTTGGCTTCGGCAGCGAGGTAGAGCTGTTCCAGTTGCGGGAAGTTGCGCGCGTAGACGTCCTTCAGCCGGCCGGCGGACAGCACGTACGTCTCGGTTGGCTGCTCGACGAAGTACCTCTCGGTCTCGGCGTCCAGCAACCGGAAGAACCCCTTCATCTCCGGCGCACCGGCCTCGTACGCCTTCTCGAAGAACTCATCCAACAGCGCCTCCGCATCGGCGTCCGGGTCCCAGGCGAGCTTCGCCAGCAGGTAGTTCATCGGCGCCGAGTGGCCCCACGCCGGGTTGCCGTACACGTAGACCCCCTTCATCTTCGACTGCTTGAGGCGTGGGTAGAGGAACTCCAGGATCTTCAGGCCGGGCGGGTTGGGCGCGCCGAGGTCGTTGTGCACGCAGTTCGGCAGGTCGTAGTAGGCGATGTTCTGCGTCACCTGCGTCCACTGCGCTGCCAGGTCCTCCCACTGCCTTTGCAGCTCGGGACGGTAGAGCGTGAACCCATAGTCGAAGCTCGGCGCCCAGACGAGGAAGACGTTCGGTTCGAGCTTGATCGGCTTCTGCGGCGGAAAGACGTAGTCAGCGTAGACGTAGCCCGCGAGCAGCTTGTCGGGGTGCTGCGCAGCCACGAGCTTCGCGACGGCGTTGTAGAAGGTCAGCACCGCCGGCGTGATCGACAAATGGCCGTTCGGATCGGTCTCATAGAGCGCCCGGCACTGGGTGCACTCACACCAGCCGGCGCTGTCGGCCGGCGAAAGCGAGTAGCACGAGGCGGCGGGGTTCGCGTCGAAGTAGCGGATGGCCACGTCGGCGAAGGCGCGAATGAGGCCGGCGTTGGTGATGCAGAGCTTGTAGCGCCCGGTCGGCGGCACGCGGACGCCGCCGCGCTCGGCGAACCAGTCGGGGTGCGCATCGAACTCGCCCGCGGGGATCGCGGTCCAGTTGTGAGAGTGCTGTAGGTAGAGGCTCCAGCCGAGCTTCTGTCGCGCCCACCACTGTCTCACCTCCGGGCGCGACTCCTGTGTGTATGGCACCCGGCGGTTCAGGAAGATGGGCGCATCGGCGAGATCGGCGTCAGGAACCGTGAGATCGGCGCTGCGGGGCACATAGTCCCCGTGCTCGCCCGGCATCAGCCAGCGTACGCCGACGAACCGCTCGAGGAACGCGGACACGCCGTTGCGCGTGCCGGCACTCGTCCCGCCGCCGGGGGTCACAACGCCGTTCGCCGTGTCCGGCCCGAGGATGTAGAGGTTCGCCCCCCGAGCCGCAATCCGATACCCCTCAGGCGGAATGCCCTCCACCGACAGGTCCGCCTTGGCCGCCGCATCGTTGACGCCGAGGCAGATCATCGGCTCACGAGGGTCGGTGACGATCTCGGGCTTCGCGCCGGTGGAGGCGGCGATGTACTGCTGCAGGTCGGCGGCCGCCGCCGCGACGGACGAAGGCGCGCCGGGAGCATGATAGATGACGTAGCTCGTCTGTCCGCCGCGGACGATCTCCAGCGGCGCCGCGCCCGTCACCCCACCCAAGAGCCACCAGAACGCCAGCGGTCCGAGCACCCGGTTCATTGCGTCTTCCCTCCTTGCAGCAGTCGCCCCAACACGTCATCCGCGAGCGCCACGTCACCGGGCCTCGACAGCACCTCGCCAACCGCCGCCTCCAGCGCTGCCGGGTCGGTTCCGCGAGCGCGCAGGGCCTGCAGGCATCGGTAGTCCTCCAGACCCTTCTTCCACGCCTCCCAGCGACGACTCGTGACCGGCCGGGGATCGGGCAGCAGCGGATCGTACACCATCCCGACGTCGTCGCCCGAGTACTTCCAGTAGGTGCACCCCTGCAGGCCGTACTCCCACACGGTCCAGAACCTCAGCCGGTAGTTCCCGTACGCGCTGCGCAGCCGCTGGTCCATGCCCTCGTCGTAGGCCCAGATCGGTTTGCCCGTGGAGCGCATGAACTCGAGGCGTCCGTCGGCCGCCTGACTGCTCAGACCCCCGAAGTGCGGGCACCAGATGTCGATGTAGGGCGCCGCGGCCTTGTACTCCTCCAGCGTCGCGGTGCGGTCGCTGAAGATGCGCAGCTTCGGGTCAAGATCGCGGATGATCTTGCCGGCGCGGATGAAGTCCGGACCGATGTTCTCGTCATACGTGTACTCGGCGAAGTGGTCGTAGTCCAGCCCGGTCGCCAGCAGGTGATCCCGGATCGCCGTGACGAGCGTGCGGAAGGCCTTCTCCCAGGCTGGGCTGAACGGCTCGAGCGGCTTCGCCCCCGCCGACGCGCGCGAGGTCAGGCCGGCGAACTGCGGTGCGTGGAGGTACCATTCGAGGAGAAGCAGCCCGTCGGCCCGCTTCACGTAGCCGGCCACGCGGTCGAGGCGGGTGAAGTCCAGCTCCCCCACCAGGTTCCCCTGCTCGTCGAAGCGGAAGCCGATGTGGTGCTGAACGATGGCCTTGAAGACGTTCGTGCCGCCCGCAAGCTGGGCTTCCCACCACTCGTGCGGCGAATCGGAGTAGCCCCACCAGTTGAAGATGCTAAGGCCGGAGGTCTCAGGCAGCGAGGGTTCGGCCACCGTGATCTTGATCGAGATCGAGCGCCTGTCGTCCTCGTAGGCGAACTGCGAGGAGGCGCTGAGGGCGCCCTCATACACGCCCGGACGCACGCCCCTCGCGCTCAGGATCGCCCAAAGGTAGGCCGTCTCCGCGGGCGGCACCGTCAGCGCGCCGAGAGTGTTGAGTGGCGTCAGCGGATCGGCGGCGACCTGTCCGCCGCGAGTCCGGCAGTACTGAAGCTCGTACAGCCGGCAAGCTGCGGCGGGTATCGTGTTGCCGTCCGCGTCCCGCAGCTCGCTCATCGAGAGCAACAGGTGGGTGGAGAGCTGCGAGCCGGGAAGGGTGTGGAAGCCTGCCGCCAGGATGGCCGTCCCGCCGACCGGCACGGTCGCCGTCATCGCCGCCGGGAGCTGATCAGGCGGCCGGTCAAGGGGACTCACGTCTGCGTAGGGGTTCGTCGGCCACGCGATCCACGAGGAGATGACAGGCCGGGCGCTGGCGAGGCCCTCTGCTTGCGCGGGGTCGAAGGCCGCGTCATCGGTGAGCAGCAGCGCGTCCAAGTGGGCCCATTCCCAAGCGCAGCCCACCTGCACCTCGTGACGCCCCTGCTCAAGCTCCAGAGGGCCGGCGGAGGCCCACACGAAGTTGTGGCCGTCGCTCTCGTACACCAGCGTGTCGAGCCGCGGCGAGAGCGCCGCCTCGCGACCATCCACCGCAGCCGAGTAGCGGACTTGGGGGCTCCAGGCGAACGTGCGGTCCTCCTCCCAACCCGAGCGTGCGCGAACCCAAAGCCAGTAAGACCCCTTCGGCAGATCGACCCGCCACGCCAGGCGACTCCCGCGCAGGTAGACTGACCGTCCGCCCAGCGCCCGGCTGAGGTTCGTCGCGTAGGCCGTGCTGGCCCCGCCCAGGAGCAGCAGGTGCTCGGCCTCGGTGAAGTAGACGGCGGCGCACGCAGCGGGCCGCAGGGCGAGGAGAGATGTCACGACCAAGAGCGGGACAACGATGCGGCGGAGCCGACGGCCCCGCATGGGGCTCACCTCCGAGGAGTCGCGCCGGACAGGGCAACACCGCTGCCCTGTGCGGTAGCCTCAATCTGCCTCGCTGCTCTGGCTTCGGGGGATCCGGACGTGGAACGTGCTCCCTTCCCCGACCTTGCTGTCGAGCCAGATTCGGCCGCCATGGGCCTGGGCCACCATCTGGCAGAAGGTCAAGCCCAGCCCGGTGGAGTGCTTGTGCCCCTCCTGGCGCGACTGGGCCTGACCGAACTTCTCGAAGACGCGCTTCTGGTCCTCCGGGGGAATGCCGGGACCGTTGTCGGCAACGGACAACGTGAGGCCTGACTCATCGGTGCGCGCCGACAGCCTGATTCGGCCGCCGCTGCGGGCGAACTTGATCGCGTTGCCCAGCAGGTTCACGACGACCCGCCGCAGGAGATCGGGATCGGCCTGAACCGTGCCCTCCGTCCCAATGTCCGTCTGCAGCTCGTGGCCGTACTCCGCCAGCAGGCCTTGCACCTGCGCGACGGCCTCCCGCGCCACCTCGGCGAAGTCCACCTCCGCGAGGTTTGGTTGCATGGCGCCGCTCTCCATCTTGTTGATGTCGAGCAGCGTGTTCACCATCTCCAGCAGCTCCTGCGCTGCCGTCAGCGCCATGGGCAGCATCTCTACGGCGATCTCGCGGTCATACTCCGACTGCTCGACCGTCTCCAGCCCGCCGATGATGCTCGTCAGCGGCGTGCGCAGGTCGTGGACGATCATGTGGATGAGCGAGTCGCGCAGGGCCTCAAGTTCCATCACCCGCTGGGCGCGCAGCGTGTCGTACGCCGCCGTGGCCAGGAGGTTCGCGAGAGTGCGGATCAGTTCAGCGACCCGAACAATGCGCCCCTCGGGCATGACCGAGGCATGCCGCGCGACTTGCTCACCGAGGTCAGGAGCCATGCCGCTCTCAACAGCCAGGCGGCGGAAGCGCTCCGGATCCGGCTCGGCGATGAGGGTTCGCCCGAACACGACATTGCCGATCGTCTCGCCCTCCACCACGATCGGGGCCGCCGTGTCGCGGAAGCCCCCGCGGCAGCGGTGCGGAATCGGCTCCGTGGTCGAGTGCTGCTTGCGGATCGGCTCCTCGATCTCCGGCTCCTCGACATCCCACCGGCTCCGGCGCAAGCAGACGGTGCCCTCTCCGCGCACCAGCGAGCCACAGAACGCCAGCGGCCGATCGACCGCAGTGATCGGATGGCCATCGGGATCCGTGAACACCATCTGCACCCCGGTCACGGCCTCAAACTGCGTGCGCAACTGCTCGAGTCTCTCAACCGGCACCAACTCACGCAGACTCAGTTCCATGGCTGGCTCCACCCGGGGTTCTGGCGCATGCACTCCTCCGTCCAACATTCCCCGCCGCCCCTCCGGCTCCCACCGAACTCCCCAGAGGCAGTGGGGCGGGCATTCCTGCCCGCCGGGGGCCATGGCGGGCAGGAATGCCCGCCCCACTGCTCCTCCAGCTATCAGGGCCCCAGCAGCAGGCGCAGCTTGCGTCGCAGGTCTCCGGGCGCCGCGCGGCTAATGGGCGCGGCGGCCCGCCCTCAACCGACACGCGGGGAGGATCGGATACCGCATGAGCATTCTCGCTGTGGCCGCCGTCGGCCTTGCCGTGGGCCCCTCCCACGGCGAAGCCGGCACGACGCTGTACGTCTCGAAGTTAGGGGACGACTGTGATGGCTCCTCGTGGGCCAAGGCCTTCCGCACGATCCAGGCCGCGCTGAGCGCGATCCCCGATGGCGGGGGGCATCGGATCATCGTGCGACCTGACACCTACATGGAGGCCAACCTGTTCCCCGC
>VGFC01000256.1 GCA_016869045.1 Armatimonadota bacterium
GCGAAGATGGAGAAGCTCTCCTACGCCGGGGGCTATGCGCCGGGGAACTGGACGCAGGAGCACTCCCTCCGCGAGGCCTTGCAGACGATCTCGCGCGCGGCGGTCGCCTCCGTCCTGCACGGCCCCAACGACGAACCGTACACCAACATCGGCAAGATGCCGTGGATGGGGGAGAGCCAATGGGGCTGCATCTTCCCTTGCGACCTCGATCCCGATCTGCCCGGCGGCAAGGGCCCCTTCAACACCGACATCTACCTGGAGTACAACCTCAAGGCCAGCGAGGAGGCCGGGGCGCCCTTTGCGGGGATCGGGCTCGACTCCTTCGGTGGCTACGGCCAGGCGCAACGCGCGGACTACCGCCGCGAGCACTTCGCATACGGCGAGGTGCCCCTGAGCTTCGCGGCCGTCGAGCACGTGCCCGTCCAGGTCGCGGCCTTCCAGAGCGTGGAGTGGCTGCGCGCGCTCGCCGAGAAGATGCACGGGCGGAAGCTGGTGCTTATGACCAACTGCTCGTGGGGCATCACGCCGGGCTGGCTGACCTTCGCCGCGCCGTACCTGGACATCTTCGGCGCCGAGGCCACGCAGTTCGCCGACCCCGACTTCATCCGCGCCATCGCCTACCGCAAGCCCTGCACCGACCTGCCGTACAACCCGCGGCCCGAATGGGAGGTCGCCTGGCACCTGCTGCACGACGTCTACCCGGGGCATGGGAACGACGTGGCGGTGATGGCCAAGCACGCGGAGCTACTGCGCGAGTTGTCGCTCGCGGGCTGGGAGCCGATCACAAACGCGCGCGTCGAGCCGACGACCGTCCGCGTGGAGCGCTACGGCGGCCAGGGTCAGACCTACTACGTCCTGCACAATCCCTCGCGGGAGGCGGTTACCGCGACGCTCACCATCGACGCCGCCGCGCTGGGCAAGACGGGCCTGCAGACGGCCCTGCTGCCCGGCAACGAGCCGCTGACGCTCGCGGGGAACGCGGCCTCGGTCGCTCTGGACGCTCAGGGCACGCGCGTCGTGAGGGTGCCGTGACCAAGAACGGGGGGGACACCATACCAGTCCCGCGTCACGTCTGCGGAGTTGGCATCGTGTCCCCCTTTTCCCCGGCTGTCCACTGCGTTGTAGAC
The DNA here is from genome assembly GCA_016869045.1 of Armatimonadota bacterium. Lineage (GTDB taxonomy): Bacteria > Armatimonadota > Zipacnadia > Zipacnadales > VGFC01 > VGFC01. The sequence goes on from VGFC01000256.1 coordinate 1,128, forward strand.
CGAGTCCTCGGAGGCCGGATTCTGCAGCTCGGGCGGGTCAACAAGGCGGGTATGGGCTACCCCAGACCCCAGGTCCGTTCGCGGGTATGGCGCCCGTTGGCCCCAGCGCTCGTCCGCTCTACGTGGCATCACGCCATGTGCAGACCCGAACACACACGCGCCGCCAGGCGAAGGTAGAACTGCTCTACGTACGAGAACGCGCCACCCTTCGCCCACAGGCAACCGCCAGGCTCGGTCTGTACGAACGAGCACTCATCGCACCCGCCCCCGATCTCTACGACGTCATCGGACGAAACTGCCCTGATGCCCTCCGCTACTGCGTCAAGCTGTCCGAGGAAGCACGCCAGGTGCTCCTCCCTCAGCCGGGGTCTTAGCCATTCCCGGGGACGGTGTCCATGGAAGTCGTCCCACCTCCCCAAATCGGGCGCAGGACCTGCTGCGGCCTTGGTCAGGGTCACAAGCTCCGAGATGGGGTCTTCCGCTCGGCGGATCGTGGGGTCGAGGCAGCACGTATCCTCCTCCAGCACCGTAGGCAACAACCACAGCAAGTCGCTCGCGAAATCCAAGAGGTCCCGGTGCCAGACCATGAAGCAATAGGGCTGAACCCAGAAGCTGTGCGCCAGGAAGCCAACCGCGTGGTCCGCATGCGGCGTAGTTGCTAGAGCCCGAATGGCAGACAGCAGGTAGCCGAAGACGGGCGCAGACTCGTCCTGCCCGGTGTAGTACACCCTACTACCCCAGTGAACGTATAGCGCACTCCCCCATGGCTGGTCTTGCGCGCCATTCCAATAGTAGGCGTCGCTCGGCCATTCGAGGTTGAGACCCGGCGCCCGCCATTGTGGGCGCCCTGGCCCCACTTCCGACCTGCACCCGCGAAACCGTCCGTTGACGACGAAGTAGTCAGCTGCCTTCGGATCCCGCGTCAAGAGTCGGGCAACGTCATGGAGTGTAGCATCGGAGATGCCAAACCGGGGCTGCCCGTCCGGCCAGGGATATGCCAGCTCCCCCGGGGGTATCACGGAGTCGAGAGGGCTCCCGTCGGGAGCCGTGCTGTACGAGGCGTGTTCTTTGGCCACGTAACGCTTGACGCTAGCCAGCCACGTGTGGTCACGCGGAAGCGCCTCAAGGAACTCGAGCAGGAACTGGCCTCCCGCGGGGACCTCTGGCGACGGCAGAACAAGCGAGCAGATCATCAGCGACATCTGGCCCCCCTGGGTCGGGCTCAGGCATCAGCCCCTCGCTCTACACGCCTAGTCCCCCTCTTGCGGAGACTAGCTAGTCGATCAGGTCAACAAGGATCCTGGCGCCCTTGATCAGCTTCGGCTTGTTGGTTGCTTGGTGACAGAGGACCTCCGCGCCCTCGAGTGTGCGCGCCCAGGAGAAGAGGGGAAAGAGGGACACCATACTGGCTTCCAGACGCATTGACCGGAAACTCGGGGAGGGAAGCCTCAGGGGATTGGCATGGTGTCCCTTTGCTTTCGGCCTCCACGCTCACCCCGAACACCACGACGACAGGGTCCTTCTGCGCGGAGAGGAGGTCGATGGACGTGATGGTCTTGTCCGGCCACGGGTTCACCCAGCGCATCGCGTACGCGCCGATCGGGCCGGGCTTGTCGTCGATGTGGCCGGTCCAGGCGACCTGCGCGGCAGGTTGTGGGTGCGGGTCCACATACCAGTCGGCGATCTCGACACCCACACGGATCGGGATACGCTGCTCCGTGCCGTCCGCGTAGTACACCACGTACGTCGCCGCGTCCCCACCGTCGGGCCGGCCCCACGCGCACGTGTGCAGAAAGTGCAGCGCCCGGGCTTGCGCGTTCACCGGGATGCCCTTCATCTCGGCCGGGTAGCTCGGTCGCGTCGTCCCCCGAAGCACGATGACGGACTTCCCGCCATTCTGCGCCGGGTCGATGATGTTGAACCACGCTCGCGCGAGCGGTTGGCCGCCCGTGGGGAAGCCAGCCAGGGCCTTCGGCCCGTGGTCCATCCAGCCGGTATCCGGATCGCCTGCGAAGCCCAGGTTGCAGTACGGGGCGAGGTCCACGGGGACGAAGTCCTTGGCCTCGACGCGCGCAAAGGGCGCGAGGTCCATCTGCGCACCCAGGTTCGTGAGCAGGATCGAGGCGATCTTCGTGCCCTCCAGCCGGTTCTGCTGCGTCGAGTCCCACAACAGTTGGTTAAGCAACACGAAGCCCTTGCCGACCGGCATCCTCACCAGCCCGGGCGGGTCGGTCAGCGCGACCGCGCCCGGCGGCAGCGCGGCGGGCTCCCACTCCATGATCTTCCGCATGGCCGTCCACTGGTCCCAGATCGGCCGGTCGCGCCAGTACAGCTCGTGGTTGCTCATCCCCATTGTGAGCGGGTCAGCCCTCGCCAGGCACACCTGTTGCGGCTCAGCCGTGCGCAGCTCACAAGGCGCGCCGACCAGTTGCGCCAGCACGTCAGCCTCGTTCGGCGTGAGGCTGTTGAGCCACAGCGCGCCGCCTTGCTTCACCCAGTCACCAAACGCCGCGGCCTGCGCGCGCACCGCCTCCCACGCCGCCGGCCCGCCACCCGCGATGAGAACCCGATGCGCCGCCAGTGACTCCCCGCTGAGCGATCCGAGCACGCTGTCATACACGAGGCCCATGCCATCGAGCGTCCGCTTGAGTGAGCTGTCCGGATCGGCCAGGAGCGCGACCCGCGAGGTCTCGTTGGGGGGAGCCGTGGCCGCATACCGCACGAGGTCCCGCAGCAAGATGTCCGCCACCGGCTCGACGCCCGCCTGCTCGGAGAGCGGGAGCTGACACAGCAGGTAGCGCCCCTTGCCGTGCGGCAGCTCGAGCAGCGGCGCCCAACTCAGGCCGTTCATATCATCGATCGACGCCCGGATGCCGCCGGCGTCAATGAGCGGCCGGAAGTTGCCGCGCGCGGGCTTCAGCAGCGACCCGTGGATCGTGAAGGCGTAGCGCAGATCGCCATCCGTCACATGCGCCAGCGCCGGATGCCCCTGCGCGCGGACGAAGGCGACCGTGGTGCTATGCTTCGCGTCAAGCTCGACTGGAACGGGTAACCAGTCGGTCGGGTACTCGGTCTGCTCCAGGCACAGCACCGTGCCTCCCTTGGCGACGAACTCCGCCAGTTTCGGGGCCCACGGGGCCTCGCCCGCCTTGAGCGCCCCGGCGCCGATGATGACCGCCTTCGCGTCGGCAGGAGCCGCCGCCAGGTCCGTGAGAGACCGGGCTGGGACGGTCGCTTTGCCCATCGAACCGTAGACGTACACACCTGCCGGCGCTGCGAATGCAGCCGGGCGCGGGAAGATGGAGAAGACCTGCCGCGCCTGCGCGACGACCCGCGCCCCTTGCTTCAGCTCGACCTCAAGCGTCACCGCCGTGGGCTGCTTCACGTCGGGTGCGCGCAGCCCAGTGACGCACACCTCCGTCGCCGAGCAGACGGGCAGCCTGAACGCGTCGCTGCCCGACTGCGGCTTGGCTCCCGGCCCGGTCAGGCCCCAACTCCGGGTAACGCGTAGCGGTTCGAGCGAATCGTTGTGCGCGATCACGCAGCGCAGGATCTCCTGCCCCGAGTAGAAGCTGTGCGCACGCTGCACGAAGGAGACCGCCACCGGCGCGTAGGCTTGGGGTCCGAACACGTCTACCTCGTCCGCGTCAAACCAGGGGTTGAGGCCCGCGACCCCGTAGTACCGATAGGCGTCAACCTCCATCTTGATGAGTTCGCGCCGCGCGCGGGAGCTGGGCCAGTCCAGCGAGAACCGTCCCCGACTCGTGTAGGCCTCGTCGCCCAGCCAGAAGGCCTGGTACTGCGGGTACCAGGCCATGAACCCGCCGTCGAACTCGCCGATGTACAGCGGCTTGTCGCGCTTCCACTTCCACTCGCGGCCGAGGTAGGGAACCGGCTCGTTCATCCACCAGCACTTGCCCGGGTAGAGCGTAAAGCCGCTCCAGTACTCGCGCGGGTAGTGCAGACCGATGACATCCATCTTGCCCGCCGGGTCGAGGTCCGCCTCGCAGGTGATGAGTCGCGTCGGATCCGTCTCCCGCACGATGTCCGCCAACCGCCCCAGCTGAGTCTCCCACGCGCCCGCATCGCCGCCGCAGAGCAGAATCTCGTTCTCCAGGCTGTACATCGCCAGGGACGGGTGGTTGCGGTCACGTCGCGCAAGGGCACGCACGTGGTCGGCGTAGTTCATCCAGAAGCGCTTGTCCTTCACCGCATACGCCTGCTGATAGCAGTAGACCGCCGCCTCGTCCACGATGAGCATCCCCAGCTCGTCGGCCACGTCGAGGATGTGCGGCTGCCAGGGCTGCGTATGCAGTCTCATGCAGCGCGTGCCGGCGCGCTTCATGCGGGCGATGTGGGCGTACGCCGCGTCCCACGTCTCCATGCCCCACCCCGAGGTTGCGAACAGCTTCAGCGGCACGCCGTTCAGTACGAAGCGCGGGCCGTCGGTCCACAGCTCACGGAAGCCGAAGCGTGTGCCGAGCCGGTCCAGCGTCTTGCCTTCCTCGGTAACCGAGGTAATGAGACGGTACAGGTGCGGATCATCCAACGACCACAGGTGCGCGTCGGGCCAGCCCGCCTTGAGCAGGACCTCCTTCGTCTCCCCGGCCGCCAGCGACACGCGCGCCGGGGGCAGCGTCTTCGCCGGGCCACCTCGATCCGCGATGTCGGCGGCAAGGTCCACCATGCGCGGCTGGTTGCTCTCGTTGCGGAGAGTCACGGTCGCCTGAACCGTGTGCTGTCGCACCGAGGTCTGCACGAAGACATCCTCGAGGTGCACGGGATCGACCGCAAGCAGCGTGACGCTCTGCCAGATGCCGGTCAGGCGGAAGTCGCCGCCGATGGGCGCGATGATCGTGCCTGGCGGCAGCAGCGACCAACCCGGGTGCTCGAACGGCTTCACCTCGTAGCTCGTCGGTGGCTTCGTGCACGCGGCGATCCAGCTCGTCACGGCCACCCACAGGTCGTTCGCGCCGGGACGCACAAACTCGGTGGCGTCCACCTCAAAGGGCAGGTTCCCCCCGAAGTGGCTGCCCGCGAGTTGGCCGTTCACATACACCCGCGCCTCGTGATTGACCGCGCCGAACCGCAGCTTCAGCCGCTTGCCGGTCATCGAGTCGGGGACCTCGAACTGCCTGCGGCACCAGAAGTGCTGGCGGGTGTTGTCGCTGATGCGGCCCGGCACCGTGGTAGGCTTCCACTCACCCTCCGGCGGCGCATCGAGGGAGGCTTCCGCGGTCGCCAGCTCCCACGTGCCATCGAGACTCATCTGCACGCGAAGGCCGGGCGGCGGAACGACGAGCCGCTGGTCGGCGACCTGTGGCTGCGCCGCCGGAGCGCCGGCCGGCCGCGCCTCGACATGCAGGCGGTACTCGCCGGATGGAGAGAGCGGCGCAGCGACCGCGACCTGCACGGTACCCAGCGCCGGCGCGGTGACCGCCTGCTTCCCTTCCGCGAGCACTCGCGCGAGGTCGTCCCGGATTTGCCACTGCACTTCCAGGGACTTGGGCTCCGGCCCGACGTTGCGCACATCAACTGTGCCCTCTGCTCCCTTCGCCGCGGGCGTCAGCCCGGCGGTCAGGCCGACCAACGACTTGCCTGAGCTAGCGGCCGCCGCCGCCGCGTCGCGCCCCGAAAGTGGCTCCAGGCGAATCGCGCACCGCAACACGGTCCCCTCACGGAGGGTGCCCTTCCCGGCGAGCGTCCAACAGGTCTGGAAGTGCTCGGCGTTCCACTGCCGCCCGTCTTGCAGGTACATGTCGGTCAGGCCGGACTGCGGTCGAAAGCGCACCCCGCAGTCCCCCGGGAGAAGCCAGCCGAACCAGTCGAAGCCCCACGCGCTAAGGCTCCCGCCCGGATCGCCGTACTTCCCCGGGAAGAGCGCCCACTCCAGCCCCTTCGACCGCGCGATGAACCAGGCCGCCTTCCCGGCGGCCAGGCTGCACGGCAGGTAGCCGTTGAGGCGTACGGTCTCGGCCTCGAAGTCGCGCGTGAACGCGATCTCCCAGGCCAGATCGAGACCGCCGCCGGTCTCCTGCGAATCGAGGGTGAAGGTGGCACACGGCTGCGGGTCGGCCATCACGCCCGTGACCCGAACGTGACCGGGGGCGACCGTCTCCTTCCGGCAGTCCCGTGGCGTGGCGCCGCCCTTCCAGTCCGGCGCGGGGAGGATGACCTGGAACGTATCCAGGCACCGCACGCCTCCCACATCGATGTTCACTGCCCCGGAGTCACCCACGTCCACTGCGAAGTCCGCGCCCACAGCCACCGACTCGACGGCAACCAGCATGGCGCCGCACAGCAGTCTAAGCCCGCCCATCATCCGCACCTCCCGGTGCAAGGCAGTCCTGAGCCCGCAGTTCAGGATTCGGGTCGGCCTCGCCCATGACCTCCACCTTCCACAAGCTGCACTGCCGCAGAGGACCGGGCAGGGAACGCAGCAGGCACAGGTGAGGTCGGCGGCACTGGCGAATCGAGGCGCAACCAGAACGCAGGGAGGTCCCGCCTCATGCGTACGAACGGGGCATGGCTCATTGCCACCGCGGTTGCGGGGCTTGTGCTGACCGGCTGCCCGAGGCCGCAAGCCCCGACCGCCACCGGCGGCGGCGCAGCGGCGAAGGGTCGGGTGATACCCAAGCCCACCGAGGAGACCACCGCGTCCGTCGAACTCCCCGAGGGGTGCTCGACGTCGCCGGACAACGAAGCGCAGCCCGGCGAGGCGGGCTACCGCATGGTGCACGACGGAAGCGGGATTGAGTTCGTCTGGGCGCCCGGCGGCTCGTTCACAATGGGCACGAGCAAAGAGGAGCTGACCGCGCTCTGGAAGGAGTGGGGGCCCGCGTACAACTCGATGCCCCACGAGGGCCCCGAGGAGGACCTGCAGTCCTTCTGGCGCGAGACCGCGAACACCGAGGCGCCGGAGCACGAGGTGGAACTGGATGGCTTCTGGATCGCGCGGACCGAGGTGACCATCGGGCAGTGGCGCAAGGTCATGGGCTCCGTCCCCCGCCAGGAGTACGTGAGCAAGGCCGAGCACCCGGTGACCAGCATCACCTACCGGGACTGCGAGGCGTTCTGCGAGAAGCTCGGTTTCGCCCTGCCCACCGAGGCGCAGTGGGAGTACGCCGCGCGCGGCGCCGAGGGCCTCCAGTACCCGTGGGGAAACGACTGGGACGCCGGCAAGTGCCAGTGCTACGTCGGCGGCCACGAGTACGAGTATTCCGCGCCGGCCGGCCACATGAAGGACGATGTGAGTTGGTGCGGCGCGCTCGACATGGCGGGCAATGTCAGTGAGTGGTGCCGGGACTGGTTCGGCAACGACACGACGCTCGGCGAGGGGCGCGTAGTGCGCGGCGGAAGCTGGGAGTCCGAAGCCCTCGACTGCCGCGGCGCGTCGCGCCACTACGAGTACCCCGACAGCGGATACTACCTGTACGGCGTCCGCCCGGTCATCGAACTCGAGTAGCCTCACCGTGGCATGGGCGGCCTGGCCCAAGAGAGGGGTGGTTCCATTGACGTGCCTCGTGGTCGCCGCACCGCTGCTGTGCGCAGCTGTCGCCCTCGCTCAGGACCTTCCGGGCTCTGTCTACACGGGCTACTACACGGGCGAGGTCATCCCCACGCCGCAGTACATGGTGAAGTCGGAGGAGGCCGTTCCGCTCGCGCGGCGCGGCGCGGCGAAGGCGGAAGCGTGCATCCGAGTGAGCGAGCAGCCGAACTCGGCGGCACGCCTCGCTGCCGACGAGTTGCAGGCGCGCATCGCCTGGCTGCTCGGGCCGGAGGCGCCGAAGCTGCCGGTCGTTCACTCCGCAGACGAGGCCAAGGGGTATGGGGCTGCCGTCTGCATCGACTGCCTGAAGATCGAGGACCAAGGTCTGCCGCCCGGGATGCCCGTGCCCCGGTCTCGGGAGACGTACTACGTGTTCCAGCAGCCAAGGAAGGTGCTCTGCTGGGGGGAGTCGGACGCGGGAACGTACTTCGCAGTCCAGTCGTTAATGCAGCTCACCTACGAGCGCGAGGGAATGGCGTACCTGCAGCCGGCGCAGATCGTGGATTGGCCGCGCTTCGCGCTGCGGAGCTTCAAGCCCGGCGGCGCAGCGGGCGATGCGCAGGGGGCGCTGATCGCCGAGATGGCCCGCTGGTGCGGGCACTACAAGTACAACTGCTTCAACGTGTGCTACACCACGGTCGGCGCGGATCAGTGGAAGAACCCGTCGGAGGACTACCGGAAGCTGCTCAGCGACATCTGCGCGTACCGCATCCCGCGCGGGCTGGATGTGATGCCGTTCGTCAACCCGTACTACCTCTGGAAGGAGCACATCGTCATCAGCGACGACGCGCAGATCGACCAGCTCGCGGACACGTGCTCGATTGCGCTGGAACAGGGCGCGAAGAAGGTCATGCTGTGCCTGGATGACTTTGCCTCGGAGGGAATCCCCTACACCATCCGCAGCGAGGCCGACCGGGCGCGGTTCAGAACGCTGGGCGAGGCGAATGCGCACCTCATCACCGAGCTGCACAAGCGCCTGAAGGCCCGCTACCCGGACTGCGAATTGCTCGTGGTGCCGCCGTACTACTGGATTCCCCAGGGGAGCTACAGGGAGCCGGGCGAGGCGGACCTGCGCACCATCGGGGCGAGCGTGCCGAAGGACGTGCACCTCGTGTGGACCGGGCCGGTGGTGCGCTCCGCGCAGATCACCGAGGAGCACGTGAAGACGTATGCGGACCTCATCGGGCGGCAGCCCTTCCTGTGGGACAACACGCTGTACATGCACCACAACCCTCCGTCGTATCTGCTCGATGCGTTCGTGACGAAGTACCCGGCGCGGTTCTGGGAGCTGGACGATACGGGCGTGCACTACAACGCGGGCGGCGGGGAGGTCTACAAGGTCGGGCTGATGACCACAGCCGACTACCTCTGGAACCCGGAGCAGTATGACCCCGAGCGGTGCCTCCGACGAGCGCTGCACCAGGCGACCGGAAGCGAGGAGGCGGTCGAGGCGTGCCTGGCCTTTCGGGATGCGTACTACCGGATCTACGACACGTACAAACCGGTGCTCGATTCGCTGCTGAAGCTGAAGAGGGAGGCCGACTTCCCGTACCGACCCTTCGACGCGGATGACCTGGCCGCCATCGGTGCGGACCTGAAGGCAGTCACGGACGCCTACGCACAGGTTCAGGCGACCTGCCGCAACGCGGCGCTCACGCAGGAGTTGGGCGAGTACGCGCGGCGGCACGAGAAGTACGCGGAGATGCTGGCTTGGCTACGGGAGCACCAGGCGGCGGGCGGCGAACCGACCGATGTCGCGGTGAACGGAAGCGCGGAGGAGGTGGACGCGGGCGGCAAGCCGGTGGGGTGGGCTGTGTACCAGGGAGCGGGCAGAGCGACCCTCGCCACGAGCACGGAGAACCCGGCCTCCGGGGAGCGCTGCGCGACCATCGAGGCGCCGGAGTGGTACAACCTGAACGGGCGCGAGTGGATCAACGTGGCGCTGATGTTCGGCGACTCGAACGGCTTCACCGGGCCGAATGCCTACCCGGCGCAGCCGCTGACCAAGTACCGGGTGGCGTTCAAGCTGAGAGGCGATGCGGCCAAGGTGGAGTTCACCGCCGTGGGCTGGAACTCGGACAAGGCCGAGGCGAGCAACCGACAGACGCTGTTCGCGAGGTGCCCCGAGCTGAGCGCGACCGATGAGTGGCGAGAGTATGCGGCGAGCTTCACGACCGCTCTCGACACCAGGCGCTTCGCCCTCAAGTTCGGAATCGTCGGCTTCCGCGATGAGGGTGCGCGGCTGGGGAGGCTCTACGTGGACGACGTACGGGTGCTGGTCGGGCGCTAGGGACCGGT
>VGFC01000257.1 GCA_016869045.1 Armatimonadota bacterium
AACTTCTACGACGACCTCGGCACGCGCGTGCATCACCTCTACACGCGCACGGACGGGCCGACGGAGGGTTGGGTGTTGGGCGAGGTGAGCACGGTCGCGCCGACCGAGGCGGTCGCGGTGTCGGTCACGCTGTATGCCTACATCGGCGATGTGGGCGTGTTCGACGCGGACGAGGTGACGATGACCGTGGAGGGTGGAGGCGAGCCGGGCAGCGCGGGCATTCCGAAGGCCGAACCGGGAGAGAAGACGATGGTCGAGATCGGGTCGCGCCGAGAGCTGTTCGTCGATTCGTTCCTCGTGGACAGCCTGACCGGAGACGCGTGCCGGCAGCTCAACCACCCGACCCCGCGCGAGGTCGTGCTGACCTTCGACCGTCCGTGGGAAGGGGCGCACTGCGGGTACTTCTCTGTGGTCCGAGACGAGAAGCTGCGCATCTGTGGTCCGAGACGAGAAGCTGCGCATCTACTACCGCGGCTGGGCGAAGCTGGACGGACGCGATTGCACCTGCGTCGCCGGGAGCGAGGACGGTGTGCATTTCACGCGCCCGAACGTGGGGGCGTTCGAGTGGGAGGGTTCGAAGGACAACAACATTGTCTGGATGGGCGAAGGCTGTCACAACTTCACGCCCTTCCTCGACGCGAATCCCAAGGCGCCCGCCGATCAGCGCTACAAGGCGCTCGCCAGCGCCGGGCCGAACGCGAGCCTCGTCCCCTTCGCGTCAGCGGACGGCCTGCACTGGCGGAGGCTGCAGGAGGAGCCGGTCATCACCGAGGGCGCGTTCGATTCGCAGAACCTCGCGTTCTGGGACACGCTCCGGGGCGAGTACGTGGAGTACCACCGGGGCTTCAAGGACGGCGTGCGGGACATCATGACCAGCCGCTCGGCCGACTTCATCCACTGGACGAAGCCGGAGTGGCTCGACTATGGCGACACCCCCAAGGAGCATCTCTACACGAACGCCGTCGCGCCCTACTTCCGCGCGCCGCACCTGTACCTGGGCTTCCCATGCCGGTTCGTGCCCTCGCGGAAGAAGGTGCCGAGCCACCAGGAGGACGGCATCAACGACGGAGTGCTGATGAGCAGCCGCGACGGACTGCACTTCGAGCGCTGGATCGAGGCCTTCCTGCGGCCCTCGCTGGATGAGAAGACGTGGACCGACCGCAACAACTACATCGCCTGGGGCCCTGCGCCGACCTCGCCCGAGGAGATCTCGCTCTACTGGACCGAGCACTATCGCTACCCGGACTACTACCTCCGGCGCGGGACCATCCGCACCGACGGGTTTGCCTCGGTCCACGCCGGCGCTCAGGGCGGTGAGATGCTGACCCGGCCGATGACCTTCACCGGCAAGCGCCTGCTGGTGAACCACGAGACCTCGGCGGCGGGCTCGCTGCGCTTCGAGTTGTGTGATGAGAAAGGTGAAGCCTACCCCGGCTTCGCGATGGCAGACAGCGAGATCCTGTTCGGCAACGAGATCGAGCACGAGGTGAAGTGGGAGGGCGGGAGCGACGTGAATGCCCTCGCAGGGAAGCCGGTGAGGCTGCGGGTGAGGCTGAAGGACGGGGACCTGTACTCCATCCGGTTCGCGGGTTAGAGGGCCTTTCATAGGTACGCAAACAGTGGGGCGGGCATTCCTGCCCGCCAGCGGGCCGTGGCGGGCAGGAATGCCCGCCCCACTGTTTCGGTGTTTCTGCAAGGCTCTATAGGATGACGGAGCCGGCGCTCGGCTCCGCTACGGGGTCACGTCATTCAGCTTCAGGGACACGGCGTCAAGATAGGCGTCGTTGTACTGCCCCGAGACCCGCTCGAACTTGGGGTTCAGGTCGATGAAGCGCGTGCCTGCGGGGAGCTTGCCCTTCCAAGTTCGCCTGAGCAGGCCCGTCTTGTTGCCGCGGTCCGCGGGTGTCACATTGGGGACGAGTCCGCCGTCGATCTCGACACCACTCGCGTCTCGGAACTTGACGTAGATGGCGACGCTGTCGCCCTGGGAGCCATAGCCACCCACGAAGGCTGCAACGATGCACTGGGCATCCCCGGCGTCGATCGTGGCAGCCGCCCAGGAGACGTTCACCCTCTGATAGAGGCGACTCAGGGCAGAGCCGTTACCCCCAGCCACGAAGTTGTTCCCCCGCGAAGGCGGTCCGGGCGAGGAGGCCGTCGGAAAGCCGCCGGGCGCACCGTACAGAACGACCGTCGCCTTCCCCTCGGGCCTCGTCCACTTACTGGGCGCAACATCGGCGGACCCGTCTCCTCCAGTATCCATCTCGAATCCGCCGTTCTTCACCAGGTTCCTGCCGAAGGTCGGCGCGGCCGCCTCGTCGGCGGCCGTGTCCGGTCCCGCGTCGGCCGACACGGCGTCGCCGAGGGCGCCCACCGGGGCTCGATCTCCACCGCAACCGACAAGCCCGAGCCCGGCCACGACGCACAGCAACAGGAGCAGGACACCCGGCGCCAGGTATGCGGTCTTCATGTGGCCAGCCCTCCTGTGGATGCGGCGGAACAGGCGCTCCGTCCGGCTACGGCGTCAGGTCGTTCAGCTTGACGGACACAGCATCGAGGTAGCCGTCGTTGTACGGTCCGGAGTACCGTGTGAAAATGGGATGCAGGTCGATGTAGCGCGTCCCCACAGGGAGCTTGCCCTTCCAGAAGCGCCGCAGCAGCCCCGTCTGGTTGCCGCGGTCGGCGGCTGTCACCGAGGTGACGGTCGCCTGCCGGATTTCCCAGAGAGTCGCGTCCCGCAGCTCGAACTGGATGGAGACGCGATCCTGCTGGGCGCCATAGCCCCCCAGGAAGGCTGCGATGACACACTGGGCGTCGCCCGCATCGATCGTCGCGGCGGCCCAGGACACGTTGACCCTCTGGAACAGCTGGCTCTCGCCGTAGCCTTTGCCCCCGGCCACGAAGTTCTTCCCTCGCGAGGGCGGTCCGGGAGAGGCGACGGTCGGGAAGCCGCCAGGCGCGCCGTAGGTGACGACGGTGGCATCGCCGACCGGGGAACCGGGGACCCATCTGCTCGGCCTGATCAGCGTGGACCCGTCCCCTCCGCTGTCCACCTCGAACCCGCCGTTCTTCACCAGGTTCTTGCCGAAGGTCGGCGCGGCCATCTCGTCGGCGGCGACGTCCACGTCCGCGGCGCCGGCTGCCCAATCGGTCGGAGGGCGGTCGCCGCCACATCCCATCAGAGCAACCATGACCAGGAGACTGCACGACAGGAGCACGACCGGGACCAGGGGGTTGGTTCGCACGAAGCAGCACCTCCCGAGGAACGATGCGACGAATCACACATCCGCGCCGAGCTACTTGGTGTAAGCCCGGCGGATGTACACGGCCACACCGGGCACGTCATTCGCCAACCTCTGCCCCTTCTCCTGCCCCAGGACCACGCACGCCGTCGCGAGGCTGTCAGAGGTCGTGGCGTCCGGCGCAACGACGGTGGCGAGGATGGGCTCCCCGTAGCGCAGACCGCACCTTGGATCGATGATGTGAGAATAGCGCTGCCCGTCGATCTCCACGAACTGCTCTGTGTCGCCCGAGGTGGAGACGCCGCAGTTCGAGACGATGAGGCGACGCTTCCCCTTCGCTGCCTGCCAGACGTAGATGCGCCAGCCCTTGCGGCCGGGAGGCGGGTCGCCCACGGCGATGTCGCCGCCGGCGACCGCCAGGGCCCGCGTCACGCCGTGCTCGCGCAGGGCGACCAGGGCCTGGTCGAGCGCGTAGCCCTTGGCGATGCCGCCGAGGTCCAGCCGCATACCAGCCTCGGCGAGTTGGACCGTCTGGGCGTCGGGGTCAAGGTGCATCTTCTGCCAACCGACGAGCCTGCTGACGGCCTGCCACTCCTCGTCGGTCGGTAGCCGACCCGACTTCCGAGCCCCGCGCCAGAGCTGAGCACACGGCCCGACCGTGACATCAAACGCGCCCCCCGAGCGTTCTGCTAGATCGTGGCCCTGCGAGAGGACCGCGAAGAGGTCCCGGCTCACCGGCACCGGCGGGCCGCCGGCCTGCGCGCAGAGCCGCATGAGTTCGCTGTCCGGGCGGTAGTCGCTCATCGCGTCCTCAAGCTGCGCAACCCGCGCGAAGGCTGCGCGGCAGGCCTCGTCCGCAACCGCCTTCGTTGGCGCGTAGACCGTCAAGCCGACTTGCACACCCATGTGAACCTGGGTATAGTGGACGCGTTGGAGCGAAGGGGCCGCGTCGGGCTTGGAAGCCCGACCTACGAGGAGTAGGCTGACAGCCAACACGACGGAGGCAGGTTTGATGCGTGGTCCGATAGCCATCGTTGGTCGCAGTTGGGTGATGCTGACGCTGGCGGCGCTGCTGCTCTGCTGCGCGGCGCACACGCAGGAGGTGCAGCCCTACACGGAGTCACTTGAGGGAACGCTCGTGACGTTCCACATGGTCCCGGTGCCCGGCGGCACGTACGAGTATGCCGACCCGGAGAACGGGGGCGCGAAGGTCTCGGTGGAGATCAAGCCCTTCTGGATCGGCAAGACCGAGGTCACCTGGGACGAGTACGACGTCTACAGGCTGCGGCTCGATGATCCAAACGCCGCCGGGGGTAGCGACGCGCAAGGCGGCGCGGCAGACGAACCGGATGCCGACGGTATCTCTCGCCCCTCCAAGCCCTACGGCGCGCCGGACCTGGGCTTCGGGCACCAGGGCTTCGCGGCGATGCACATCGCGATTCGCGGCGCCACCGAGTACTGCAAGTGGCTGAGCCACAAGACGGGCAGGAAGTACCGCCTGCCGACCGAGGCCGAATGGGAGTACGCCTGCCGCGCGGGGCAGCTTCCCGCCGGGCCCATCGAGGACACCGCCCTGCTCGGCAGCATGGCCTGGTACTTCGACAACTCCGACAGCAAGACCCACAAGGTCGCGAGCAAGACGCCGAACGCCTGGGGCCTCTGCGACATGCTGGGCAACGTGGGCGAATGGTGCGCCGACCCCGACCGCAAGCCCGCCCTGCGCGGGGGCTGCTACCAGGAGGACGCCGCCAACGTCAACCCCGCCGCGCGCCGCCTGTACAAGACCTCCTGGCAGATGAGCGACCCCCAGATCCCCAAGAGCAAGTGGTGGCTCTCCGACGGCTCGTTTGTCGGCTTCCGCGTCGTGTGTGAGCCGTAGGAAAGGAGGGACACCATACCGATTTCCAGATAGCGTTTGCCCTGAACTCTCAGGGCGCGCGTCTGGAGATTAGTATGGTGTCCCTCTTTTTCGCTACTGCTGCCTCTTGCCGCCGAAGCTCGCGGGGCTCATGGCCGCGCCGGGCGCCCCCATGCCGCCGCCCCCGAAGCCGCCGCGCATCTGGCCGAGGCCCTGGTAGTTCGTGTTCGCCGCGAGACCGCCGTAGGAGATGCTCTGCGCGTTGAGGCGGGCGTAGCGAAGTTGCTCGGGGTCGGTGCCCTGCCGGATGAGGGCGATCAGGCCGTCCAGGATGTTGCACTGCACCTGGCTGCGCAGGTCGAGGGTCAGCAGGCTCGTGCCCGCGAGTTCCAGAATGCGCCCCTGAAGCAGCGCGATCGCGCCCTCCTTGTCGTTGGCATCCAGGCGCTTGACGACCTCGTCCATCGTGTCGGTAGTCGCCAGCTCCTCGGCGTCCAGCTGCACGTCCCAGTTCACTGCATCGGCGCCGGGTGAGCCGCCGGCCTCGACCTTGAGCGCCGTCTCGACCTTCGCGGGCTTGCCCTCATGCAGCGCGTCCTGGTAGTCGATCGAGGCCTGGAGGATGTCGTGAGACCCGGCGGCCAGCGCAGGCACGCGGAGCTTCGCGATGAGGAACTTGCGGTCGTTGCTGCGGAGGGTGGGTACGTCCACGGTCGGCGCGCCGCCCTTCTCCTGCACCTCGAAGCCGACCACCTTCTCGAGCTTCACGCCGTCGGCTGCGCGGATGCTCAGCCGCGAGCCCTCGGCCACCGTCGCAAAGAGCGAGGAGAACTCGCGGGCGATGATGTCGTTGATGCTGTCCGGCGATTCCACGTAGTAGTAGCCGCCGTTGCCGGCAACCGCGATCTTCTCCATCAGGTTCGCGTCGTAGTCGGTCCCGATCCCGATCGTGCTCGTCGGCAGGTCGCGCACATACTGGTCGCGCGCCCACTTGGCGAGAACCTCGGGGTTCGTCTCGCCGCGGTTCGCGAGGCCGTCGGAGATGAGGATCGTGCGGTTCACGTAATCCACCTTCGGCGCGTTACGCGCCAGCTCATACCCCCGCTGCAGCCCCCCGCCGAGGTTCGTGTAGCCGTCGGCCTCGATCTTCTTGATGAGGTCGATGATCCGCTCGCGCTCGGCCGCCGAACGGTTGGGGATCGGGGCCTCGACCTCATGGTTGTAGATCACGAAGCTGATCCGGTCATCCTTCTGCAGTCCGTCCACGACACGGATCGCCGCCTGCTTGGCCTGCTCGATCTTCTCGCCCTGCATCGAGCCGCTGCGGTCCAGCACGAGGGCCACGTTCAGGGGGCTGCGGTTGGCGATCTCGAACTTGCCGGCCGCGAACTCGAAGCGCACGAACAGCGTGGTCGGCTGATCCGCCGGGACGCGCGACAGGTTCGGTCGGGCTTCGAAGCGCAGCGTGCCGTCCTCGGGCGCCTTCCACGTGACGGCGAGTTGCTTCTGCAGGTCCTCGGCCTTCAGGAAGGACTGCATCGCCCGAGAGACCATCTCGGTCACCGCGTCCGCCGCGTTGGGATCGGTGAAGTACACGTTGAGCGGGGGGTAGAAGGCGAACTGGTCTAGCTCCGCGAGCACCAACCGCACGCGCGTCGCATCGCCCACCAGCGACACATCCCCACAGATCATCGCGTCGGCCTTGGTCTCCTCCGCGAACTTCGTGACCTCGTCGCGCGAGTCGAACTTCGGCAGGCCCAGCTCCTCCAACTCGAAGGTGCGGTCGCGGCGCGAGGTCTCCTTCGCCAGCCCCTGCTTCGTCAGGTAGGCGGCCAACGCATCGGGAATCCGCGTCGCCAGGGCGGCGTGATCGGCCCGCGTCTTGTCACACGCGAGGTTGACCAGCACCACCTTCGAGATGTCCGGCTGCGCCTGGATGCCGGCCATGAACATCGGCTTGTCGGCCCAGGCTTCTTGAGCGTCCTTGGCCGCGAACTGCGCCGAGACTGATGCGGCAAACGCTGCCGTGAGCACGGCAGCCAGCAGCAGTGTCGTGCGTTTCATCTCCCCGCTCTCCCTTCAGGCATGTCCGTCCTACTACCGGACGCCGGAGGAGGCCGAGGGGTTTACCGTGAACCATGACAGCGGAGGCGAAGACAATGGCCCACGCACTGCTCGCGGTTCTCCTCGGAACGACCGCCCTTCCCGCGCAACCCCCCGCCAACCTCGCCCCGAACGGCGACTTCGAGCAAGGCGCAGACGACCGGCCGGAGGGTTGGGGCTTCTACAGTTGGCAAGGCGCGGAGGGTTGGTGGGAGGGCACCATCGCGCGGTCCGGCACGCACAGCCTCGGCCTCAAGGGCCTCAACGGGGGTTGGTTCGCACAGCTTCCCGTCGCGCAAGGCCTGATCTACAACGTGCGGTTCTTCTACCGCTCGGAGGGCGTGCCGACGAACGTGGTGCTCTTCGTGCGGGAGATGGCGGACGGCAAGGTCGCGGACACGATCCTGTACAAGCCCGAGGTCTCCATTCCCCCCGGTCAGCGCGGGACACAGGTGGATGGCGACACCCTCGGCGGCGCGGACGAGCGGGGTTGGGTGCTCTTTGAGGGGGGCGACTTCGTCCCTCACGCGGGCGTGGAGCGGGTCGATCTGCTCATCAAGATCGAGGGCAGTAACCCCGAGGCGAAGGTCTTCCTGGACGATCTCATCATCACGAGTCGCGAAGCGGAAGCGCCTCCCACCACCGCCCGCCGCCTCGCGGATGTACCAGGCGGCGTGGTGTGGACCGAGGGTGTGAATGAGAAGATCCTGCCCGGCGAGGCGCCGACGTCGGGGGAACCCAAGCCCGCGATCACGATTGCTGCGGCCGGCGGGGAGTACGAGTGCTTCCAGGTCGCGATCACGCCGACGCAGGATTGGAAGCGCGTCGGCTGGGTCTGGTCCGCGTTCACGGGCCCTGGGGAGCTGCCGAAGGAGGCGATGAGCTGCCGGCTGATCGAGTGCATCCCGATCGCGCGCCCGCGCGGGCCGCACGGGCTCACCGGCCCCCAGCCGGACGCGCTGACCGACCGCCTGCCCGCCGACCTGCCCGCCAACGTGACGCAGGGCTTCTGGTTTTCGGTGAAGGTCCCTATGAACCAGGCGGCGGGGGAGTACCGAACGGACCTCCAACTACTCTCGGGCGAGACCGAGGTCGCGCGGTTTGCGCTGACACTGAAGGTTCGGGGCTTCTCGATCCCGCGACAGCCGAGTCTCGGCACGTACTCCTCGTTCCGGTACTACCTGGTGTTGCCGCGCGAGTCGGGCGACCCGAGCGACGTCATCGAGCGCTACTACCGCAGCTTCTTCGAGCACCGCACGAGCTGTCCGCCTGCCGCGCCGACGAATGTGCGGGTGCGCGGCGAGCAGGCTGACGTAGACCTCACTGACTACCTGAAGCACCTGCGCCATCTGGTCACGGACTGTGGGCTGGCGCATGTCGATGTGCCCTCGCTGTGGATCGACCACAGAGGCACGCACCGTATGCCGGCCGACGCCGCCTGGCAGGGCATCCCGATCTTCGGGGACGCGAACCTCTCGACGCTGAACCCGGCCTTCGAGCGCCCCTTCCGCGCCTACTTCCGGCAAGTGGGCGACGCTCTCCGGCAAGAGGG
The DNA here is from genome assembly GCA_016869045.1 of Armatimonadota bacterium. Classification (GTDB taxonomy): domain Bacteria; phylum Armatimonadota; class Zipacnadia; order Zipacnadales; family VGFC01; genus VGFC01. Next base: position 8,756 of record VGFC01000257.1, read on the forward strand.
CCTCTTCCTGAAGCCGACAGTGCGCTTCTTCGACGAGCCGATCCTCGACGATCCCGCCACCCGCAACGGGCTGCGGACGCTCTCGAAGCTGGTTCTGGACATCGAGCCGGAAGTCACGGTCTCCATCGCCGCCAGCGATCCGCACCCCGAGCTGACCGATGTCATCCGCCTGTGGGTGATCCACACGGATGCCTGGTATCGCTACCTGCCGCACATCGAGGCGGCGCGCAAGGCCGGCTGCGAGGTGCACGTCTACAACAACGGGGTCAACTTCCCCGAGCACCGCCGGCTGCGGGTGCGCCTGTGGCCGTGGCTGCTGTGGAAGTACCGCGTGGACGGCACCTACTCGTGGTGGGGGACGGTCTGCTGGCGCGGCGACATGGAGAACCCGTGGACCGCAGGCGGCGGCGAGTTCTCGGGCGTGCTCCTGTACCCGCCCCGCTCACCCGACGAGCACGGCCCCATCGAGTCCGTCCGCTGGGAACTCTACCGCGAGGGCCTCGAAGACTACGAGTACCTAGTCCTCGCCGACAGGATCGCCGCACAACTCGAAGCCGCTGGCAAGGCCCAGGCCGCCAAGCCACTTCGCTCTGCTCTGGCGCAAGCCATGTCCCTCCTCACCCGCTGGCCCAATGTCCGCACCTGCGCCGACGAGCCGTACACGCTCGATCCCGCAAAGGTCGCGGAGGCGAGGGAGGCGCTGGCGAAGGCGATTGAGGGGGCCGCCCCGTAGGACAGGCGACTTCACCTATCACCGTCTCGCCACGGCGCAATCGTCATACGTCACATGCCCCTCGTTGTAGGGACCGCCGATGACGGTGTCGAGGATGACGCGGAGGCGAGAGGTCTTCGCGGTGGTCGTGAACTCCTTCGCCAGCTCCGTGTAGGCGCAGGCTTTGGTCACCGGGACCTTCTCGTGATCGAGGAGGAGCTTGCCGTCGGCGGCGAGTTCCTGGACCTTCAGGCCGGCTGAGTCGCCGGGGTGAGTACCGAAGCCCTTGCCGCGCAGGTCGACCGCATGCACCCAGACGGAGGCGCGATAGGCCGTGCCAGGCGCCACGTCCACCTCCTGCCAGACGACCGTGTGACCATCCGCCTCGGTGTGGGTGCGGAGAGCTTCCTTGCCGGTGCGGACCTCGGGGAGACCCCAGTCCGGGTGGATCGAGTAGGCCGATTCCGCCCAGATGTAGCTCTGCGTCGGGCTCGCGAAGAGGTACTCCCAACCGAAGCCGCCGGTCTTCTGCCCCAGTGCGCCGAGGGCTCCCAACGCACCATCCTCGAAGCCGGAATTGCGCAGGAGGTTGCCCTCGACGGCGGTCGCGACCCCAATGCAGACAGGCTTCGCGCCCTCGCCGCCGTCGCCGGGGCCGATCTCGATGGCTTGCACCATCGCTTCGCCGCCGTAGGCACCGGTGAAGCGGATTGCGATGACGCCGGACCTGGGCTCGATGCCATTGAGCACCAGATCCGTTGCGCGGCAGTAGCCGCCGGCCGTCGCGGCGACGTCCAGGCCCTCGACGAAGGGCTGCCCGTTGATCGTCACGGTCACTGCGCGCTGGCGAGGTTCCATGCGGCGCGTCTCGGCGAACTTCAGGCGGGCGTGGTACGTACCGGGGCCGACGGTGAAGTAGACGGTGAAGTCGCGCGCATGGACGCCGTAGCGGTACAGCTCTGGGTCGGGCGTGCCCTCGATCGCCAGCTGTCGCCGCTCGGTCCACCAGGTCTGCTTCACCACATCCGCCATCGCGCCGAGCCGCGCAATGAACTCGGTGCCCGGCCGCCACGCGTGGCCCTCGCTGTCGATGTAGTCCTTGCGGCCCGTGTAGCCGAGGATGATACGCTGCGCATCGGTCGGCCCGCCGCCCGAGCCGAAGCCGCTGCGCCCGGTCGCGTCCGACCACTGCACGGCGTCGATCGCTGCGAGGCTCCCGCCTGACACCGGGTTGCCCTCGCCGCGGGCGACGATCTTCAGCGTGTGCGGCCCATTGGCGAGACCGTTGCGGTAGTAGACGACCTGCCGGGACCTCGCCTGCGGGCACCAGCAGTCGATGGGCACCAGCTGCTTCTCTCCGTCGAGGTACACGTCCGCCACGCCGCCCTCCGGCCCGACGCTCCCGAGGACCCGCACCTGGTTACCGGTGAAGTCATGCAGGATCGCCGCGCCGCTCGTCGAGTCCCGCATAAGTAGCGGCGCTTA
>VGFC01000258.1 GCA_016869045.1 Armatimonadota bacterium
GGACATGGTCGCCGAGGCGATGCTGGAGATCGACTATCTCGGAGGAACGCTGCCCTGATCCACGGGAGAGCGATCATGAGCGAACTGGCCCTGTTCGGCGGAACGCCGGCGGTGACCAACCCACCGGTTGAGCGGTGGGTCCAGGTCAACGACGAGGTCAAGGCTGCGGTCAACGCGCTACTCGACCAAGGCGTGGTCAGCATCGGCGGGCCGACGGGCGTCATCGGCGACTTCGAGGCCGCCTTCGCGGCGATGACCGGCAGCCGCTACGCCCTGGCGATGAACAGCGGCACGGCGACGTTGCACAGCGCCTACTTCGCCGTGGGTGTCGGGCCCGGCGACGAAGTACTGTGTCCGGCGTACACCTGGCACGCCTCGGCGACGCCGATCATCCACTGTGCCGCCACGCCGGTTTTCTGCGACATCCGCCCCGAGTCCCTGACCATCGACCCCGACGACGTCGAGCGCCGTATCACGAAGCGAACCAAGGCCCTCTGCGTGGTCCACGTCTTCGGCAATGTCTGCGACATGGACCGCCTGTGCGACATCGCCCACCGCCACAACCTGGCGCTCATCGAGGACGCCAGTCATGCCCACGGTGCCTTGTGGAAGGGCAAGCCCGTGGGCAGCTTCGGGCCGGTGGGCTGCTTCAGCATGCAAGGCGGCAAGGCGGTGAGCGGCGGTGAGGCGGGGGTCGCCATCACCGACGACCCGGAGGTCCTGGACCGCATGATCCTGCTCGGGCACTTCGGGCGCCCGCGCCGAGGCGTGCTGGAGGTGGTCAACACCATCGGCGACATGAGTCTGGGCGCCAAGTATCGGGCGCATCCGTGGGCCATCGCCATGGCGAGTGTCGGCCTCAAGCGCTTGCCCGAACTCAACGCCCGGCGCACGGCCAACTACGAGTTCCTCAATGACCGACTGCGCGGCTGCCCGGGGCTTGAGGTCATCGACGCACTGCCGGGAGCGACCCGCGCGGGCTACCTGGAGCTGAAGTTCAAGCTGACGCGGGAGGCGGTTCAGACGGCCAGCCGAGAGCGCATCGTCGAGGCGATGCACGCCGAGGGCGCTCCGGTAACGGCTGACCGCTACTCGGACCTGAACTTCACTTACGGCCTGCTGCACGCGGCGCCTCTGTTCACCACGGTGGACCGGCGCACGCTGGGGGGTTGCTTCTACGATCCCACCGGCTCCGACGTACCGGCACGCCCCAGCCTGCCCGTGGCCGAGGACCTCAACCAACGCCTGGTCTCCCTGCCGGCGTTCATTGACGTGACGCGGGAGTCGCTGGCCGAGGTCGCGGCGGCGATGCGGAAGGTGATGCAGCGTCTGGGGGAGCTGGCCGACTGACCGCGAGGGAGCCCATCGTGAAGGAGGGCGCGTTGGGGCCCTCGAATAGGGTTGGCGCCGGGCCATGCAGTGCAGTCTGTGGCAAAGGAGATAGCGAGATGCGGCTTGCGGAGCGCCTAGTTGTCCGTGAACTCAAGGAGCGCAAGGTCGCGGTCGTGCTGACCGAGGGCGCGGTGCTGGCGATCGGCCCTGGCGGGCAGATCGAGGAGGCACTGCGGGAGGTGGGGCTGACCGTCGATCCGCCCGCTGAGGGGCAGGAGGCGGGTTCGCTGGGACGCGTGTGTGTCATCGAGGAGCGCGAGGACGTGGGCACGGTACTGGTCGGCCCGGACGGCCTCTGTGCGCTCCTGCTGCACCTGGCGAACGCCTGAGGCGAAGGCTGTGGAGGACGCGCTGATCGCCAACGCTCATGAAGGGGAGAACCGGCGATGGGCCAGTCCGGCCAGACGCTGAAGTGCCCTCACTGCGGGGCCGAGAATCCCCGGTCGCTGCTGATCACGATGTGCGGCGCGTGCAAGCGGAACCTCTCCGCGGCGGCCGGAAGCCCGCCGCCCGCTGCGCCGGCGCGCCCACCGACGGTTGCCGGGCGCGCAGCGCCCCCGCCGGGGGTGCGCAAGCCCCAGATGCCACCAACCCCAACCACCCCCGCGCGCGGAACTCAGCCGACGGGGTACCGGGCCACCGCCCCCGCTGCTCCGCAGCCGATCGCACGACCCGACGCGCCGGCGAAGCCCGAGAACGCTGCCGTCAGCTGTCTGATCGTGTTGTTCGCACTGGCGGCCTTCGGCATCGCAATGGGGATCGTGATGTCGATCAGCAAGTAGGCGTGTCCTCGCCCGCCGGCTCCGTCGTCACCCCGCGCCGCCGTCCTCGCATGCCTTCGATCGCCGCCGCCATCATCTGCAGGTCGAAGCCCTCCTTGCGGATGCGGAGGTCGTAGTAGGTGAGGGTCTGCACGATCAGGAAGACGGGCCCCAGCAGGACGTTGACGATGTGTTGCACGCACTGGGAGACCGTCTGGACGGAGGCGAAGTACTCGGGCCGCGAGTTGACGACGACCACAGTGCCGACGGAGACGGGGGCGGTCAGGATCAAGGTCGCGGCCGTGATGCCAAGGAGGGTCAGGAAGAGAGTACCGAAGACGTGCCAGCCATGGCCGGTGACCAACCCTCGGCTGCGCTGCAGGCTGTCCATCCCCCGCGCGTTCCCCAGGACCATTGTCTGCTTGTAGAGGACGAACCAGGTTGAGAAGAGCGCCGTCAGCGGCAACCCGGCGCACAAGCCCACCAGCGCCCCGATGGCGGCGGGCACGGTCCCGGCCTGCGGGAAGACGTAGACCCCAAGCGCGAGACCGCCCCCTCCCCCAAGCATCCCGCCGACCAACGGGCCGAAGGCGACCAACAGACCGAACACGATCCCCACCAGAAACAGCGACCCCCAGTAGGGCACTACTCGTCGGTAGGCTGCCCACACCCCGATCGGCCGGCCCAGGTACTGCTCTGAGATCGCGAGCGCGAGGGCGCCCTGCGAGAGCGGCTCGACGACGACCACGATCAACAGGGCGAGTATGAGAAGCACCAGACCTGCAATCAGTGCCGGCATGTCAATCTGGGCGTCGGACGGAACCTGCCCAAGCTCCACGGGGCCGAGCGCCCGGAAGTAGTAGAAGAAGCCCAGCGTGTAGGTGACGCCGAACGGCACCAGCAGTACCGCGGAGATTCCGAGCAACGTCCCGAAGTGGCGCCGGTAGAGCCGGACCGAGCCGTCGATCAGATCGAGGGCGTTGCGTGGGCGAAGCTCAAGCGGGGAGGTTCCCATGAGAATCACTCAGAGCGTGTATGAAAAGGGTGGGCGGGCGCCATGAATGGCGCCCCTACACAATTGGGCGCGATGAATCGCGCCCCTACGCCACAAACGACCGTACATCGCCGTCATGTAGGGGCACGATTCATCGTGCCCGACCGTAGGGGCGTGGTTCACCACGCCCGACGCCGTGCTTCTCATACACGCTCTCAGGCCCCATTGTACCACATCAGGCTTCCGGCTCGGCGCCCAGAAACTCCGGGGCATCCGGAGTGCCGACTGCCCGGGTGCCGGGAGGGACGTCGGCGCCCTCCTCCACGACAGTCCATTCCAGCTCGCAGCCGTCGCCGACCGTCGCGTTGGGCAGCACGAGGGTGTGGGTAAGCGAGCACTGCGCGCCAACGTGGGCGCCGCGAAGGACGAAGGCCGAGGGACCGATCGTCGAGCCACTCCCGATGCGCACCCCCTCGCCCAGGATGTGGGGTGGGTGGCAGGAGGTATCGGCCCCGCAGGCGGCCGAAGGCGCCTCGATCGCGTGCCTCGGGTACTCGGGCTCGGCGAGCAGGGCCCCGTTCAGGCGGATGACCTCCGCCGGCCGCGCGACATCCGACCAGCATCCCTCAATCGGTGCACCCCGCACGAAGGCCCCGCGTGAGAGCATGAGCTGGATCGCGTCCGGCAGCTCGCGCTCGCCGCGCGCCGAGAGGTCGGTCTCCTTCGCCGCCTGGAGAACCTCCCCCGGCAGGACGAAGATGCCCGCGTTGTTGTAGTTCGTGGTCGAGGCGCCCTTCGGCGGCTTCTCGATGATCCTCACCACGCGGTTCTCCTCGACGTAGACCGCGGCGCCCTCCCAGGGGTCCTCCACCCAGTTCAGGGACAGCAGGAGGTCGGGGTTCTCGTCGCGCCAGATCCGCCCGATCCGCGCGTAGTTGCGCCGCGAGACGATGATGTCGCCCCAGGAGAGGAAGAACGGCTCCCCGCCTATGAACGCCTCGGCCATCAGCGTCGCATCGCCCGTGCCGGCCGGCTTCTCCTGCACGGCATACTCGATCCGCAGACCGAACCGCTCACCGTGGCCGATGACCTCCTGCACCATCTCGCCACGGTAGCCGATCACGATCAGCAGCTCCGTGACGCCCGCGTCGGCGGCGCCCACGATTATGTGCTCGACCATGGGCCGGTCGAGCACGGGAACCAGAGGCTTCGGGCGACGATGGGTCAAAGGACGCATACGGGTCCCGAGGCCCGCAGCCAGAATGACACCCTTCAAGCAACACCCTCCCGATACGGGTGAGCGGGGAGCCTCCGGTTCTCGCTCACATGTCGGCGCGTCTCCTTCTGCAATGGCCGCCTGATTCGAGGTGGGACGAGGTTATCCCTGCTGCCGTCCGCGGAGGTCACTGAACGCTTCGACAGGCGCTGCTACGGCTCAAGGAGAATGCCCCTTCGTGATCTCGCCGGTTGCGGCCACGTAGCGCGGCTGAGGAGCCATCGATGGCGCCCGCTGCATGGATCTTGCTTGCGCTGACAGCGGCCATGGCCTGCTTGGGCTTCTGGGCCACAATGGGAGGGAGCGACCGAATGACTGCACCGGAGCAGCAGTCGGATTGGGTTCGAGTGGCTGAGCACGCCACGTGGGCGCCGCGCGATTCCTGTGGGGAGGTGGTGTTCGACGGCAGGATGTGGCTGCTCGGAGGGTGGTTCGACTCCAACAGCATCGGGCCTCGTGATGTCTGGAGTTCCGCCGACGGGCGCGACTGGAGCGAAGTCACCGCGGCCGCTGGCTGGAAGCACAGCGACCTCCCGACGACACTGGTGCACAATGGCCGGATGTGGTTCATGGGTGGCTGGTACGCGGGGCGCTTGCCCGAGGCTTCGGCGAGCAGCGAAGTGTGGTCATCCACGGACGGTGCCCAGTGGGAGTGCGTCACCGACAACGCGGGATGGAGCCCGCGGCTCGGGGCGGCCGGAGTGGTGTTCCAGGGCAAGATGTGGATACTGGGCGGAGTCGAGCGCTACTTCTTCGGCGACGAGAGCGACCTGAGGAACGATGTCTGGTGCTCGGCGGACGGCAAGCACTGGGAGCTGGCGACGGCCAATGCGCCGTGGGCGCCCCGCGCCTACCACGCGGCAGCCGCGTTCAACGGGCGGATCTGGGTCTTCGGTGGCGGCAACTACCTGCCGGGCTACCTCGCCTACAACGACGTCTGGAGCTCCGCAGATGGCGTGCACTGGGAGCGGGCGACCGACCACGCGCCGTGGGCGCCGCGCATCTGGTTCTCTACAGCGGTCTACCGGGATCGCATGTGGGTGCTCGGCGGCTGGTCCAACGAGCCCTCCAGGAACTGGAACGACGTGTGGCACAGCGCCGACGGCGTGAACTGGGAGCAGCTGGTGACGCCGACCATCTGGTCGGAACGCCACGAGCACTCGGCTTACGTCTTCGATGACAGCCTCTGGATTGTCGGAGGCAACGCCTGGCCCCTCGTCAACGACGTCTGGCGCCTGCATCTCCCGACCGATTGGGCGCCGACGAGAGGCCCGGAGGGGGGAGTTCCGGATGCGTGATAGCGGGATCTCTCGGCGGAGGTTTGTCGCGGCGATGGGCGCAGCGGGCCTTGGGGATGCTCTCGCGAGGGCCGCGGATGTCCCTGGCGAGCGCGGCGCGGTCGCCTGGGCGGCGGACCGCGTGTTCGATGGCGAGCAGGTGTTGCGCGACCATGCGGTGATCCTGGCTGAGGGAGCGGTCGTCGAGGTGCTGCCCAGGCATTGGTTGCCTACGGGGGTGCCCGTGCGATACGAGCCCGCGACGACGATTCTGCCTGGGCTGATCGATGCACACGTCCATCACATGCAGTGGGAGGCCCCGCTCTTCCTGGCCTATGGAGTGACCACCGTCCGCGACGTGGGGAACGACCTTGCTTGGGTACTGGCCCAGCGCGAACAGGCCCGCAAGGCGCTTTGCCCGACCATCTTGTGCGTGGGGCCGCTCCTCGACGGCCCGGTTCCGCTCCACGCGAAGGTGTCCCGGGCCTCAGCAGATGCCGACGCGGCAGTCGCAGCGGTCAGGGAGACGGCGGAAGCCGGGGTCGATGGCATCAAGCTCTACTGCAGTCTGGCGCGCGAGTGGCTGCCCGCCATGGTCAGGGAGGCTCGTTCGCATGGCCTGCGGACCTCGATGCACTGCCAGGGCACCGGGGTCTTGGCCGCAGCCGAAGCCGGCGTGGACGAGTTCCACCACCTCGACGGCATCCTGACCGACGTCTGGCCAGACCGGCCGGCGGGCTGGCTCGAACTCTGGGGTGACCCGGGTCTGGATGCGAAGCTGGATGTCCTGCGGCGCGTGGCGGACCGCATCGCCGAACTCGGCATGACGGCCACCCCGACGCTGGCCTACTGGCACTCGCAGTGGCGCATCCGCGCGTCCGATCACTCCCCGGAGGTGGACGCGCCCGGCGTCCCGGCGGAGATGATCTCATGGCAGGGCACGGCGGCAACCGACCCGGCCCTGGCCGACAAGTGGCGCCGGGCACTGGAGGCAGCGCAGAGCTTCAGCGGGCTCCTGTTCGAGCGAGGTGTGCCCTTCCTTGCCGGTTCCGATGTCCCGTGCGGAGCCCAGACGCCGGGCCTCAGCCTCTGGCGGGATCTGTCGTTGCTTGCCCAGGCGGGCGTGCCCACCCTCCGGGTCCTCCAGGCGGCGACATCGGGCCTGGGCGCCTTGCTGGGGCGCCCGCTGCTTGGGCGGCTGCAGGCCGGGAGCACGGCGGACCTTGTCGTGGTGCGAGGCGATCCGACTCGGTGCATACCGGAGCGGCCCGACATTGTGGCCGTGGTGCGGGGCGGGGTCGCGTACCACCAGGCCCGGCTCCTGGACGAGGCGCGCCGGGTGGCGTCATCGGTCAGCGACGACCCCTGGTCCGCGCAGTTCAGCGGCCGCCCTTGGCCTCCGCAGGCGGCATCTGCTCCCGCGCACGAGTGACGCTGTCCCGCCCGTAGAGGAGGCTGAGAGGAACGCCGTCGAGTTCGGCGGCGAACGCGGGCGGCCCGGAGACCATCAAAGCCCGTGCGGCGGGGTTCAGCTCGCTCGCCTTGTTCTGCACGATCGCCCAGGAGCTCTCCGGCGGCGGCCAGCCACCGGAACTGAAGCGCAGGTCCGGGCAGACCGGCCGGACGTACTGCTCGATGATCCACTGGCAGCCGGGCAGATCGACCCACACGGTATCCCCTGGTTGCAGGCGCGGCGCCAGGTCGTTGCACGCGGCCATGTATGAGTCGCCCCAGTACGTGGCCTCCATCCCGCGCGCCGCCGCTCCCCGCGTGCCCCCGATGAGGACGTTGTAGTAGGCGAGTTGGTACGGGTGAGTCCCGATGACGACCCTGAGCGCCGGCAGCAGCGCGAGCCCGGCTAGCAGGGCCTTCACACGCAAGGGCGTCAGCAACCGGCCTTCGCCGGAGGGGATGCGCTGCACCAGCGCTTGCGCGATCGCCCCGAACCCCATCGCGGCCAGTGCTGCGAGGAACGCGAAGAAGGGGAGGAACAGCCGGACGCCCGTGTACTTGGGGGCGCTCGGGAGGCAGTTGAAGCCGATGGTGAACAGCGCGCCAAGCAGGATCAGCATCGCCTGCGACCGGCGCCAGCGAACCTTGTCGGCTGCCTCCGGCGAGCTGCCGCCCCCCTTCCGCCGGAGTTGGCGCACCGCGAACCCGACGCCGACCAGCCCCAGCAGAAGCGTGATCGGCGGCGTGGCGATCGCCGTCATCACCAGCGGGTAGTGCCACGGCTGGTGCTCACTGACCTGGCCGAAGTAGCTCACCGCCACCGGGTAGTGCTGCAGATGGAAGTGGAGGTAATCCGCCAGCCGCGAGCCCGTGTGATGCCACAGCCACGGCCAGGTCGCCAGGAAGCCCAGCGGGCCGCCGACCAGCAGGCAGAGCGCCGCGCGCAGTGCAAAGGCACGGTGGAGCACGAGGATCCAGACCCCGAGGATCAGCGGCACGAACAGCGCGTTGATCTTGCAGCTCAGGGCCACACCCCACGCAAGACCGCTGAGTGCTGCCAGCGGCAGACTGCTCCTCCGCACGGCGGCGAACATGAGCGCCACGGTGATCAGCATCATGCTCATCACGGGCACATCGAGCGCGCACAAGTGCGCATGCGCGAACACGCGCGGCATGAGCAGAAGCGCCCCCACCGCAAACCACCCCGCCGCTCTCCCCCACACCCCGGAGACGAGCACATACAGCGCCGCCAGACACCCGGCCAGGAACAGCGCCGTTCCCGCGCGCTCGGGGAACGCCACGCCGAACCCCAGCCCGATCGGATACCCCAGCAACCCGCCGACGAGCTTCACGGCACCCGGCTGCTGCTCCTTGAGGACCTGGTCTCCCGATTTCGTCTCTGCCGCCCAGTACCGCTCGATGCCCTCCCCCGAGAGCGCGAAGCCCGCATCGGTCACCAGTACGCCCGCCCAGTCCCGCGCGCGCACCGACCGCGAGATGTACCAGCCCTCATCATAGGTCAGCCCGTAGTGGTTGATCGTGCTGCAGACGAGGACGATCGTGACGACGGCGATGGCCGCCGGAACGGCGGCCATACGCAGCGAGGAGAGGCGATCACGAGGCGTCGGCTCCGCGGTGCTCATCGCTGGGTGCGCCTCCGGCCCGCGACGACCCACGTCCCGGCCGCCGCCAGCAACCCCAGCCCGCATAGCGAGCCGAAAGCGCCCGCACGGAAGGAGGTCGGGAGGTAGACGAAGTCGATGCGCCGGCACGGCTGCTCAATCTGCACGGCGCGCAGGGCGTAGTCCACACGGACGATCGGGCACTCGCGGCCGTCCTGGTAGGCGCGCCAGCCGGGGAAGTAGGTATCGGTCAGGACGACCAACTCGCCGGGGACGAGGTCGCCCGACACGGTGGCGCGCTGAGGGCCATCGTATGTCACGAAGAGACGAGGCCTGGGGCTGGGCACGACGGGTTCGGTCCGCGGACGCACGCCCACAAGCAGCGCCGTCTCAGGGACGAAGTGCGTCGTCTGCATCCCCGCGAGGACCGGCTCCTCGTCCGGTGTCGCCACGTATCCGGATGCAATGAACGCGCGCGGCAGCGCCTGCTCGTTCCGGTAGAGCCAGCCCTCGCTGCTGGAGATGAGCGAGAGGCCCGGCACCTGGCCCAGATCGACGCCCGACAGAACGTACCTGGCGCCCAGCAAGCCAATGGCCGGGAGGGAGGGGTCGGGTTGGGGGAAGCCGAGTCTGTCCGTGCACAGGGCGTTGACCAGCCGACGGTACGCGCCGATCTCAAGCGAATCGGAGCCCTGGATGTCCTCCAGGCCGACGATCATCGAGGTGTTGGGCGCCATGCGGCGGACCGGGTCGCGGCCGAGGGACAACACGCGCACGGGGTCGGGGTCGGCGCGGATGAGATCGATGGTCTGGCTCTCGATGTGCACGTACTCGGCCCGCGTGGCGGGCGTGAACTTGCCGACGAACAGGAGGAGGTCGATGGCGAGAAGCGCGACCAGGCCGCCCGCCACGATCCGCCGGCGGGTCGGGAGAAGAGCGACAAGGCCTGCGCCCACGGCCAGGACGAGAGCGAATCGGCCGATCTGCAGGCCCGTGTAGCCGCCGAGGCCCGGCAGGTCCTGTTCGAGCGCACCGCTGCGCACCCACACAAGCGCACCGGCGAGCAGGCCGACGGCCCCGAGCGAAACGGCCGCGAAGGCTGTGTACCGCCGCAGGTCCGCCGCGCGGTTCTCACACCACTGCAGGAGCGTGTCGGCCCCCAACGCACCAAGTACGCAGAGCGCGGTGCAGCTGATGAGGATGGCGCGCCCGAGGCCGGACAAGGCCTTGGCTCCGGGCACGAGGTAGTAGAACAGCGCATACGCCGGCGTGCCGAAGGCGAACGCAATGCCCAAGAGCAGCATCGCCAGCCAGAACCACGCCTGCGCGCGGGGCCTCGCCAGGAACGCCGCCGCACCGAACAGCCACGGCAGCACGCCCACGTACCACGCGGTCTCCGTGTAGGCACGGTAGACCGGCCCGAGGTCCGCGCCCCAGTGGTTGTAGTCCACCGGGTTGCCGAACGCATCCGGCAGGAGGCCCGTGAGCAGCAGCGGCCACGGCGTCGCGAGCTGCAGCATCGCCGCGTACGGCGACCCGCCGGCGCGGCTCGACATCGGGGCCAGCTCGATGACTGGCAGCAGTTGGATGGCCGCCAGGCCGACGCCGACGACCAGCGCGAGGCCTGCGCCGATGGCCAGCGCAACCGCTGCGCGCCGCTCGCGCGCCACGAACACCTGCACCGCGCGGAAGGCCGCGTACGCCCCGAAGATGATCAGCACGAGTAGCGAGATGTGCAGGTTCCCGGCCAGGAACTGCAGGCCGACAAACAGCGCGCCCAGCGCAAGCCACGGCCACTGCCGCCGCTGCACCGTCAGCTCGAAGGTAGCGAGCATGCCGGGCAGCCATGCCGGCACCGAGCGGAAGCTCGGGAAGCACAGCCAACCCACGAAGAAGCCGTTGAACATGAACGCGATGGCGCCGATGAGCGCCGCCGGGCGACGGAGACGCAGCACGCGCAGGAACCAGTACATCAGCGCGCCCGACGTGAAGAAGTGCAGCGCCGTCGCCCAGCCCAGCGCGCGCTCGGTCGGGATCAGCGCATGCAGCCACGTCTCGGGGTAGAAGACCGCCGACTGGTTGTTCGCCACGAAGGGGTTCCCGCACAGTTCGTAGGGGTTCCACAGCGGAATCGTGCCA
>VGFC01000259.1 GCA_016869045.1 Armatimonadota bacterium
CGACACCACTTATCGCGTCCACTTGCGCCTGCCGCAGGGCGCGCCGATCCTGACCGGCTACGAGACCCTTCTGGACGGTGGCCGCGCCACCTACTCGATGCCCCGCGCCTGGCGGCGCGAGTGCCGCGTTTTCGTCGAGCAGCAAGAGGGCGAAGTGGGTTGCCGGACGGTCTCGCCCTCCACGGTCTACGGGCTCCGCAACCGCTGGCTTGTGTCCGGCTTGCGGGACGCGACGTTACGCTTCTACAACGAGCCCGGAAGCGAGGGCCGCCTGACGATGCTCCGCAACCCGACCTGGCCCTTCATCCAGGGCGACTTCGTGCGCCCGGTTGCGAGGCACGACCGCCTGGGGACGTACCTGGAGGCGCCCGGCGTCACGGGCGACGTGATGATCACTTGGTGAGGTCGCTTCACGATGATGGTTGAGCGCCGCAAGCCTCTCTCCGCCCGCGTCGGCGTGCTGGCCGTCGGGCATCACACCTACTGGCCTCAGTTCGCCGGCCTGCTCGACGAGATGCACCGCAAGCTCGCGGCCTTCGTCGAGAAGCTGCGCGGTCACGCGGTCGAGGTGAAGACCTTCGGCATGGTGGACTGCGCCGAGGCGGCCTGCGAAGTGTTGCCCGCCGTGAAGGGCGAGGACCTCGACCTGCTGTTCATCGACATGGTCACTTACGCGACCTCCTCCACGTTCGGCGCGCTCGTGCGGGGGCTGGACGTGCCGATCGTGTTGGTCGCGCTGCAGCCGCTGGCCGCAATGGACTACGCCAACGCGACGACGTACATGCAGCTCTGCAACGATGACTTCTGCTCCGTTCCCGAGTTCACCGGCGTCGCGATCCGCATGGGCAAGCCGGCCCCCCGTGTGATCCTCGGGATGCTCCATGGCGACCCGCAGGCCGACGCGGAGATCGCCGAGTGGTGCCGCATTGCGCACGTGCTACACGACCTTCGCCGCGCGCGAATCGGGCACATGGGCCATGTGCTCGAAGCCATGCTCGACATGCACACGGACCCCACCGCCGTCACCGCGGCGTTCGGCTGCCACGTGGTCCAGTGCGAGCCCCACGACATCCTCCGCCACTACCGTGTCGCGACTGAAGCGCGCATCGCGGCGAAGCAGGCGGAGATCCTCCGCTTCTTCGATGCGCCAGACCCCGTCAGCGATCCGCTGACCTCGCGCCTTGCCGACGAGGACTTGCGGACCGGTGCCCGCGTCGCGGTCGCGCTCGATGACTTCATCGCCGAGAAGAGCCTCGACGGCCTCGCTTACTACTACGAGGCTGAAGAGGGCTCGGAGATGCGCACGGTCGTGACGAACCTGATCGTGGGCAACTCACTCTTGTGCGCGGCGGGCTTCCCGATGTGCGGGGAGTTCGACTTGAAGACCTGTCTCGCGATGCTCATCATGGACCGGCTGGAGATCGGCGGGAGTTTCGCGGAGTTCCATCCCGTCGACTTCGAGCGTGACTCCGTGCTCGTCGGCCATGACGGCCCGCATCACCTCAACATCGCCGACGGCCGGCCTGTGCTGCGCAGCCTCGCGAAGTACCACGGCAAGCCGGGCCGCGGGGCAAGCGTGGAGTTCCGCCTCAAGGAAGGCCCGATCACGATGCTCAGCATCGGCGTGACCGCGACCGGCCGGTTCAAGTTCGTGATCGCGGAGGGCGAGTCGGTTCGCGGGCCGATCCCGCCGACCGGCAACACGAACACCCACGGGAAGTTCGGTCCCGATGTGCGGACCTTCCTGAAGCGCTGGGTGGCCGAGGGACCGACTCATCACTTCGCGCTGGGCATCGGCTACCATGCGCAGACGCTCGCCAGGATCGCGCAAGTCCTCGGGATCGAGGCGGCCGTCGTGACCTGAGAAAGGGGGACGCGACCCATGTCCCGTCTTGGACGCGGTTTCACGCTCATCGAGCTGCTCATCGTCATCGCCATCATCGCGATTCTCGCCGCCATCCTCTTTCCCGTATTCGCTCATGCGCGGGAGAAGGCGCGGCAGACGAACTGCATCTCCAACGTCCGCCAGATTTCCCTCGCGGTTCTGATGTACGCCGGCGACTATGACAACGCGTTCCCTCTCGTCTCATGCCCCAACTCGGCGAACCTCTTCGTCGGCTCATGGATCGATACGCTCCAGCCGTACACCAGCAACCTGCAGCTTTTCGCGTGCCCCAGCGCTTCGCACACGAGTGTGGACTGGCGCTCCAACGACGATCTGCTGCGCAACTACGGCTTTCCCCCCGCTGCGGGCTCATTCGTCCAGGGCGATCCGCCGGTGTACCAACTCGTGAGTTTCCACGGGGTCGCCCGATTCGATGGCCTCGGAGGCTACGGGGGCGGGCCGATGGGGATGTACAAGTGGCCGGCGCCCAGCAAGCGCGTCACCGACCTTCTCCGCGCCGACGAGCTGGTGCTCATCAGCGACCACGTTCGCTTCGATTGGGGCCTGAACCAGGGCT
This sequence comes from Armatimonadota bacterium, assembly GCA_016869045.1. Classification (GTDB taxonomy): domain Bacteria; phylum Armatimonadota; class Zipacnadia; order Zipacnadales; family VGFC01; genus VGFC01. Next base: position 2,463 of record VGFC01000259.1, read on the forward strand.
ACGTCTTCTACCCCGCCATCCGCCACGTCGTGGGCAACTTCCAGAATGGCGTGCTGATGGGGCAGGTCAGTTGCGCCTTCGCCGACGGCCACGGTAAGTCCCTGCAGCACCAGCAGTATTGGGAGGTCCGCCGCATCAACTCGGATCGGTGCGGGGTGATCGATGTGTATTGGCACTTCTGGCCGTACGACTGAGTTCGAGGGGCGCCGCGTATTGTGATCACCGTCGTGCCGTCCCGTCACCGCAAGCTGCCCAGCTTCGCTCCGGTCATCGCCGAGTGGATGAGCCGCAAGTTCGAGGCGCCCACCGAGGCGCAGCGCATGGCGTGGCCGGTCATCGCCAAGGGGCAGAGCACGCTCGTCTTCTCCCCCACGGGTTCGGGCAAGACGCTAGCGGCCTTCCTCTGGGCGATCAACGGGTTGGTGGAACTCGGCGACCGCGGCGAACTCCCGCACAAGCCCTACATCGTCTACGTCTCTCCCCTTCGCGCGCTGGCCAACGATGTCGAGAAGAACCTCTTGCGGCCGCTGGAGGAGATGCGGGAGATCGCCGCCGAGTGGGGCGCGGAGTTCCCCGACGTCCGCGTGGCGGTCCGCACCGGCGACACGCTCCCCAAGGAGCGCCAACGCATGCGGCGCCGTCCGCCACACATCCTCATCACCACTCCCGAGTCCTTCTACCTCCTCCTGACCAGCGGCTTTCGCGAGCACCTCGACCAAGTGCGCTACGTCATCGTCGATGAGATTCACCAGCTCTGTGGCGATAAGCGCGGCGCGCATCTGTCCATCAGCCTCGAACGCCTCGAGGAACTCGTCACCACTGGCCATGAGCCCCCGCAGGATGGCGACTGGGACCCAAGCCTCCTGCAGGTCTCCGGTCGCTGGCGCGACATCCGGGAGGGACTGACGCCGTCGCCGGGAGCGCCGGCACCCTTGCCGGCAGGGGTGGCGCCATTGCCGGGAGCGCGTGCATCTCGTCCGCCTCCCGTCCGCATCGGCCTCTCGGCCACGCAATCCCCGGTTGACGAGATCGCCCGCTTCCTCGTAGGTCTGCAGGACGACGGCGCCGAGCGCGACTGCACCGTCGTGGACCTCGGCGTGCGGCGCGACATCGACCTGCAGGTCATCACCGCCGTCCCGAACCTCGCGGAGGCCAAGCCCGAGGAGGTCCTGGAGTCCATCTACGAGCGCCTCCTCGAGTTGATCGCTGAGCACCGCACGACGCTCATCTTCTGCAACTCGAAGTACTGGACAGAGCGAGTTGCGGCGAAGCTGAACCAGCTCTCCGAGGATCGCAGCCTCGGCCTGCGCATCGGCGCGCATCACGGCAGCATGGCGCGGCAGTTCCGCCTGGAGATGGAGGACGCGCTGAAGCAGGGCGAACTGCGGGCGATCGTCGCCACGTCCACGCTGGAGCTGGGCATCGACATCGGCCACCTCGACCTCGTGTGCCAGATCGAGAGCCCCAAGAACGTCGCCGCCGGATTGCAGCGCGTCGGGCGCGCCGGGCACCTCCTCGGGCTGACCAGCAAGGGCCGCCTGTTCCCGATCAGTCGCGATGACCTCGTCGAGATCGCCGTCCTCGCGCGGGCGATGCTCACCGGCGACCTGGAGCCGGTCCACATCCCGCGCAACTGCCTCGATGTGCTGGCCCAGCAGCTCTGCGCGATGGCCGCCATCGAGCCCGGCCCGCCCGAGGCGATGCTGCGCATCGTTCGCCGGGCTTACGGCTTCCGCGATCTGCCCGAGGATGACTTCCGCCGCGTGCTGGAGCAGCTCTCCGGCAGCTACGCCGGGCGGGAGCTGTTCGAGACACGCTCGCGTGTCCACTGGGACCACGCCAACGACCGCGTCTCGTCGGCGCGCAGCGCGCTGACCATCGCGCAGCAGAACGCCGGCACGATCCCCGAGTACGCCGAGTACGCGCTCCAGGCCGAGGACTACAAGAAGAAGCTCGGCACGCTCGACGAGGCCTTCGTTCAGCGGATGCGCCCCGGCCAGCGCTTCGTCTTCGGCACGCGCACGTGGGAGTACTCGCGCGTGGACCGCAACATCGTCTACGTCCGCGACGCGCGCGGCAGGGCGCCGACGATCCCCTACTGGTTCGGCCCCGATGTCATCCCCCGCTCCTTCAAGCTCGGCGAGCAGGTCGCCGCGTTCCGCAGCGTCATGTTCCGGCGGCTGTTCGACGAACCCGACGAGCTGCGCCAGTGGCTCATGCGCGAGTACCACGTGGATGAGCCCGGCGCGCAGCAGATCGTGGAGTACTTCCTCGAGGAGGCTCACTCGCTCGATACGTGGCCCGGCCGCGAGGCGATGGTCGTCGAGACGTCGCGCAACCCCCTCGGCCATCTCCAACACCTCGTGCACTCGCCTTACGGAGGCCGCCTGAACGAGGCGTGGGCGGAGGCCCTCGTGCAGGCCGCGCACGATGAGCTGGCTCTCGAGCTTCAGGTCTCCTACAGCGACGATGCGCTCGTTATCCACTTGCCCCCCGAGGCTGAGACCTCGGCCGACGAAGTCCTCCGGCTGGTGACCGCCGACAATCTGGCCCACTGGGTGAACCAGTACGTCGCGACCTCCGCGATGTTCGCGATTCGCTTCCGCCACGCGGCCGTCAGGGCGCTTGCTGTTCTTCGCATGAGCCAGGGGAAGAAGCGTGCGGTCTGGCAGCAGGACGCGGCCGCCCGGCGGCTGGAGCGCGAGGTCGGCCCGCTGGATCGCTTCCCCCTGATGGCCGAGACGGCCCGCGAGTGCGTGGAGGACTACCTCGACCTCACGGGCCTCCGTCAGGTCCTCGGCGAGATGGCCTCCGGGCAGATGCGCATCGTCCACGCGGATGTCGAGGTGCCCAGCCCGTTCGGCCACGGTCTGCTTCTCGCCGGGCAGTTCGGCGCGGTCACCGAGATCGAGCGCCGCGAGCGCCGCAGCGAACTCCTCGCCCTGCACCGCGAGGTCCTGAAGCAGATCCTCGACGAGGACAGCATCCGCGACCTGCTCGATCCCTCCGTGGTCGCGGACTTCGAGGCCCGCCGGCAGGGCACCCACGAGAACACGCGCGCCCGTGACCCCGACGAACTCCTCGCCCTCATTCGCCGCTGCGGCGAGCTGTCCGAGGGCTCGGAGAGCCCGCTTGCCATCGCCTCCCGCTGCACCGGCGGCTGGCGCGCCTGGCTGCGGGTGCTCTGGTCCGCCGGCCGAGCGCTTCCCATCGCCTTCCCGCAGACCCCTGGCCGCGCCACCCGTTGGATCGCGGCCGAGGACTTCTGGCTCTACGCCGTCGCCTTTGGCAGCCAGCTCAAGGAGGACCATCGTCTCACCCGCCTCCTCGACGCCCTCCGCTCTGCCGCCCAGGCGACCACGAGCGAGATCGCGGAGTTGCTCGGTGAGGACGCCTCTCCTCTCCTCCGCAAGCTCCAGGACGCCTTCCGCATCGTGCAGTGCGGCGAGGAGGAGGGCGAGCCCCTCTGGGCCGTGCCCGAGCAGTGGCTCTCCGGCGTGCTGCGCCAGACCACAAGCCGGATCGGGGCACGCCGCGAGGTGCTGCTCCGCGTGCTGCGCGGTTGGGGACCGGTACCCGTCGCCGACCTCTGCGCGCGGTACGGGCTGACCGACAGGACGCTCCTCGGTGTCCTGCGCGAGTACCTGGATACGGGTGAGGTGCAGCTTGGGCACTTCGTCAACGGTCGCCCCGCGCCGCAGCTCTGCACGCGGGCCAACCTGGAGGAGCTGCACCGGCTCGCCCTCGCCGCGCTGCGCAAGACCGTTGAGCCCGTCCCGCTGGACCGCTACGCCGACTACCTCCTCAAGTGGCAGCACGTCCACCCGCGCACGCGTCTGGAGGGCTCCGACGCCATCCCTACGCTCCTCCACCAACTCGCCGGTTGCCGCGCGTACCCTCGCCTGTGGGAACGGGACCTCCTCGGCCAGCGGATGAAGAGCGGTGAGCCGCGCGAGGTCGGCGTCAGCGTCTTCAGCCGCGAGGCCCTCGTCGGCCAGTTCAGCCTCGGCGAAGAGCGACCGCGTCCACTGCTCCGCGGTCTCACCTTCATCCCGTCCAATCGCGCCCGCGAGCTTCTCGAAGCGCCGACCACCGAGGGTCTCCCACCCGATCACCTCACCGTGCTGCGGCGCCTCCGCGATGCCGGCGAGCAGCCGCTGACCGACCTGCAGACCTCCCTCGGCCTCGGCGGCGAGACGCTGGAGCGCGTGCTGTGGGGGCTCTACCGGTCCGGCCTCGCCGCGAACACGGACTATTCGGCGGTCGCGCGATGTGGGTGGACCAACCCGCCCCGCTGGGAGCGCGACGTGCTCGGCCCTCTCCACGCACCCGAGGATGAGCCTGAAGATACCTCCGAGCGCACCCCGGATGCCGACGAGGCCGACCTGGAGGCCGCGGCGGACCTGCGCCAGGCGGGCCTGCGCTCCGAGGTTGGCCAGTGGTTCGCCACCTCGGCGGTCGCCGATCTCGATCCGAGCGACGCGGCGGTCGGCCGGCGTTGCCGCGCGCGGGTGATGGCGCTCATGCAGCGCTACGGCGTCGCCGCGCGCGAGTTGCTCCTGGCGAAGTCCGACCTCTCGCCCAAGGATGTCTCGCGCGGCTTGCGCGAGCTGTTCATGCGCGGCCAACTGCTGCGCGGGTACTTCATCGAGAGCCTGTCGGGCGACCAGTTCGCCCTGCCGGAGGGCCTGGAGCGCCTGCGCACCGAGAAGCCCGCCGACTCCGAGCCCGCGCTCATGGTCAGCAGCCTCGACCCTGTCGCGATGCACCTCTCGGTGGTGAAGCTGGAGCAGCTCCAGAACCGCCCGCTCGCCACGCGCTACCTCGTCCTGCGACGCGGCAGGCTCGTCGCCATCGTGGACACCAGCCCCAACGAAGAGCGATTCCTGCGCGTCCGCGACGTGCGGGTCACCTACACCGAGGCGGACGAGCCCCTGCAATCCGTCCTGCACAAGCAGATCGCACTCGCCATCGTCGAGTACGCGGTGCGCTGGGGGCAGTGGGAGGCGATCCGCGTCAGCCAGTTAGGGGGCCAGTCCGTCGAGCGCGAGACGCCCTTGCGCTCCGACTTCGAGGCCGCCGGCTACAGCTTCCGCCACGGTCTGCTGCGCTACCGCCTCCGCAAGCGCGTGGGCGCCGCCCGCGAAGAGCCGACCCAGCGAATCGTCCGGCCCACGGAGACGAAGCGCGACGACATCCATCCCACCAGCAAGCCCGTGCTCGACTTCTACAACTACGTGCTGACGCGCTACACGCCGCCGCCGAACAAGGACATGCTCGTCTTCCTACAGTGCTCCGTCAGCCGCCCCTACTCCAAGTCGCCCAGCCATGCCTCGATGCGCAAGGGCATCCGCCTCGCCGTCGGCAAGGACCCGCGCGCCGACTCTGAGGAGTGCCGCTGCCACGTGGTCGTGATGAGCAGCGTGATCGGGCCCGTGCCCTACGAGATGGAGGACGTCTACCCCGCCGACGAGCGCGGCGGCGGCGTGAAGCACATGAGCCCCGAGGAGTATGCCTTCGCCAAGCCCATCCTCGCCGAGCGCATGGCCGCCTACCTCCGCCGCTGGCACGACCGCTACAAGGTCATCACCACCTTCACCCACGACCGCTATGGCGCCGTGATGGAAGCCGCCAAGAAGATCGCCGGCCTCGACTTCCCCATCCTCCCCGACGCGCGCGGACCTCGCCTCCAGGGCGGCGGCACGTACTGGGGCAAGTTCTGGCTCCAGATCTTCCTCGAACTCCTGAAGGGCATGACCGACGACGAGCAAGCCGCCGCCTGGGACCGCCTCCGCAAGGACGGCGCCGAGATCGATGAACGGTCGTGGGCGCAGCACGCTGCGCCCCTACTTGGCAACTCGCCTCGACACCCGTTGTAGGGGCGGCTCGTGAGCCGCCCGAACGCCGCCGTTCCCTCTCCTCGCCTGTCTCCCACGCAGGGGCGCCCCCTGTTCCCCGCGAATACCGCCCGCATGACCTCCCGTGAGATCGTCCGTCGAGCCGTCGAGTTCGCGGGCCCTTCCCGCGTGCCGATCCACTACTGCAACCGCGACTTCGACCACTCCGACACGCTGGGGACGGGGTGGGCGCCGGCCGCGGGCTGGACGCCCTCGGAGCCCGGCATGACCGAGTGGGGCTACGTGTGGCAGAGCCTCGACCGCACGATGGGCCAGCCGCACGTGCACCCGCTCGCCGGCTGGAGCGCGATTGACTCGTACATCCCGCCCGACCCCTTCGCGCCGGGACGGCTCGACCATCTCCCCGCGTGGATCGAAACGAACCGGGACAAGTACCTCGTCTGCGGAATCGGCATCTCGGGCTTCAACTGCGCGATGTTCATGCGGGGAGTCGAGCAGTTCCTGATGGACCTGCACGCAGACCGCCCGAAGGCCGAGCGCGTTCTCGACCTCGTCTTCGACGTCGAGAACGGGATCATCGACCAGCTCGCGGGGCATGACCTGGACGGCGTGAAGTTCGGCGATGACTGGGGCACGCAGGACGGGCTGATGGTGAACCCCAGCGTGTGGCGCGAGGTCTTCAAGCCGCGCTACGCCGACCAGTACGAGCGCATCCACCGGCAGGGCAAGCACACGTGGCTGCACACCTGCGGCGACGTGTGGGCGATCATCCCCGACCTCATCGAGATCGGCCTGGACATCCTCGAGCTGTTGCAGCCCGACATCTTCGGCATCGAGCGCCTGGCACAGGAGTTCGGCGGGCAGATCTGCTTCTGCTGCTCCATCGACCATCAGCGCCGGGCCTGCCACGGCTCGCGCGAGGAGATCTTCGAGTACGCGCGCCGCCTCAACGAGAACCTCGGCGCCTACAACGGCGGCTTCATCGCCTACATCGAGGACTACTCCTCGCTCGGCATGAGCGAGCAGAACTACCAGTGGATTCGCGAGGCGTTCCACTGGCTGAACGACGGGCGCAATCGGTGAGAGGAGACCGCAACCATGAACCTCAGACATGACATGCTGAACCACGGCGTCAACGTCGTGACCGGGGCGCACGAGGGCCGCAAGGGCGGGCTGGCTGTCGCATGGGCGACGCAGGTGGCCACCGACCGCGTCCTGATCTGCGTCGGCGCGCAGAGCACGACGCGCGAGCTGATCCTCGCCTCCAACGCCTTTGCGGTGAACGTGCTCCGGCGCGACCAACTCGACATCGCCCGGCGGTTCGGGGGTCGGCACAGCACCGAGGTGGACAAGTTCGAGGGGCTGCCGACCCACGTCGCTACGACCGGCTCGCCGCTGCTCGACGGCTGTGCCGCGTCGCTGGACTGCGAGGTGCAGCACGTGTACGGCGAGGGCCCGGAGAAACTGATCATCGGTCGGGTCGTCGCCGCCGAGTTCCGCGAGACCGACTACGAGCCGCTCATCTACCGCGAGTCCGACTACTAGGCGAAATGAAAGACAGGCCCCGATTTCCGACATGACGTCCGTCGGAGATTGGGGCCTGTCTTTCATCTCGCCGAGGAAGCTCGATGGAACCACCGTCCCCCCAACCAGGCTCGGCACGCTTGCGCGCGCGCGGCTTTGTGCTGGGCGCGCTTCTCGTGCCGCTGGTGAGCCTCTGGGTCGCCGGGATGGAGAACATCTACGGCGGCCGGCCGACCTACCTCTCCGTCTTCTTCCACGCGGTCATCGCGCTGGCCGCGCTGTACGGGCTGAATTCGATCGTGCGTCTGCTCTGTCCGCGCTTCTCGTTCACCCGCGCCGAGCTGCTGCTGATCTACATCATGATCGGCGTGAGCAGCGGGATCGTCGGCGACCAGTTCATGGCGATCCTCACGCCCTCCCTCGCCTACCCCTTTCGCTACGCGAACGAGGCGAACCGCTGGGAGATCACCCTTCTCCCCTATCTCCCCCGGTTCGCGATGATGTCCGATGCCCTCTCCGTGAAGTACTTCTACGAGGGCGGCTCCTCGATCTACGCGCTCCACAACGTGAAGGCCTGGCTGCGTCCGGGGCTGCTGTGGGCGGGCTTCATCGGCACCACCCAGCTCATGTGCCTGGGCATCAACGTCATCCTGCGCCAGCAGTGGACGCAGTACGAGAAGCTCAGCTTCCCGCTCATCTCCCTCCCGATGGAGCTGACCGCGCCGGGCCAGGAGTCCATCTGGCGGAAGAAGGCGATGTGGTGGGGCTTCGCGGTCTCGGCGGGGATCGACATCCTCAACGGGCTGAGCACGTATTGGCCCTCGGTGCCGCAGATGCCCGTCAAGGTGCGCTGGCTCGACTTCGGCCCGAAGTGGAACGGCGCGCTGACGACGACCGGCCTCGCGTTCTACCCGTTCGTCATTGGCATCGCGTTTCTGCTGCCCTCGGACCTCACGTTCAGCACCTGGTTCTTCCTGCTCTTCTTCAGGCTGCAGCGGTTCATCTTCTGTGCCATCGGCTACCCGACGCCCTACCCGTGGC
>VGFC01000260.1 GCA_016869045.1 Armatimonadota bacterium
CGAGGAGGGCCGTGCCGCCGCCAAGGCGCTCCTCGCGCGCAAGCACCTCATGCTCTTTGCGCTGGTGCCCTGGTTCGAGTACTACAGCGGGTGGCCGTACACGCGCGATCAGTACCGGGAGATGATGACGAAGGCGATCGCCTTCATCCACGAGACGGTGCCGGGCGCGAAATGCCTGGCCTGCACCGAGACCAATCTCGTGCCGGTGCCCCTGACCTTCTTCGGCGACACGATTCCCGCCGAGGGCTGGCCCATCGGCCGCGACAAGGGCGGCAAGTACGGCCAGCCCGCTACGCCCGCGATGACCGCGAAGGTGGATGCCTCGCCGTGGCGCGATTCGTGCATCCGCGACGCGAGCGGGAACGTGGTGCTGGACTGCTGGTATGTGCAGTATTACACCGAGCCGCCCGCGCTGAACCTGATGGTCTACCCGGAGATCGGCAACCATCGCCACGCGAACATGCTGGAGCAGCTCACGTGGCTGCTGGATGAGGTGGGCTTCGACGGCGTGTACATCGACCAGTTCAGCATGGCCTACAGCACCGGCGCGGACCGCTTCAGCCGCGAGCGCTGGGACGGGCGGACGGTGACGCTGGACCCCGCCGGCCGCGTGCAATCGAAGATGGCCGACCTCGGCCTGGTGAGCGCGCCAGCGCGGGCGCAATGGGTGAAGCTCGTGCTCGATCGCGGCAAGACGGTGGTCTGCAACTCACACCCCGTCGTCAAGGAGCTGCAGAGCCTGCGCACGTTCCGCTTCATGGAGACGCAGGGGTACGACCCGCTGACGCCGGCGGACGGCCCGCCGCTGCAGCCGGGTCTCGCGAGGGGCCAGCTGCACTCGCCCATCGGCCTCGGGCACGGGTTCCCGAGCGCGTGGGGGGCGGACGCCTTCATGCGCACCGTGATCGCCCACCTGCGCTTTGGCATCCTGTACTACTACTACGGAACCAGCTTCCCGCCGGAGGGTGAGCGCGGCGGCGAGTTCGGGCCGGTCAACGTCATGTTCCCCTTCACCCCCATCGAGCTGCACGAGGGCTGGGTGCTCGGCGAGGAGCGCCTGCTGACCTGCGTGTCGGGCACGTTCCCCTGGCCGCACGCCCAGGCCCCGCGCGTGCTGCTGTTCGACTCGCGCGGCCGCGAGAAGCCCGCCGAGGCCAAGGTGGAGCGCAAGGGGAAGGGGCATCAGGTCACGATCAGCCTGAAGGACTGGTGGGAGGTCGCGGTCGTGCTACCGGCCGAAGCGCAGGACTGACGGCTCACCCGCACGTTCGAGTCACCCTTCCGCAGACGCACGGCTTGACGGTCGGGCCGGGCGGAGGCGACTGGCGCACGGCGGGCGGGCTGGCCGGCTTCACCTCCACGAGGCGGCCGCAGGCGAGGCCCTCGGGGGTCCCGACCCACAGCCGGTCGCCGTCCACGCACAGGGCCTGCACGATCTCGCTCGGGAGGCCGTCGGCGCGGCCGTACGTCGTCCAGCGCGTTCCATCGAATCGGCAGAGGCCTTCGAGGGTGCCGACGTAGAGGCAGTCGGTGGCGGCGAGGCAGTTGACGCGGACGCTGGGCAGCGGCGCCGGAGCGCCCAGGTGCTCCCAGCCGCGTCCGTCGAAGCGGCAGAGCCCGCCGCTGAAGGTGCCGACCCACAGCGATCCGTGCCACGCAGCGACGCTCGTCACCCACGTGTCGGTGAGGCCCTTCCCCAGCGTGTACGTCTCCCAGGTGCCGCGGTGCCCGTTGTAGCGGAGCAGGCCGCTCTTCGCCGTGCCGACCCAGAGGTCGCGGCCAAGGACGGCGACGCCGGTGACCACCTGGTCGGCGAGCGCGGGCTTGGGGGCGTAGCTCTGCCAGCGGCGGCCGTCGAACTTCGAGACGGCGCCCCAGGTGCCGACCCAGACGTTGCCGCCCGCGGAACCAACGAAGCTCGTCCAGGGCTTCGTCAGCCCCGAGGCCTTCGTGACCGGGTGCCACGCGTCGCCGTCGCGTACGAACAGGTCACCGGCGGAGGTCCTCGCCCACGCGCGGCCCTGTCCGTGGGCCATGTGGTTGATCCACGTACTGCTCAGGCCGCTCCCCGCGCTCTCCCACGTGCCCGCGCGGCAGGTCGCCACCCCGTGCTCGAAGGTGCCCACCAGCAACTCCCCCGGACCCGTCGCGAGACTCGTGATGTTGTGCCCTGGCGGCTCGTTCGCCGGCGGTTGCGGCTGCCAGGCAAGCCCGTCCCAGCGGAACGCGCCCTGGTCCTCCGTGCCCACCCACAAGGCCGATCCGCGCGAGTCCCAGGCCAGCGCCGTGGCGTACGCGGGCGAGCCGGCGAGCGGCTCAACCTCTCCCTCCCGCAGACGCGCGACGCCGCCGCCATACGTGGCGATGTACACGGCCTCCTCGCCGATAGCCAGCGCGGTCACATGGTTGTCGGGCAGGCCGTCGGCCGTCGTGTAGCCCCGCCAGTCGCCGTCCCCCCACACGAAGAGGCCGCCGACGGTGCCGACGTACAGCGCCTCCGACGCCGCCAGCGCGTTGACCGTCGCGGCGAGGGGATCATCCCGGTAGACGACCGGCGCCCACTCGTCGTCCGTGAGCAGGAAGAGACCGCGGCCGGTGCCGGCCCAGAGCTCGCCACCGAACTCCGCAAGGCAGCGGGCGTCGGCCGGCAGGGGCGGCCCGAGCGGCTCCCAGCCCGCCTCTTGCAGGCACATCACCTGGCGGCCCACCGCCGCGCAGGCATCACCCTCGTGTCGGCACAGGGCCGTGCATCGCCCGACGAGCGGCGGCTGAGCCGCTCCCCCGACCGCGACGGCACCGCGCTCCGTGCCCACCAGGACGCCGGCTGAGTGGGGCTCCAAGGGCAGCAGTGCGCCGACGCGGTTCGCCGGTAGTCCGCCAAGCGTTGTGACTCGTGCGGTCTCGGCGCCGCCCGCGTCGCAACAGACCAGGCCGCCCTCGGTGCCGAGCCACACACCATCGGCCGTGACCGCGACGGCCGTCACCTTCCGCGTGCTGGTGAAGAGCGCGTCGAACACGGGGGCGCGAGTCGTCGCCCGCGCGTAGTGCGCGAGCACCGCCGCACCCCCGGCGACGATCAGAGCAGCGAGCAAACCGGCTCTGCGACGAGACATGAGCTTCCCTCCCTATGGCCTGGACGGCGGCAGCTCGACCTCCACCTCGATCTCGAGACGGTTGTGCGCGGCATCGGTGATCAGTACCGGCAGGAACACCGACGAGCCCCTCACCGCCGATGCAGCGAGCGTCACCTCGCCGCGGAACTCCGCCGAGCCATCTTGCCGACCGAGACCGGTGAGGCCGCCTCCCGGCACCAGGACATCGACCCGTTCGGCGTCCTCGGAGGCCTCGACGGAGAGCGTGATCCGCCAGCCCCCCGGCACTGCCGCGGCGAGCGCGCGCCCGAGGCCCTGCGGCGCCTCGAGGTCGGCCTGGTAGCGGACGGTGAAGCGCTGTTGCGTACCGTCGGCGCGCGTGAGGACGATGACGACCTCGTAGTCCCCATGCACCGTACCCTTGGGTACGATAAAGCGGACCGTCCAGCGGCCGTCGCGCGGGTCGAGCGTCAGCGGCTTCGTCTCGCCCCACGGGAAGAGCGCCGTGACGCGCACGGTGTCCGGCGGAGCCGTGACCCGCACCCAGGGGTCGCCGCCGGTCGCGAATCGGCGCTAGTTCATCGCGGCCTGTACTTCCTTCGGTACCGCCAGGAAGGACGTGTAGGGGGTCGCGAACCTGAACTCCTTGCTCAGCCGGATGATCTCGTCCTTGAGTTCGTTGTTCTCGCCGTGTAGCTGGATCTGGTCGAGCAGGTAGCTCACCCGATCCTTCGCCCAGAGGCGCGCGATGAACGGGTTCTCGTCCGTCTGGGCGACGAACTCGCCCGGGTAGCTGAAGGTCTTGGGCCGACCATTGATGTCGCCGGTGAGCACGATGGGGTCGGAGGATTCGCCCCGGTAGCGCCCGGTGATGATGAGCTGCGAGCCCTTGAAGACATCGGGGAGAATCGCCGGGTAGACCTCCTGGGTCCGCGCGCCGCCGAAGTCGATCTTGAGGTCCACGAGGACCGGCTTGCTGACCTTGGAGAGGAAGGCGGAGACCTTCGCGTCGATCTTCTCGTTGTTGCGGACGTGCTCTTCGGCCCCGCGGTGGGCGGTGGCGATCTTCAGCAGGAGCTGATCGTCCACATCGTCTCCCACGCCGAAGGTGAAGACCCGCGTCTTGGTCTGGTTCGCCTTGGCGAGGTTCGCGAGGATCGTCGGTGTATCCGTGACGCCCACGGTCGGCAGGCCGTCGGTCACGAGGATGACCGTGCGCTGGCGGTCGCTCGCTTCCATCATGCTCAGCGCCTTCGACAGGGCGCTGTCGAGGTCCGTGCCGCCGGTGGCTTCGAGGTCCTCGATGAACCTGAGCGCCTCCTGTTGGTTCGCGCTCGTCGCGTCGGCGAGCTTCTCCCGGAACACGCTCAGCGAGTCCGAGAAGATGACGAGGTCGAAGCGGTCGTTTGGCTCCAGGTGAGTGACGCAGAACCGAAGGGCCCGCTTGGCCTGGTCGAGCTTCTCCCCTTCCATGCTGCCGGACTTGTCGAAGACGAAGACCACGTCCTTGCGGACGATGTCGCCCTCACCCGTCTCCTCCTGCGGCGCGATCATCAGCAGGAAGTACCCGCGTTCGTCGGGCTTCCGATAGGTGAGGAAGTTGATCCCGAAGTCGGCGGACGTGACCGTGTAGGTGAGCGAGAAGTCCCGGTCAGGCTTCACGCGCGAGCCTTCGAAGGAGGCCGAAGCCGTGTGCGGATCGGGCTGGGTGACGGAGAGCTTGTGCGTGGCCGATTCGACGTTCGTGATCGGCTTCTGATCCTTGATCTTCACGAGGATCGTGAGGTCCCGGATTCTCTCCTGCTGCCCCCCGACCGTCAGCGGATAGGTGTAGCTCACGCGGCCGGAGTCGTACGGCAGTACCTGCTGATACTCCAGCTCGACCTTCATCGGCTCCGTGGGCGAGACGGGGTAGATGCGGACCTGAAACAGGTTGCGCCCGACCTTCTCCAGCAAGGCCGGGTCGCGTCGCAGCCCGGTGATCCGTTCGTAGGTGTCGCGGGCTTCCTGCTTCTCGCGAATCTCGGCCGCGATGCGCTTGCCCTTCGCCCAGTAGGCGAAGTCCGAGACGGTAGCGGCTTCCGGCAAGGGGATGAGGTAGACGGCTTCGAGGTCGAACTCGGTGTGGTTGACGAAGACCTGCTCGATGCGGGTCGTGGCGACCTGGTTGTCGATGGACACGGTGGCGTGGAGCGACTTCGTCTCGAGCGGCGGCTGGTCCGCGGCGCTCTCCTCGGTGCGCGGAACGAGCATCTGTGCCTGAGCGCCGGCGACCGCAAGTACGACGAGGCACGGCAGAAAGCGGCAAACCCTCCCTATCATGTTGGGCCCCTGAGCGGCCCTCGCGTAGCCGTCCCTGGCTCGCCCTCGTAGACGCCGAAGCGGCCCGAAGGTTCTGTGGACGGGTTGTCTACTGCGCGTCGCAGAAGGACGGGAACAGTGGGGCGGGCATTCTTGCCCGCCACAGCCTCTGGCGGGCAAGAATGCCCGCCCCACTGTTCCCGTGTCTGTCCGGGGCTCAGTAACGCTGAACCAAGGTCCGCGTCACGCCCTCAGGGAACGGGAACGGCAGCCTGTCGTCTCGGGAGCATCCCGCCATGTGTGCCTCGCTTGGCCTCGGCATCCTCCTCCTGGCCGGTCACGCGCCTTCCCAGGCCCTCCTGACCGCTTACCGCGCAGACACCGCGCCCGTCCTGGATGGCGACCTCGCGGATGCGTGCTGGCAGGCGGCGAGCGTTGCGTCGCCCTTCCTGTCGAATGCGGGTGCGGGCCTCGTCGAGGAGCAGACGCAGGTGCGCGTCTGCTGGGATGAGGCGAACCTGTACGTCGGCGTGGAGGCCTTCGAGAGCCTCCTTGAGCCGAAGCTCAACATGCTGCACTTGGTGAAGGCCGAGCAGACCGGCCGCGATGCGCCCGTGTGGAACGAGGACAGCGTCGAGGTCTTCCTGCAGCCGCCGGGCCATGCGTACTACCAGTTCGCGGCGAACTCGGGCACGGGGACCTACGAGGCCGAGAGCTACAACGCGGCATGGAACTGCGACTGGCGCTGCGTCGCGAAGCGCACGGAGCGAAGCTACATCCTGGAGCTGGCGATCCCCCTCGCGGCGCTGGGCGGGCAGCCGACCGGCGAGTGGCGCGCCAACTTCACGCGCAACCGCTCCTTCGCCAAGGAGCTGAGCACGTGGAGCGGCCTGCAGGGCAACTTCCACCAGCCCGAGGCCTTCGGCACGCTGCGGTTCGCGCCGACCGGCCCGGCGCTCGGGCCGGTGAAGCTGATACTGGGCGATGACAAGCTGACCGCCTTCGCGACACTTGCGGGCGCGGCGGATGAGGCAACGCGCCTGGAGTTGCGTGTGACTTCGGGCGACGAGGTCACCTCCGGGCAGGCGAACGGCCCGGGTCGCAAGCAGATTGAGGTGGCCCTGCCGAAGGCCGCCCTCGCCTCGGGCCAGGCGCGCGCCGCATACCGTGTCGTGCAAGGCAACGAGGACGTGCTGGGCTCGGCTGGTATCCCGCAGTCGATCGCCGCCGCGGTTGTCACCATGCGACTGGGAACGAAGGACGCGCAGGCCGAGGTCTTCCTCAACGGTCTCGCCGTGGCGCCCGGGGACGCCGTCGATCTGCGACTGCAACGCGGCCTGAACGTGGTCGCCCTCGAGGCGAAGGCCACCGGCCTTCAGCCCTCGATCCGGCCTGCGCTGGAGCACGACGCGCGAGGCGTCTCGCCACGGTGGGTCGTGCGCACGGATCAGCCCCCGGACGACTGGCGAACCGCGGCGCCCCAGGCCGGCTGGTCCCCGGCGGTCGCGCAGGGCGGTGGCCTCTGGGCCGAGGCCGGTGCGCAGGAAGCCCGGTTTGCGGCGGCGCTCTTCGTCGGGGAGCGCGGCCCGCAGCTCTTTCCGAAGATGGACACGTTCTACGTCCCACGCGGCAGCCGCCAGCTCCTGCGCTGCTACGTCCACGCGCCGCAGGATGTGCCCTCCGAGGCGTATCGCATGGTCGTCGAGGCGCCGGCCTCGCTGAAGTTCGTCGCCTTCGATCCCTTGGGCGGCGGGGCGATCACCGAGGTGAAACAGGGCGCCGCCTCGCCCGTGGGCGGTGTCGAGATGACGCGCCACGAGATCGCCTATGACGCGCTCCCCGGCCAGGGGTTCGAGCTTGCCATGCGCTGGGGCGACAAGACCGAACACACGATGACCTACGAGCCTACCATCGCGGGCGGCGGCACGTTCGACTGGCGCCACATGTCGATGGTCGTGAAGCCGCCGCCCGGCGCGGTGAGCGCGCACCCACTCATCATCAAGTGGCAGAATCGCGGGATCGTGGGCACGTTCTGGGTGGACAACGTCGTGTTCCGCGCCAAGGACAGCGACCAGAACCTCCTCAAGATGGGCTCCTTCGACGAGCCGGAGTGGGGCAATACGTGGTACCTCACGCCCGAGGGGCCGGATGGCTCCAAGTGCGTGAAGTTCGTCGCGAAGCCGGAGGACGTCGATCGGCAACAAGCGGCCTGGGTGGACAGGGAGGGCGTCGTCCCGGTCGAGCAGGGGAAGGAGTACGTGATCGAGCTGGACCTGAAGTGCGAGAAGCTCGGCTCCCCTCACGCGAAGCCGATCTGCGGGCTGCTCTTCGAGGCGCCGGCGGACCTCGCGGAGGGCGAACTGCCGCTGTTCACCTGGTTCGAGTCGCTCGAGGGCACGGTCTGTGAGCTGCCGACCCGCAGCCGGGTGCAGGTGCTGCCGCCGCTGAAGAACGTGCGCCCGAAGGCGGCGCGCATCTGCCCGTGCTACTATGGCTCGCAGTTCTCCAACCCCGTCGTCGCCGAGGCCTTCGCCGACAACTGCTACGCCAGCGGCATCACCTGGACCTACGGCGGCTACGGCAACGATGTCGTGCCCTTCCTGAAGGACCGCGGCCATCGCGTCTTCTGGAGCATCGGCTGGGAGCCGTTCGGCGTGCCCGCCTCACTGCAGGACTTCGCCGCCGAGCACCCCGAGTTCCTGGCCGTGGACTTCAAGGGCCAGCCGATCAGGCACACCCTCTGCCCGACCTGGGTGCTCACCGAGGGCACGCAGGTGATCGAGGCGCTGGAGAAGTGGTTCCTCGACACCGTCAACGGCACGCCCTACGACGGCGCGAACTGGGACCTGGAGCAGCCCGTCGTCGATCCTCCGACCTTCTGCACGTGCGCGCGGTGCCTGGAAGCCTTCCGCGCCTTCGCCAAGCTCCCGGCCGACGTTGCGCTGAACGCCGAGACGATCCTCGCGAGCCATCGGGAGCAGTGGACGACCTTCCGCTGCACGCAGAACGCCGAGATGGCGGGCAAGCTCAAGGCCATCTTCGCGAAGGCCGCCCGGCCCGTGGAGTTCTCGATGTACTCGGGCTACCAGAGCACGAACACGCGCGAGCACTACGGCGTGGACTGGTCGCTGCTGGCGCCGCACCTCGACCTCGCCATCGCCGGCTACGGCGGCGACCGGGGCGCAATCCAGGCGACCGTGCAGGCGCTCAACGGCGTGCCGTTCATGGGCGGGGAGATGTGGTATCTCTCCGACCGCAACGACGAGCGCCCCATGCCGCGCATGGAGACCTGGCGCAACCGCATCCTGCGCCAGTTCGCCGAGAGCGGCGGCAACGGCTGTCTCATCTGGTGGCTCCCGCCGATGGACGGCGGCGCCTTCTACGCCACCAGCGAGGCCGCCGAGATCATCGCGCGCCACGAGGACTTCTTCCGGCTGAAGCAACGCTGCGACGAGAAGGTCCAGGTCACCGGCCTCGACCCGCGCAACTGGCTGGCCTTCGAGAAGGACGGGCAGGTGCTCGTCATGCTTCTCAACTTCCGCGCCGAGCCGCTCGCTCCCACCGTGAGGGTGGGGGAACACGAGGAGACGGCTGAGATCGAGCCCTACGGCGTGCGCGTCCTCGTCAGGTAGGGCGTCGAAGCTGGCGCTTCGACCTACGGGTTCCCTGAGGCTGTCACAGGACGGGCCGCCGGCGCCGTCCCGTGACCGTCGGTGTCTACCCCTTCTTCGCCGGCACATGCTCGCCGATGAAGGCCGTCACTTCCTTGACGGCCTCGTCAAGCGGCAGCGTGTGGCCGGTGTCGTACCAGACGATCTTCTTCGGGTCCTTGGCGGCGTCGTAGAGGCGTTGGGCGGCGGCGGGCGGGATGAGCGGGTCCTGCTTGCCGTTGAGCATCAGCAGCGGGCGCGGCGCGAAGTTCGCGATGTAGTTCGCGGGGTCGATTGTCTCGAAGAGCCCCGGCATGAAGGCCCCGAGCGAACCGCCCAGCATCAGCACCGCCGCGTCGATCCGATCCTCCACGCCGCACAGCACGCCGCCCATGATCGCCCCCATGCTCGCGCCCATGTAGCCGATGCGCTCCATGTCGATGTCGTCGCGAGTTGCGCAGTAGTCCAGACCGCGGCGCATGTCCACGATCGACTGCACCCAACCGCCCTGCTGCACCATGCCAAGGATGCGCGCCATCATGTCGCCCTGCACGTTCGCGGCGGCGCGCTCGCCGTGGGAGTGCGCGTCGATGCGGATGGTCGCATAGCCGGCCTTCGCCATCTCGAGCGCGGGCAGCCGCACGTACTCGACGTTCTTGTCGCCGCCCAGCCCGTGCTGCACCATCAGCAGCGGGTACGGCTTCTCGCCCGTCTTCGGGATCCCCACCAGGGCCGGCACCCGTTGGCCGTTCGTACTGTCAAGCAGCACGTGGTACACGGTCCAGTCCGCCGTGTCCTCAGAGGTCGTGACCTCGGCATTCAGCGCCTGCTTCGGATCGCGGTCATAGAGCTGCACCGATGCGGCCTGCTGCGACGAGGCGACCGCACCAATGAGCAGCAAGCCTGCGAGGACAATCACCAGCTTCGCGTGTCTCACGTTGTCACACTCCCCAGAAGTGGTGGGGCGGGCATTCTTGCCCGCCATGGGGCCTTGGCGGGCAGGAATGCCCGCCCCACTGCTTTCACGCCTATGAGGGCCGCAGGAGATCCTCCCAGGCCGGCGCGCCGGGGTCGCTCAAGTCCACCCACACGGCCTGCGGCACGCGACGGAACCACGTCAGTTGCCGCTTGGCATATCGACGCGTGTCGCGCTTCAGGAGTTCTACACTCCCCGCCAGCGAACGGTTTCCCGACAGATGGTCGCGGAACTGCCGATACCCAAGCGCCTTCAGTCCCTCGGCCTCCCAGCCGTAACGATCCGCCAGTCCGCGCACCTCGTCCACGAGTC
The DNA here is from genome assembly GCA_016869045.1 of Armatimonadota bacterium. Classification (GTDB taxonomy): domain Bacteria; phylum Armatimonadota; class Zipacnadia; order Zipacnadales; family VGFC01; genus VGFC01. Next base: position 10,332 of record VGFC01000260.1, read on the forward strand.
CGGCCTCGATCATCCCATCCACCCGCGAGTTGATGCGCGCATACAGCTCCTCGCGAGGGCGCGTCAGCACGACATACCGTTCCACCTTCACGCGCTCCCGGCGCGGCGAGACCTCGTGGAAATGGGAGAGAGGCCGGCCGGACGTCTCGTAGACCGCCAGCGCCCGCAGGATGCGCTGCCGGTCGTTCGGCTCCAGGCGCGCGGCGGTCTCCGGATCGACGGCCGCCAGCCGCGCGTGCATCGCGGGCATGCCTCGCTCTGCGGCCTGGGCCTCGAGCTGCGCCTCGATGTCCGGATCGACCAGCGGGATGTCGGACATCTCGTACATCAGCGCCTCGATGTAGAAGCCCGTCCCGCCGACCACCAGCGCCCGCTTGCCTCGCGACGCGATCCCGCGGATGGCCTCCAGCGCGTCCTGCGCGAACCGCTCCGCATTGTAGCGCTCGCGCGGATCGAGGAAGTCGATCAGATGATGCGGCACCGCGCGGCGTTGCTCCGCGGTCGGCTTGGCCGTGCCGACGTCCAGCTC